>JAOXSB010000317.1 GCA_025800345.1 Mangrovicoccus sp. | reverse complement strand
CGCCTACGCTGCCCTGAAACCCTGGTGCATCTGCTGATGTTCACCATCCGCTATATCGACGTGTTGCGCGCCGAATATCTGCGTCTGCGCGCGGCCATGAAAGTGCGCGGCTTTCGCCCAGGCACCAATTGGCACAGCTATCGCAGCTTGGGCTATTTGGTCGGCATGATGCTGGTGCGGGCCATTGAACGCTCTGAGAGGATCTTGGGCGCCATGAAATGCCGCGGCTTTTCCGGGCAGCTATTGCTGCTGCAAGATTTTGCACTGACCCGCCGGGATCATGTTTTTGCGGCGGGTCTGCTATTGCTTTGCATGGCTCTATTGGCCGTGGATTTCCTATGACGCTGATCGCGCTTGAAGATATTTGCTTTGCCTATCCTGGCCATGCACCGGTGCTGAATGGGGCGTCGCTAGACTTGAAGGCTGGGCAAAGGCTCTCGATCACCGGCGCCAATGGGGCGGGCAAATCCACTTTGTTGCGCATCATTTTGGGGCTGCAAAAACCGCATGCTGGCCGGGTTTCAGCCTTTGGCCAAGAGCGACGCAAAGAGGCCGATTTTCACGAGGTGCGCCGCCGGGTCGGGCTGGTCTTCCAAGACCCCGATGATCAGCTTTTCTGCCCGACCGTGGCCGAAGATATCGCTTTTGGTCCTCTCAACCTTGGGCGCAGCCGCGATGAGGCCTTAGCGATCGTAAACCAGGTGCTAAGCGATCTGGACCTGCTGCATCTGCGCGATCGCGTGACCCATAAGCTCTCTGGCGGGGAAAAGCGTTTGGTCACCCTGGCCACGGTATTGGCAATGGATCCTGAAGTGCTGCTGTTGGACGAGCCCACCAACGCGCTAGACACCAAAAACGAAGCGCGGCTGCTGGAAATTCTACGAGCCCTGCCCCAAGCGATTTTGCTGGTCAGCCATTCCCCGTCTTTTCGCGCAGCCCTGGCCCCCGACGAGCTTGACCTGCACGAGGGCAAACTTGTGAAGTGATAAAAGCTTGATTCATATCCCCTCCGGGGGGATAGGATATGGCCATGGAACATGCCAGTCATCCCGATATCGCCAAGCGGCTCAAACGTGCTCAAGGCCATCTCAATAAGGTCATCGACATGATCGAAACCGGCCGCCCCTGCGTAGAGCTTGCCCAACAGCTCCAAGCGGTGGAAAGCGCCATCTCTAAGGCCAAGAAAACGCTGATCCACGATCATGTGGAACATTGTTTGAGCGAAGCCGCTGATGGTCCAGAAGGGCGCGCCGCCCATCTTAAGGAATTTCGCGAAATCACGCGATATCTCTAAGCAACGAGGGCTTTATTATGGATCTCACCGGCATGATCGAGGCGGGGGGCGCGAACCCGCTGCTGCTGTTTGTCTTTGCCTTAGCGCTTGGGGCGCTGCACGGGTTGGAGCCTGGCCATTCGAAAACCATGATGGCCGCCTATATCATCGCGGTGCATGGGACCGTGAAGCAAGCCTTGCTTTTGGGGATCTCCGCCGCCTTTTCCCATTCGATTATCGTTTGGGTGCTGGCGATGCTGGCGCTTTATTGGGGCAATGAGCTGATCGGCGAAGAGTTAGAGCCTTGGTTTATGATGATCTCGGGGCTGCTGGTGATCGGGATTGCAGCCTGGATGCTGTGGCAGCAATTGCGCAGCCGCCCGGCCCAGCACGAGCACCATCATCACAATCACCAACACCATGGGCACGACCACCATGGGCACGCGCATCCCCACAGTCACGGTCACGGCCATTCCCATAGCCATGAAACCGCTGGGCTTGATGATCCTCATATGGATGCCCATGCCCGCGCCCATGCCGAAGAGATCCGCGCGCGCCTGGCCTCAGGACGCACTGGCAGTTGGCAAACCATTCTCTTTGGCCTGTCAGGCGGATTGATCCCCTGCCCGGCGGCAATCACAGTGTTTATCCTGTGCCTCCATCTGGGAAAAGTCGCCCTTGGGGTGACCTTGGTCAGCGCCTTTTCCATTGGGCTCGCAGTCACCCTGGTGGCCGTGGGTGTGGTGGCGGCTCTGGGCTTGCAAGCGATGTCCAAGCGCAGCGCGCGCTTTGATCAGGTGATGGCCGCCGCCCCCTGGGCCTCGGCGGCATTGATCGCCTTAATCGGGGTGCTGATCATCTGGTCTGGCTATAGCCATCTCAGCCATAGCCATTGAGCACAAAACAAAGCCCCGGCATGCACCGAGGCTTTGGGCAATTGATCTTTGAACCCGCGATGGGATCACCCCATCTGCCCGCTGGGCGTGGAGAGCGAGATGGCTTTTTCCTCTTCGGTCATCTCCGCCTCGATTGACTCGAAAAGCGGGGTGGAAAGATAGCGCTCGCCGGTATCGGGCAACATGGTCAGGATGACTGAGCCAGGCGCTGCCTCTTGCGCGACTTTCAGCGCTGCCGCCACGGTACCGCCACCGGAAATGCCGGTCAAAATCCCCTCTTTCGCCGCCAATGCTTGGGATGTGGCAATCGCCTCGGGCCCGGTCACTGGCAGCAATTGGTCATAATATTGATTGTCCAGCGCCTCTTGCAGCACCGCGGGGATAAAATCCGGGGTCCAGCCTTGCATGGGATGGGGCTCCCAAGCGCTATGGCCGCTTTCAGGGCTGCCATCGGCATTACGGGGCTGGGCGATCCCGCTGGCGACCAATGCCGCATTGGCCGGCTCCGTCAAAACAATCTTAGTGTCAGGGCGTTCGCGGCGCAGCACCCGTGCCACCCCGGTCAGCGTACCGCCAGTGCCAAAACCAGATACGAAATGGGTCAGATCCTTGCCTTCAAAGGCGCTCAGGATCTCGGGCCCTGTGGTTTCTTCATGGATCTTGGCATTGGCCTGGGTTTCAAATTGCCGAGCCAGGAACCAGCCATTTTCCGCAGCAAGTTCCACCGCTTTGTTATACATCCCCATGGCTTTGAGCGCTTTGGGCGTCAAAACCACTTTGGCCCCCAGCATGCGCATCAAACGCCGACGCTCCACCGAGAAGCTTTCAACCATCACCACCACAAGCGGATAGCCCTTTGCGGCGCAAACCATGGCCAGCCCAATGCCGGTATTGCCGCTGGAGGCTTCGACCACAGTTTGGCCTGGCTTCAACGCACCGCTGCGCTCGGCCTCTTCGATGATGCTAATGGCCAGCCGGTCCTTAACCGAGGCGGCTGGGTTGAAAAACTCCGCTTTGACATAAAGCGCCACATGGTCTGGCGCGAGCTTGTTCAAACGAATGATCGGCGTGTCGCCAATCGTATCGGTGATGCTGTCATAAATGCGGGCCATGGTTTCGTCCTTTTTAACGGCGCAAATCTTATTCACCCTATCAGAGCCGTTTTGGGACATTAGGCAAGCCCAGCCCAAGCCTGTGCCATCCTGCCCCAGACGCCTCTGAAAACGGCACCCAAACGGGCCCAATCCCTCCAAACCCAAACGCGACAAGCGTTAATATTGGCTTATAGCCGGTTCTATGTTTCAACACTGACCCAAGGGAAAGCGCGGCTCTCGGGAGGATGCCATGTATCGCCATATCTTGGGCAAAACAATTTTCACCACCGCGCTGCTTTGCGGCTCTATCGCGGCAGGCGATGAGAATGTGATGGTCGTTTTTGATGGTTCCAATTCCATGTGGGGCCAGATCGAAGGCACAGCCAAGATCGAAATCGCCCGCGAGGTGATGGATAATCTGCTTGGCGACTGGAGCACTGAGCGCAATGTAGGGCTTATGGCCTATGGCCATCGCCGCCAGGGCGATTGCACCGATATTGAGTTGCTGGTGGAGCCCGGCGCGCAGTCGCGCCAAGTGATTTTGGACCAAATCAACCAAATTACGCCCCGCGGGAAAACCCCGCTCACCGATGCGGTGGAAGCGGCGGCAAAGGCGCTGGCCTATACGGACCAGCCCGCCACCGTGGTGCTGATCTCTGATGGGGTGGAAAGCTGCGAGCGTGATCCCTGCGCCGTGGCCGCCGCATTGGCGCAAGGCGGGGTTGGCTTTACCGCCCATGTGGTGGGGTTTGGCTTGGGCGCCGATGAGGACACGCGCTCTCTGGCGTGCATCGCCGAAAGCACTGGCGGGCAATATATCTCGGCCAGCAATGCTCAAGAGCTTGGCGCGGCGCTTAGCACTCTGGGCAGCGCTGTTGCCCAACCCGCGCCTGAACCGGAACCCGAACCAGCCCCTGAGCCCGAAACCCCCCAAGTGGTGGTGAAGGGCCCAGATACGGCGGTGGGCGGTGCGCAAATCACAGTGACATGGGATCCAACGGTAGGTGAAAAGGATTACATCACCATCGTTCCGGTAGGATCTGAGCCTGACCGTTTTGGCGTTTATCAACAAATTGGCACGTCCAAAGACGTGGATTTGCTGACCCCTGGGGGCGAGGGCCTTTATGAAATCCGCTATCTGAGCAATCCAGGGAAGGAGGTGTTGGGCCTTGCCACGCTAGAGGTGAGCAAGCCCCAAGTGGATCTAACCGCCGCGGAAAGCGCCCAAACCGGCGAGATGTTTGATCTGTCTTGGTCGCCCACAATTTACAGCGGTGATTATGTGACGATCGTGCCCATGGGCGCAGATGAAGGCACATTCGGGGATTACCGCAGCACTGGTGATCAGACGCAAACCACCCTCACCGCCCCTGCGGAACCAGGGCTCTATGAGATCCGCTATCTGCTTAATGTTGACAAACGCACCGTGGCCACGCGCGAGATCGAAGTGACCGCGCCCCAAGTCACATTGCAAGCCCCGCAAACCGCTGTGACCGGCGCTGCGGTCAAGGTCAGTTGGGGCGGTACGGTCAATGAACGCGACTACATCACAATTGTGCCCGCAGGTACCGAAGAAGGCCGGGTGCTCAACTATATCACGGTGCGCGATCTCTCTGAGGGCGAGGTGATCGCGCCCGCCGAACCCGGTCTATACGAGCTGCGCTATGTGCTGCGCGAAGGCGGCAAAACCATGGCCAGCGCTGCCATTGAACTGACCGCCCCCAGCATCACAGTCAGCGGGCCGGAAACCGTGTTGAGCGGGGCCGCCTTTGATGTGTCTTGGACCGGGACGGTCAGCCCGCGCGATTATGTGAGCATCGTTCCCGCGGGGGCCGAGGAAGGCACAATCCTCAATTATCTCAGTGTGCAGGATAAGGCGCAGGGGGTGCTTAATGCCCCAAGCGATCCTGGCCTCTATGAGATCCGCTATATTCTGCGCGAAGGGGCAAAAACCATGGCCAGCGCGATGATCGAAGTGACCCAGCCCGAAATGACCCTCTCGGCCCCGGAAACCGCGATCATCGGGCAAAAGATCAAAGTCAGTTGGAGCAGCGTGATCAATCCCCGCGATTATGTCACCATCGTACCGATGGGCAGCGATGAGGGGACCATTAGCAATTATCTCAGCGTGCACGAGGATACCCAAGGCGATCTGCAAGCGCCTGCGGATACCGGGCTGTATGAGATCCGTTACCTGCTGCGTGAAGGCAGCAAAACCATTGCCTCTGCGATGATAGAGCTGACGGAGCCAGAGGTCAGCATCAGCGCCCCAGAAGCGGTGCGCGCCGGGGATCCTTTGCCGGTGAGCTGGACCGGCACCGTGGATGCGCGCGATTACATTGTGCTGGTGCCCATGGGCACGCCCGATGGAGAATTCGGCATTTATGGTCAGGTCCGCGCCCTGTCGGAGCTGGACCTGAAAACCCCTGAAGAGACCGGGCTCTACGAGATCCGCTATCAATTGCGCGAAGGCAGCCGGGTGCTGGCGCGGCAAAGCGTTGAGATCCTGGCCGCAGATGCCCCCCTTGAAAGCGGTGCAAGCCTAACAGCCCCCGAAAGCGCCGCCCCAGGCAGCGCGATTTCAGTGGGCTGGAGCGTGGATAGCCAAAGCGCGGATCAACGCATCACCCTGGCGCAAAGCAACCAGCCGATTTTCACTTGGATTGCCGCTCAGAAAATCACCAGCGCGCCGCCTGTGGAGATCACCTTGCCAGAAACCCCAGGGGTTTATGAGCTGCGCTTGCTGGATCTGACCAACAAAGAAGTGCTCTCGCGCAAAATCATCACCGTGGAATAAGCGCGCGCCCCTCCAAGGGCGTTAGCAGATATGCTCGCGCCCTTGATAAGCCGCTGCGGCTTTCATATCCGCGCCGCCCGCCTGGGCCAAAAGCCCGGTAAAATGCGCCGCTGCCCGGCTGGCCCCGCGGATCAAATCGCCCTCTGCCCCGGCATAGGCGCCAAATTTCGCATGGGGCAGGTTTAGGTAGGAATGCGCGCTTGGAGCACAGCGGGCATCCCCTTGCACCGACAGCACCCCATCAAACCCTGCCGGATAGGCTGCGCTGCCGCGCGCCGGGGCCGAGGCGACGACGGATTTGCCCGCACGGATCAACGCTGCGATCAACGCATCCATTCTGGGCGCTGGCTCGGGCATGCCGAAAGAGCAATGGACGATATCCGCGTCGCTGTGCAGCGCCTGTTCCAAACCCGCGCAGACCGCCGAGACCGACGTGGCCAGCCGCCCGGGGAACACCCCATAACTGTCGATCACCGCCTCTGGGCAGCCCAGCTGAATAGCGCGGGTCACGGCTTGCCCATGGGCGCGGGCCGGGCTGTCGGCAATGCGAGGATGCAGCTCGCAACAGGCGATCACATGGCGCAGCCCCGGCCATTGGGCAGGTAAGGGGCCGTCAATCACAGCGATCACCGGCACGCTCATGACCGCCCCCCAAGGATAATATCCTGATCAAAAGCGCCATAAGCTGCGCGGTCCCCATGGGTGGTGATAATCCGCGTGGCATCGGGCCAAGTAGCATCGATATAGGCGATGATCTCAGCCGTGCGCCCTGGGTCCACTTCTGAAAGCGCCTCATCCAAAATCAAAATGTCAAAGCCCGCCAGCAGCGCTCGGGCCAGGCATAGTCTTTGCCGCTCGCCGCCCGATAGGGTCAGCCCGTTTTCCCCCAGCTCCGTTGCCAACCCTTGGGCCGCGCGAAACCGCTCGGAAAGGCCCAATATATCAAACAGCGCCCAAACCTTTTGCTCGGCCTGCGCGCCCGCCCAAAACTCGGCGGGTAAAAACAGATTGTCCCGCACGCTTGCGCGCAGGGTGAACGGGCGTTGAGAGACATGGGCGATGCGCCCAATGGCGCGATCCGGGTCCAGTTGCGCCACCGGCTGCCCGCCAATGCGGATACGCCCATGGGCCGGCGGAACAAGCCCGCTCAGCGCCGCTAATAGCCGGGTTTTTCCGATGCCGCTGGGCCCGCTCAGCGCCACTTTGCTCCCTGCGGGGATGCCCACCGATAGCGGTGGCGAGGGGTCTTGATCCCCGCGATCGCAGATCACATCCTGCAACGTGATCTCATAGCCTTTGGGCCGCAATTGCCCGGCCGGGGCCGCAGGCACCCCCATCACATCATCGAGCCGGGCCAAAGCCACCCTTGCCCGCGCCTGGGCGTGCCATAGCCCCAAAAGCGTCTGCATCGGGCCGATCATGAACCCCATATAGGCGATGAAGGCGATCAGAGATCCCAAAGGCCAATCGCCCCGGATCACCATGATACCGCCCGCCAGGAAAATCGCCGCGCGCATGGCCCCTGACAGGATCTGCGGCACCGCGCGGGTCAACTCGCCAAAGCGTTGCTGGGTGATCAAGCGCTCATTCAGTGCCGCTTGCTCGGCCCCAGCTCGTGCCTGCGCCCAATCGGCCCCTCGGGCCATTTGCAGCGCGGGCAGACCAAAAAGCATCTCAGACAGCCCGGCAGAAAACCGCCCCCGCGCCTCTCGGGCCTGATGCGCCAATGCCTCGGTCCGAGGCCGCGCCCAGTTCAAAAACAACAGCTCAATCGGAGCCAGCGCCATGGCCATAAGCCCAAGTTGCCAATTGAGCACCAACAGCATCACCGTGCCGCCGATCAAACGGGTTATGGCGGAGACCCCGCCAAGGGCCGCGTTAAAGGCAAATTGCTGAACCTGGGCCGCATCCCCGTCGATGCGGGTGAGCAGCTCGCCCGCGCGCTGACCGGCGAACCAATTTGACGGTCGCACCACCAAGGCTGCGATCAACGCTTGGCGTAGATCTGCCAGCATCGCCACCGAAGCACGCATGTGCAAAATATTGCTCAGCGCCCCCAGGGCCACCGCCGCTAAACCGGCCAGAAACAGCGCCCCGCACCAGCGCAAAAGCGCGCCCGTATCGCCAGCCATCAAGCCCTGATCGATCACCAGTTTGCTTAAGTAAGGGGGCAACAGCCCAAGCGCTGCGGCCAACACCCCAAGGCCCAGCAACAGCGCCATACGCCCATGATGGGGACGCAGAAATTGTGGCAGCCAGCGGGCGGCCCTATCAAAGAGCTTTTCCGCCAACCATGAATGCGACCGGGCGAGCCCCCCGCCCGGTGCGTTTTGTGTGATGCCAGTGGGCGAGCTCACCCTTGGGGCACCACTTGCAGGGTCGAGGTCGACATATCCCCGCCCGAAGGCACGATGATCTCGCCGATCCGCTCCAGCGTTTCACTGTCATAGATGCCGATATCTTCGTTGGTGCCCGCCACATAAATCTCCGAGCCATCGCTTGAGACATTGATGACGTAATAGGTATGGGGCAGATCCACCCGTTTGATCAGCTCGGCGCTTTCCACATCATGTTTGGAAAGCTGGGTGTAAACGCCATAGAGATATTTCGGATCCGTGGCGCTGCGCACACCCGAGAACATCAGCACTTCGAGCGAAGCAAAGTCTGCGATTTTGGTCTCGCCCGAGGTCAGATCGACGCTTTGATAGCCCCAGACAAAATCAGCCAGCTCTGCTTGGGTCTCATCGGTGAATTTCGCAGCCGTATACATCAGCATGAATTCATCATTCTGCGAGCCAATCGGCCAAAACGCCAGCACATCGGGCGGGCTATAGGTAGGACGGTCCCAAGAGGCATTGGCAATGGCCACCTCAAATTCCCCGGTGGCCGGGTCGATCCGGTAGATCTCGTGCCCTGCGGCATAGACCGCCCCTTTGCGATCGGTGCCCATCACCGTGATCCGGCGCGGCGCGGGGGTCACCGATTTCGGCTCTGCCTGCAACCCGGCATCGGTGTCGAAAACCGCGAATTCAGGCTTCATCACCTCATAGCGGTCCTGCATCAGCTTGACCGGGTTGCGCACGGTGTAAAGCTCGCTGCCATCCTTGGACACCGCCAGCGAAGCAATCGAACGGCGCGAGATATCGCCTTTGGATTGGCGGGCTTCGAACACCTTTTCACAGGTCTCGATATTCACGCCCACCACGTCTTGCCAGCGATTGATCAAGGCATAAGCGATGCTGCCATCGGGCGACATCGCGATCACCCCTGGCGCGATATTCTCGCCCAGATCGCAATCGACCTTCAATTCGCGGCTTTCCGCGTCAAAGACATATAGATTGGACGGTTTGGCGATGGTGACCAGCAAATCGCCCGCCGCTGCGGGCAAAGCTGTGGTCAGGACCAGCGCGGCCGATGTTAGAAAGTGGCGCATATCCATCTCCTCAGGTTTCCGCATCATCAGGATAGCCAGCGCTGAGATTGCGCCAGTCCTTCGCCCCATTGGGCGCGTTCTCATCCCATTTTTGGTGGTTCACCATGGTGTCAGGCACCTGAGCCGGCCACCAGCAGGGATCGGAGCAGCCATAAAGATCGGCCTCCATAGGCTGACAAAGCGCGGCCACACCGCCGAACGGATCAACCTCCCAGCCGGGATCAAATGTGGTGGCGCAACCTGCGGTCACGGTTTGCATGGCGCGAACTTCGTCCATTTTGTCTTCTGCCGCGGCGCGCTGCACCCGTTCGGCTTTTTGATTGAGCGGTTTCATTTGCCGTTCGCCCTCCGAGGCGCGATGTGATTGTGGAAAAACTGCGGTTGGGCGGTGATGAGCTGGGAATAGATTTCGATGCCGAAATCGACCCAATCCCGCATCAGATCGCAGTAATGATAGGTGGGTTTGAGCGGGTCCGAGAAATGGGCATAGCTCTCGTGATAGCAGCCCCCCGCGCAAAGATTGCGGATGCGGCAGGTGGCACAGCCTTTTTCGGTCCGGTCCGAGCGGGATTTGATGAACCCGGCGAGTTCCTTGCGTTTGATGCCGTCATCCACCGTGCCGAACTCGTCCATCTCCGAGCCGGTAAAGCGATGGCACAGGTTCAGCGCCCCGTCATGGTTGACCGCAAGCATCCCCACCCCGGCCCCGCAAGGCAGCGCTTTGGACCGCCCTTCATAAAGATCCTGCATCAACTGATGCATATTGGAAAAGCCGATGCTGCGGCCTTCAAGCGCTTCGGTCAGATAAAGCCGCCCAAGGGATTTCATCCCCTCGAACACCTCAAGCAATTCCTCGCCATTGAGGTTAAAAGCGTCCATCTCGCCCGAGGTGACCGGGGAAAACCCAACCTCGGCAAAGCCCAGATCGTTTTTCAGATGATCCCAGATCTCATAGATCTGCGTCACCCCAGCGGTCAGGGTCACCCGCGCGCCCACAGGCCGCGAGCTATAGCGCGCCAAAAGCATCCGCACTTTGGCGGCCACCGCATCATAAGTGCCTTTGCCGCCCACGGTTTTGCGGTTGAGATCATGCAGGGTTTTCGGCCCATCCATGGACACGGTCAGCCCAAAGCGATGGCTGTCGAGCCAATCCACCAGCTCCTCGGTGAGCAGCGTGGCATTGGTGGTGAGCGAGAAATTCACCCCTTTGCCACGCTCGGCAAACCAAGGCTCGGCCCAATCCACCACCTGACGGATCAGCGGCATGTTGGAAAGCGGCTCGCCTCCGAAAAAGACCACATTATAGTCGTCCCGATCCGGGTTCTCGGCCAACATCATCTCGACCGATTTCACCGCGGTTTCAAAAGCCATTTTCTGGCCTTTGGACGGCACTGCCAGATCCTCTTTATAGCAATAGGAACAGGCGAGATTGCAGCCGGTATTGACGTTGAGCACAATCGTGGTGAGCGGGAAATTCTCGATCTCGATCGGCGGGCGTTCAGGTTTGAGCGGGCGCCCGTCATTAACGATATCGAGGCTTAGGAAATTATCGAGCCGCTGCGCCGCCTCGGCCTTGGCCGAGCCATCAAAGGCGCGCTCCAAATCCTCGCGGGAAAACCCGTCTTGACCGGCTGCGAAATCCAGCACCGCCGCATCCATCGCATCCATCGCAAAAAGCGATGTGGTGGGTATGTGAAAGAGCATCTCTTCGCCCTCCACCGCCACCCGATGGGCATTGGCTGGCTGAAATTTGAAATATTTCATCCTGGCCTCCTTAGCGGATCGGGGGGTCGATAAAGCGCTGCACCGTGACGATCAGCGAGGCATCGGCGCTTTGACCCAATGCTTCAGCCGTCACAGTCAACTCGCCCGCATTATTGGTGGAAAACGGACGCTCTCCATTGGGGCCTGCAACACCGGGGGTGAAGACACCGCCCGCATCAATGCTGCCCGCGTATTTCGCATCTTCCATATGAGCGGCATGTTCATGGGCATCGGTCATGGCCCAGGCCGCATCCATTTTGCCCACGCGGATATCATCTGCGGTGCCGGGCTCCCCATCTGGCCCATTCCAGAAACCGATGGCCGAGAAATAGGCCGGAACTTTGGCCGGGCCTACATCAGAGCCGCCACCCACACGCGCCAGGGGAAAGGCAGGCTCCACTTGCAAACTGTCGATGCTCTCGTAATAGGCCAGATCAAAAGCGGCCTCGCCAGCGGCCAGGGCCAGCATGCCATTGCCTTCGGTCTCGACACTCAGCGCCGCGCCATAGGGGTTGGCCTCTGCGTTGCCCGTGCTGGCGCTTAGCCCGTCAAGGCCCACGCCGACGATCTGAGCGCTGGTGCTGCCCGCGGGCAGAGCCGAAGGAACAGCGCCCAGAATGACGGCTGCATCCCCGGCCCGTGCCGCGATCAGCGGTGCGCCTAGGCTGTCTTGCCCCCGCAGGAACTGACGGCCTTCAAGCCCCGCACCGTCTTCGGACATGGCCAAAACCTGACGATAAACCGTGCCGCCGATCTCTAGATTGGCGCGCCATTCATAGCCGGAATAAAGGTTCATGCTGCCCGAGACCGGCAAGCTTTCACCCGAGGCCAGAACCAGCTCGCCAGAGACCGTATAAGGCGAGGCCTCGCCGCTGACCGAGAGCTTGCCATAGGCCTCACCCTGGCCCGGCAATTCCGTCAAGAACACCCAATCCCCGGCGGCAGGCGCATGAGGCTGGCCCTGCCAGCTTTCCCAAGCGCTGGCATCTGGCCCATAGGTTTCGGTCAGCCAGGGCACCATGTCTTCCTTGGCAATTTTGAACCATTCGCGATCCCGCGCCAGCGCCTGATATTCCGCCGTTGGGAACTGCCCCACATGGAAATCCATATGCAGATCCCATTCCTCACCGGTGCGGCGCTGAAGACCTACCCGCGCGCCGGTATGACAGCGGGCGCACATGGAGGCGAAAGGCTCCTCCAGGGCTTCGACCGTATTGGGATCTTTTTCCAAGGCATAGCGCCATGGCGCGGCCTCGGACGGGGCCAAACCTTGGGTATCGGAGAGATATTGCACCAGCACCCGACGATCCTCGGCAGAGATGTTCAACCCATGGGCGTTTTGCATCCGCCAAATGGTCATCATCCAACCTTCAGGGGTTTTCCGCTGGCCTTCAATCCGGCTGAGCCCCGCCTCGGTTTCCGTATGGCAACCACCGCAGCTGGAGTTGAGCAAAGCCTGATCAGCCCAGGCCATGCCGCCTGCACCGGTGGCCAAAAGGATCGCCGCCGTTAGGCAGCTTCGTCTTGCGTACATGGTTTTGCGTCCCTGTCTTCGAGATTGGATGGGGAAGGAAGCCCTTGGGCGAGCCCCCGATGGATGAGCCAGCCATGCACCGCTTGGGCCGCAGAGAGCGGCCTCTGGGGCATGAACTGAGCATGAAATTGATCAAAATCTGGCAAGGGGTTGCCCCCAAGGCGGCGCAGGATCGGCACAATGGGCGCGCCATGCACAAAGGCGGCCCCGCCGGGCTCGGATGCGATCACCACCACCTCAGCGCGCTCCAGCCGGTTGCCGCGTATAATCACCCGCTCGCTAAGATATGGCGCGGGGATCTCAGGATGGGCGGGGGTGTCATCGGGCCAGGCGGCGCGGGTTTGCCAGAAGCTGCCTGCGCGCGCTGCACTGCGGTAAAAATCCCGGCCCACACGCGTTTGCCGCCAAAAGGTCTCGATGACGCGGGCTTGATAGAAATCGCGCGCCAAATCTTGCTGCCCCGCCAAAAGCGCCCCAGCCACGGGCACCGCCATCAGCGCAGAGGACAGCGCCCAAAACAGCCCATGACCCGAGAGCGGATCCAGCGCCACCGCCGCATCCCCTAGCCGCGGACAGCGCGGATCCATCTGCGGCGCATTGAGCCGAGGGGCAATCGCCTGCACCACCGGGTTTTGAGGCAGATCACTTGCGCCTTGAGTGATCTGCGCCCAGAACCGGGCAAGTTTTGACGATTTGCCCCCCGGCCCGGCCAAAGCGCTGGCATTGCCTACGACCTGGATCCAGGGGCCATTGCTGGTTTCGGCCTGCCAAATCCATCCCTCGGGCTGCGCGCTGAGCGCAGCCCCCGCCCGAGGCAATACCGCCGCGCTCAACCCCGCCAGGCTGATCGTGGCCGGTCCAATTTGCGCTTGAGCCGCCCGCGGCGCACGCCGCCCCCGCGCCTCAAACAGCAATTGCGCGCGCAGGATTGTGCCATCGCCCATGCGGATCTCGCCCCGCGGCACATCCACAGCCACAATCGCGCCATAGCACAGCCCGACGCCCTCGCTTTGAGCGTGATCGCGCAAGGCTTGGTCAAATGCGCCGCGATTGACGATATGTTCGACATTCTGAGCGCGCCCAGGGCCATCCCAAGTCACATGGCGCGGCAAGGCCGGACCAACCCCCGTCAAAGGCAGATCATGGGCGCGCAATACCGCAACAACCCGCGGCGAGAGCCCTTCAAAACGCGCCCGAGAGCCCGGCTGCGTGGCCAAAGCCACCTTATAGCCCGCGCGGGCGAGCAGAATCGCCGCCAAGGTGCCCGCCGGGCCACCCCCGGCAATGGCAATGTCATATTTGCTCTCTAACGCATCCATCCGCGCAGTCTCTGCGCAAAGCGCGGGCAAGGTCTCCATCACATCCGGACAGCGATACGACAAATCCGGACAAAACCCGCAAAGCGCTTCGATCACGGCGCGCAATGACGCATCTTGGCCTCAGCCAAACGCACAGCACCCCTGTTGCAGCCAAGGAGACCTGCATTGCCGCATCGCTATCGCCCCAGAATTGTGGCCTCGACCCTGAGCGACCCGTTTCGCATCATCGAGAATGCCAATGGGAGCGCCCAGGAAATTTGCGGCCTGGCGGGCATTGGATCGGATGAGCTGCAAGACACGTTAGGGTTGCGCAAATTTGTCGATTTTTGCGAGATGGCCGCGGCGCATCTGCACATGCCTGAATTTGGCTGGCGGGTTGGGGCGATTTTCGATCTGAACAATCTTGGCTATCTGGGCGGACTGATCCAAGAAGCGCCCACCTTGGGCGCGGCCTTCACCCTGTTCAAAAATGCCTTTGCCATCATCCAAAGCGATTCCGAGCTGACACTTAAGGTCGATGACGACAAAGCGCGGCTCAGCTACCGCATTCTTGATCTGGATATTTGGCCACGCCAACAAGATGCAGAGCTGACCCTTTCCGTGCTGCTGAATCTGCTGCGCTCGGCGGCCGGGCCAGAATTTCAACCAGATCAAATCACATTGGAACATACGGGATCGAGCATCTGGCAAGCGGCGGATCTGAACCTGCGTTGCCCGGTGATTTGCGGAGCGGGCAACAATAGCCTGCGCTTCCCCGCGCGCATCCTGGATCTGCCCATGAACCCGGTGGCGACGGATCATTTCAAGCTGATCTCAACGCAGCTCATGGAAGAAGCCCGCGCCCGAGAGCGCGAAGCCCCGACCACGATCCGCGTGCGCCGCGCCCTGGTCAATCGTTTGGGCCATGGCAAGGTAAACCAAACTGAGGTGGCGCAGTCTTTGGGCATGTCCCGGCGCACCTTGCGCCGCAAACTGGAGCTAGAGAACCGCAGTTTCTCTGATCTGCTCAGCGATTGCCAAACCCGCTATGCCCAGCGTCTGCTACATGAAAGCCGCGAACCTCTCGCCGCGATCGCCATGGAGCTGGGCTATTCCGAAGTCTCTGCCTTTGAGCGCGCCTTTAAGAAAGCCCAAGGTCTCACCCCCCGGCAATATCGCGAATTTTGTTCTCAGACCTCGTAAGATGCAGTTTGCCGCATATGATCTAAAGTCATTGTGAAGCCGCGCGCGCCCCAGACCATAGCCTTCTATATCCAAGACGCGTAGCTTTGCGCCAGCAGCGCCAAGCCAAGCCTTTGGCCTGCCTTCCGGCGGCGCTGGCTGGCCGCATCCTTGAAAGAAGGCCCCGCCTATGACCCAAGGCACTGATACCGCCCCATTGCGCGCCTGGCGCAAAACCGGCCCTGGCGCAGAGATCCAGCCTGTGGTTGCCGCAACGGCGTTGATCGCGATGTTGGGCCTAAGCTGGCATATCGCGCAAACCCTGTCTTGGGGCTATTCCGAGAATTTTCTCATGGGCGGTTTGCTGGGCTTTGCCCTGTATCGCGCAGCCTTTGGCTTTACCGGGCCTTGGCGCAATTTGATCCTGACGCAGCGCGGTTTGGGGCTGCGCAAAACCTTGGCCATGCTGGGGGCCGCTTCGATCACCATGATGCTTCTGGCGGCCTATGGCGGCTATCCCCAGGTGATCCATAATGTGTCAATCGCGCTGCTGCTGGGGGCGTTTCTGTTTGGGATCGGCATGCAATTGGGCGGCGGTTGCGGATCTGGCGCCGCCTGGGTGGCTGGCGGTGGCTCAGCGCCCGTGGCCGTGACCTTGGTGTTTTTCATCATCGGCTCTGTGATCGGCTCGATCCATGCGCCCTCTTGGTGGGGCTCACCGGTGCTCGGACGTTTCGCCATGGTTGAAACCTGGGGGGTTTGGCCCGCGATTATGGTCACCTTGTGCCTGCTCGGGCTGCTATGGTCGGTCAGTGTGCTGATCGAGCGCCGCGCCCATGGGGCGCTAAGCGATAGCGCCGCCTCGGACAGGCCCTGGGCCCTTCGCGCGATCTTTGGGCCATGGCAGCCTATGCGCGGGGCGATGCTGGTCGGGGTGCTGGCAGGATTGGTTTTGCTGGTAACCAATGGGCCTTGGGGGATCACTTTTGGCTACACGATCTATGGCGCGAAAATCGCCACCGCTCTGGGCATTGATCTCAGCGCCATAAATGCCCCGTTCACCGAAACCGCGTTTTGGGGGCAATCCTGGTCGCAAGCGGTCCTGGCGCAGCCCATTTGGCAAAACAACGCCGCCAATATGAATATCGGGATCATGCTTGGCGCAGCTCTTGCCGCGGCTTTGGTGGGCAAATGGCGCCCAAGCCTACGCGGCGTGCCAGCCAAAGCGCTGCTGGGCGCGGCCATTGGCGGGATATTGATGGGCTATGGTGCGCGCATTTCCACCGGCTGCAATATTGGCGCAATGATGAATGGCATTGCCTCGGGCAGTTTGCACGGTTGGGCCTGGATGGCCGCCGCTTTTGCCGGAAGTTTTCTGGGCATCAAATTGCGCCCGGCTTTTGCGATCTCGCATTAACCTGCTGGGCCAAGCTGCGAAGAGACCCGCGACTACGCTGGGCGCACAGGCTGCTCCCCTTCGCGCCAATATAGCAGCTCAAGCGCCACCGACACTTCGATCCGCGTGGCCTCGTTTAGCGCGATGGGCAGCAAATCCTGCGCCCTGGCCAAATGGCGCATCAATGTATTGCGATGCAAATCCAACAGCCGCGCGGTTTCCACCAAGCTACAGCCGGTTTTGAGATAGGTCAGCAAAGACGCGCGCAGCTTTGGCGCGGCGCTTTCCAGCGGGCCCAAAGTGCTGCGCAAAAAACTGTCCACCGCGCCGCGATCACTGGTGATGAGCGAGATCAGCCGCACATCGTGATAGCTGGCCAAACGTTTTTCCGCAGGCGCGCTGGCCAATATGCTTTGGGTCAATCGGGCCGAGCGATGACTGCTTAAAAACCCCTCTGGCCCCGGGGCGCTGGCCCCGATGGCGAGCCGGTAATGGCTGGGGCAAGCGTTAAGGATCTCTTCGGCCGCCGGTGGCGCGGGGCCCCACAGCCAAATCGTGGCCCGGTCTGCGGCAATCACCAGAAGCTTGCGATCAGCGCTGAACGCATCTTGCACCTGGACCCAAACCTCTTGCGCATCCGGCCCTTGATGGGGCGTATCCGTCCATAAAATCGCCGCCCAATGGGGCTGATCAAGCCCATAGCCCAGCTTGCGGCCCAAGCTTGCGGAATGCATCGGCTTGCCATTGATGAAATCTTGCACCAATTGCCGCCGCTCCGCCTGCGCTCCCTGAGACAGCGCGCGGCGTTCTTCCGCGACCCGTTCTGCCAACCCGGCGAGCGTGGCCTCCACAAAGGCGTTGATGGAGCGCGCAGAGTATTCCAGCACCTCTTGCAACAACGCCGGATCATTGCTGAGCGAGAACACGATCTGCATCCATTTCAGCCAGGCTGCTTGTTGACCTGATCGATAGGCGCGCTCGGTCGCCTCATCAATGCCAAGCCGGGCTTGGAACCGGGCAAGCTGCACCATTTCAACCGAAAGATTGGCCGAAACCGGGCGCTGCGGCGCAACCGATATCTCCCGCGCCCAATGAAGGATGTTCATGCGATTGGCTTTGTAGATCATCGCGACCATGTCGCTATCCACAAGCTGGCTAGCGCTGATCGTGGCCTCATCAATCGCGGCGATCAGCGCCTCATCCATTGCCAGGATTTGGCGCGCGCCTTGGCGCATTATGCTTGCTGCTTCCGGTCGTAATTGATGCATTTCGCCTCATCAAAGCATAGTTGATGTGCATTTCGCATGTTTCACCAAAACCCTGATTGGGTCAAATCCAGAAGCAGGAGGAGACCCAATGGCATCAATCAGCGCCGAGCGCCCTGACAGCATTCTTGATCTCTTGATTATTGGCGCGGGCATTTCGGGCATTGGCTGCGCCTGTTATTTGCGCCGTCTGCTGCCCCATAAACGGTTTCGCATCATTGAGGCACGCCAAGACCTGGGCGGCACATGGGATCTGTTTCGCTATCCCGGCATCCGCTCGGACAGCGATATTTTCACCTTCAGCTATGAGTTCAAACCCTGGCGCGAACCCGAAGCCATCGCCAGCGGTGCGGCGATTATGGACTATCTGCGCGAATGCGTGGCGGAAAACGATCTAAGCAATACGATTACCTATGGGACACGGGTGATCCGCGCCCAATGGGACAGCGGCAGCGCGCTTTGGCAGGTACAGATCCAAGATGCCCAGAGTGGCGAGCGCGAGACACTCCAATGCCGCTGGATTTTTAGCGGCACCGGTTATTTCGACTATGATCACGGCTATCGCCCCAGCTTTGAAGGCGAAGACCGTTTTGCGGGGCCCATTATCCACCCCCAACACTGGCCAGAGGATCTTGATTACAGCGGCAAGCGCATCGCGGTGATCGGCAGCGGCGCCACGGCGGTCTCGCTACTGCCCGCTTTGGCGCAAAAGGCAGCGCATGTGACCCAGATCCAGCGCACGCCCACCTATCTATTGCCGGTGCCACAGCGCGATTGGCTGGCCATCGCCATGTATCGCGTCTTGCCTGATAAGCTGGTCCATAAGCTCACGCGCTTTCGCTATATGCAGTTGCAGCGCTATCTGTTCACCTTTTGCCAAAACCGCCCAAAAACCGCGCGCAGGTTGATCCGTTGGCTGAATGCCCGGCAGCTGCCCAAGGATTTCGACCTCTCGCAGCATCTCAACCCGCCCTATGAGCCCTGGGATCAGCGGCTTTGCACCGTACCTGACAATGATCTGTTCCAAGCGATCAGCAGCGGCGCAGCCTCAATCACCACTGGTAAGATCGAGCGGTTTTGCCAGGATGGTGTGCTCATGACCGACGGGCAAAAGATCGATGCGGATATGATTGTCACCGCCACTGGGCTCAATCTCAAATTCTTTGGCGATATCGAGCTGGAGGTGGATGGGATGCCGGTGAATTTTGCAGATCGGTTGATCTATAAAGGCATGATGCTCGATGGCTTGCCGAATTTCTGCTTTTCCTTCGGCTATACTGCCTCGTCTTGGACCTTGAAAATCGACCCTCTATGCCGCCAGCTTTGCGATCTAATCAGCTTGATGGACGCGAGGGGCGAGGCCAGCTGCACCCCTATGCGCCCGGCCCAGTTCGAAGCTTCCAAACCGCTTTTGGATCTGGCCGCCGGTTATGTGCGCCGCGCCGAAGCGCAAATGCCCCGGCAAACCGATACAGATCCTTGGACCCTTAGCTCGAATTATTTTATGGAAATCCGGCGGC
>JAOXSB010000294.1 GCA_025800345.1 Mangrovicoccus sp. | reverse complement strand
GCAGCCATCACAGCGAAAGCTGTAGATCGGCATGGCGGGTCCTTTCCTTGTCGCGCGCACTTATGTCAGCGCAAAGCCGCGCCCGTGGCGAGCCATCGCGCCGCCAAGCCCCCGCTTGGCACGGGCCTTGCGCGGCGCCATCGCATAATCGCTGAATTCCGCGCCGTTTTGCTGGGGTTTTGGCCGAGAAGGGCGTTTTCAGCGAAAACAGCTACGGTACTGTTTCAGGATTTAAATGCGCCGCTAGTCGCTCTTTCATTGTCTAATGCTATCTCGCCCATCTCCCGAGCAATATTTTGCATTACACTTGTATGGATAATGCGGTCCGCATTCGTCCCATGCAGCAAATAGGTCCCCGTTATCTGAGAAAGTGATATTGCCGTCATAGAAAAAGGGTCCACGAAACCCGAATTACTAGACCCCACGAGATGCGCGTCGTGACCCGCTTCTGCCATCCCAAGCAATTTAGCCATTGGCTTGAAATGGGCATGTGTATGGCCAGAAGCCCATTTATAGCGTGGCCTCCAGTGATCCATATCTACGTCTTTTTCGATCGCAGCAAAGGAGTTCAGTCCTGTAATCTTAGGCCATTCGCCAAGGCTATCCTTCTCTATCCTCCTGCCGAGGATCCTTTCTGCCTCTTCACAGCGTGTATCAAACTCCTTCATCTCATCTTCTGAGAATTTAGGAACTTGCGCTCGAACCGAATGCTCATTCATCTGACGCGCAGCACGTCGGGCCGCGAAGTGAAAGCTCTGGAAATATGAGATCGCAGCGCATTCGCCATGCTTGGCAATATACATCGCAGTGACGGTCAGTTCATGCAATGATCGCCAGCGCGCTAACGCCCCATCAGGAAAGCCACCGCGCAGAAGACAAATGATTTCGCGGGTTACCAATAATGCACGAGGAAAAATGTTAGCTAAGGCCAACATAACAGCATCATTTTGCCCACGGCTTTCCTCTAGGAAAGCCTTTCCGTGTAATTCTCCCAATTCTCTTGCGACAGAAAACATCATTTCAAGACAGTCAAACGAGGGCTTCCAACGCGCGTAAACGCGCTCGACAAACCCCGCAGCTTGTTCCTCGAAATCGGTAATGTACTCCGCCGTTAACGCTTTATGGGACTCAATAGCACTAGCGATAGCGTCATCTTTCACTAGTTCGAACAATTTCACGAATTTCGCAGATACGGCGCTTACGTCAATTTCTTCAACATCCAAATCGTCATAAAGCTGCTGAAAAATAGCGTTTTCCAACACTTTCAAAGCGTCTTCGTTATTCATATGCTATCTTCTCTCTGCATGAAAACCATTCTGAACGTTACTGCTAGCGATCACGCGTCACGCCGCGCATTAGAACGCTCAGTGTTCAAGCCGCTTTTGCAGGAAGAATGCCGCCTTTGCGCAGCTTGGCTTTAAAGCCTTTCATCACCGGGCGGGAAATACGGGTTTCTGCCAGAACCCGGGCTTCATAGACTTCAGCGCGAAAGCGCGGGCCGTCTTCGGCGCGGGCGATGGCGATCATCTCGTGTTCGGGCGCGCCCAAATGCTGCGCCGGGCGGGGGCGGAGCAGATCGTAAAGGCCCGCCATGATCTGCGCCTCATGGGGCGGCATTTTGCATTTCCCATCGAGGATCTTGAGCATCACCGCGATGGCACAATCAATCTCCACCGGGCTGAGT
>JAOXSB010000284.1 GCA_025800345.1 Mangrovicoccus sp. | reverse complement strand
GCGTCGAATAAGGCGCGATCCACGGAATTGCGCATCACTTCGCGGTCCGGGGCGGCGCCTGGGCGCATCACCGGGCTATCATTTTGCTCCACCGCGGTTGGGGCCGGGGCGATCGCGACCTCATCGGCCACCGGGCTGCGCGGGGTTTCGGCGGCAATTTCATTCACCGAATAGCCCGTATGGGCGGCGCGGAACCCGCCAGGATCGGCAGGGGCCAGGCGCGCTGGCCCTTCCATGGCGCGGATCACCGGCACGGTGCGGGTGTCGCGGGTGGCAATATCATAGGCCCACCAGACCAGGCCGATGACCAAAGTCAAAGAAAGACCAGCCCCGAGCCAGCCCAAAGTTGCCGAAATGATCGAAGCCTCTGCCGGGTCGCTGCCATAGCCTGGCCCCGGCGCGGTGGGAAATGCCATGCCTTTATGCCTCATGTGGCGCGCCGCCAATCGGGGCGCGCAGTGCCTGCTCATGAGCTGCCGGGGCGCTGTTTCTCAGCGCATTTCCTCGAGCGGCTCGACCCCAAGGATACCCAATCCCGTGGAAATCACAATGGCCGTGGCGCGGGGCAGAACGGTTTTTCGTGCGCTCAGCTCCAGATCATCCTCGAAAACAAAGCGTTGCGCCGGGTCTTCATTGCCCCGGTGCCAAAGGCTGTGAAAGGCGCTGGCCAGATCATACAGGAAAAACGCGATGCGATGGGGCTCATTGCCCTTCGCGGCGATCTCCACCTGGCGCGGCCAATCGGCCAGGCGCGCGGCCAAAGCCTGGGCTGCGGGATCGCTCAGATCCTCTTGGCGCAGGGCCTCAGGGCTTGGGCTCACACCCATTGCCGCCGCTTTGCGCAGCACAGAGGCCGCCCGCGCATGGGCGTATTGGACGTAAAACACCGGGTTATCGCGGGATTGCTCCAGCACTTTGTCGAAATCGAAATCCAGCGGCGCGTCGTTTTTCCGGGTCAGCATGACAAAACGCGTCACCCCAGGCCCCACTTGATCGACCACATCGCGCAGGGTCACAAAAGTGCCCGCGCGTTTGGACATTTTAAAGGGTTGCCCGTCTTTGGTGAGCTTGACCAATTGGGTCAATTTCACATCCAGGGGGACGCTGCCATCCGACAGCGCCGAGACCGCGGCCTTCATCCGTTTCACATAGCCGCCGTGATCTGCGCCGAACACATCGATCAGCTGATCATAGCCGCGGGTGACCTTGTCATAATGATAGGCGATATCCGGGGCGAAATAGGTCCAGCTGCCATCGGATTTCTTCACCGGCCGGTCCACATCATCCCCATGGGCGGTGGAGCGAAACAAGGTTTGCTCCCGCGGTTCCCAATCCTCGGGCTTTTTGCCTTTGGGGGGCTCGAGCACGCCTTCATAGATCCGGCCCTTGGCATCCAGCGCCTCTAGGGCAGATTCGATTTTACCGGTGCCGTAAAGGGATTTTTCCGAGAAGAACTGATCCATGCGCACGCCCAGCACCGCCAGATCTTCGCGGATCAGCTCAAGCATTGCATCGGTGGCAAAGCTGCGCACCTCTGCCAGCCAAACCTCTTCGGGTTGATCGATATAAGCGTCGCCAACCTTGGCTTTGAGCGCCTCGCCCACAGGCACCAGGTAATCCCCGGGATAGGTGCCATCTTGAAAGGTGACCTCTTGGCCATGGGCTTCGAGATAGCGCAAATAGACCGAACGGGCGAGCACATCCACCTGGGCACCGCCATCATTGATGTAATATTCCCGGGTCACATCCCAGCCAGCGAAATCCAGCAGTGCCGCAAGCGCATCCCCGAACACCGCGCCGCGGGTATGGCCCACATGCAGCGGGCCGGTGGGGTTGGCCGAGACATATTCCACATTCACCGATTTGCCCGCGCCGATGCTGCCGCGGCCATAGGCTTTGCCCTCTTGCATCACCGCTTGGACCACGCCGGTCCAAACATCCGGGCTGAGCCGCAGATTGATGAAACCGGGCCCGGCCACTTCGGCCGTGGCGATGCGCGGGTCTTCGGCCAAAGCAGCGGCCAGATTTTCAGCGATATCGCGGGGTTTGGTTTTGGCCGGTTTGGCCAGAACCATAGCGGCATTGGTGGCCATATCCCCATGGGCGGCATCGCGCGGCGGCTCGACGGCCACGGCATTGAAGCTGAGCCCTTCTGGCAATTGGCCTGCGGCTTGAAGCGTCTCGAGCCGGTCCAGCACGAGCGCGCGAATATCTGCGTATAGATTCATCGGTGCATCCCTTGGGTTGGCAAGGGTCTATCACCGAAGTTTGCGCCGTCAATAGAGGGCGCAAGGCGGCAGCGGGCGGGGCGCCAAAAAGAAAAGCGGCAGCCTGCTATGGCTGCCGCTGTGCTCTGTCTTAGGTGGGGCGGTTAGAAATCTTCCCAGCCATCATCCACAAAGGCTTCTTCTGCCACCGGCTCGCCCCCGGCCACTTTGCGATAGCTGGGCGATTGAACAGGCGCTCTCTCGGCATTGCTTGGCTCTGCGCCCGCGCTGTCTTCGCCTTGGGCCGCGCTATATTCGGTGCTGTCCTCGGCTGATTTTGCGCCGTTGAACTGGCCCACTTGCTGCGCCAGACTGCCGGCGGTTTGGGTGAGCGAGCGGCTGGCCATAAGCGTGTCTTGGAACATGGCGGTGTTGCGCTGCGTTGCCCCATCCAATTGGCCCACGGCGGTGTTGATCTCGGAAATCCCCGTGGCCTGTTCGCTGGCCGAGGTGGCAATATCCGAAACATGGCTGGCGATTTTCGACACATAAGCGGCGATGGCTTCCAAGGTCTGGCCCGCTTCGCCCACCAATTCCACCCCTTGCTTCACATGGCTGCCGCTTTCGCTGATCAGCGCATTGATCTCGCCTGCCGCTTCCGAAGAGCGTTGGGCCAAGGCGCGCACTTCCGAGGCAACCACCGCAAAACCGCGACCTGCTTCGCCCGCCCGGGCGGCCTCGACCCCTGCATTGAGCGCCAGAAGATTGGTTTGGAAGGCGATATCGTCGATCACATGAATGATCTTGGAGATCTTCTCGGAGGATTGTTCAATCGCGCCCATGGCGGTCACGGTTTGCTGCACCACCTTGCCGCTGCGTTCTGCGGTTTGGCTGGCTTCATTGACGATGTGATCGGCCTCTTTGGCCCCGCTGGCCGCTTGCGCCACCGATGAGGTCAATTCTTCCAAAGCTGCGGCGGTTTCTTCCAGCGTGGCGGCGGATTGCTCGCTGCTGCGGGCCACTTCTTCGGCGGAATGGGTGATGTCCTCGCCTTTGCCGCGAATATCATCAACGCTATGGGTAATCGTCCCAATGGTGGCTGACAGCTTTTCGACTGCCTGGTTAAAGTCCAGACGCAATTGATCATAGCTGTCTGGGAAAGGATCTGCGATATGGGTGGATAGATCCCCATCGGACAGATCTTGCAAACCTTTGGCCAGGGCGCTGACGATTTTCTCTTGCTCGGCCATCTGCTTGGCGCGTTCGGCTTCTTTCTCTTTGCGGGCGGCCTCTAGCTGCGCTTCTTCGCGCTTTTTCAGCTCTTGGCGCTCTTTCGCGGCGGCCTCTTCCCGGCGGCGTTCCTCTTCGATGCGCTCGGCTTTTTCCGCAGCGGCTTGTTTTTCAAGCTCGGCTTCTTTGACCGCGCGTTCCTTTTGTTCCTCGGCCATGCGATCGTTTTCGATCAACCCAAGGCGGAACACATCCAAGGTTTGTGCCATCGCGCCAAACTCGTCATGGCGATCCCGGGCTGGAATAGGGGCTTCTTTATCCCCTTCGGAAAGTGACAGCATCCGCTTGGTGACATTTTGCATCGGCACCACCACCGAGCGAGCGATCAAGCCCGCCAGCACGACGATACAAAGCGTGCCGGCCCCGAACAGAATGAAAGAGACTTTGCGAATGCTCGCAATTTCTTTTTCAATATCAGATAGGTAAGATGCGGTTCCGATCACCCAATTCCATTGCTCAAAGGGGCGCACAAAGGTCATCTTGCCGACCACCTTCACCGATCCATCGGTTTTGGACGCCTCTTCGGCTTTGTGGATCAAGATACCGCCGCCGGTGTCCCGGGCAATTTTGATCAGCTCTTGATAGACCGGCAGCCCATCGGGATCGAGATAGTCCTTTTGATTGGTGCCGACTTTGGATTTCTTATCCCCATGCAGGATAATATTGGCGTTGTTGTCCAGGCCAAAGAAATAGCTATTGCCGTGGAAATTAAGGTCTTGCAGCACTTCGATCGCTTCATGCTGGGCGTCGGCCCGGGTCATAGCCCCGGATTTTTCCAGCTTATAGAAATGCTGCACCACCGAGAGCGAGGTATCGACCACATCGGTAAGATGCATCTCTCGCAGACGCATCGCTTTGTCCACGGACATTTGATACATAGTATAGGCAAGGCCAGCACTGGTCAGCACTGCAACGACGATGATCGAATAAATGCGCGGACCCACGCGCAATCCGGCTTTGAACATAAGACACGCTCCGGTTGACTGCTCTGGGCTATGTGGCAGCCAAGGCTTAAAGCTCGGTGAGTGCCGAGTCTTTCGCGCCGGAAAAGATGTGCTGAATTTTAAAGGTCTGGGGCTTTTTCGCTGGCGCGGATCAGTCTGGGGCGCGGAATTGCTTGGCCAGTTTCAGCCCTTGGCCTTGATAATTCGACGCCAAATCCGCCCCATAAAGCCGCGCGGGCGGCGCGGCCATGCGTTCATAGACCAACCGGCCCACGCGCTGGCCGTGTTCCAGCACGAAAGGCGCCTCATGGCAGCGCACTTCGAGCACCCCGCGCGCACCCGCGCCGCCCGCTTGGGCCGCGCCAAAGCCAGGATCGAAAAACCCCGCATAATGCACCCGAAACTCGCCCACCAACGCCAGATAGGGGGCCATTTCTGCGGCGCAATCGGCCGGGATATGCACCGCTTCGCGGGATACCAGAATGTAGAACGCGCCGGGATCTAGGATCAAACGGCCTTGGGGCGCATAGAGCGGATCCCAAAATTCCAGCGGGTCATAGGCGCCGATCCGGTCCAGATCGAGCACGCCCGTATGGGCTTTGGCGCGATAGCCCACCGGCGCGCCGGGCCGGGCCGCTGCAAGATCCACGGAAAAGCCCAAACCCTCTTCGATATGGGCGGCAATCCCCGCATCGCTGGCCACCAAAGGATCTTTGGCATGCAGCGCGCGCAGGGCCTCATCGCTTAGCACCGCTTGCCCCCGGCGCAGGCGCAATTGGTTCAGCCGCATGCCCGGGCGCACCAGCACCGAAAAGCTGCGGGGGCAGATCTCTGCATAAAGCGGGCCGGTGTAACCGGCAGGGATGCGGTCAAATTCCACCCCTTGATCGGTGACCGTGCGGGTGAGCAGATCAAGCCGCCCGGCCGAGCTTTTGGCATTGGCCACCGCGGAAAGATCGCTGGGCAGATCCAGATGCTCTTGCAAGGGCACCAGATAGACACAGCCCTTTTCCAGCACCGCCCCATCACTGAGATCAATGCTGTGCATGGCCAGATCATCAAGCCGGTCGGCAACCTTGGCCTCGGGCCCTGCCAGGAAAGAGGCGCGCAAACGGATGGCTTTGCTGCCCAAGCGCAAATCCAGCGAAGCGGGCTGAATTTGCCCGTCTTCCACTGGGGTTTGGGCGGAAATCACCCCTTGATCCAACAACCCGCGCAATGCGGTGTCGGAAAGAACGCCAGAAGCTTGTTGGGTGTTTTCAGGGGGATAAGACATGATGTAGATCCGTCAGCGCGAAAGCGCGGCACCGGACGGTGCGGTGTAATGGTCGGGCCAGCGAGATTCGAACTCACGACCTTCCGTCCCCCAGACGGACGCGCTAACCAGGCTGCGCCATGGCCCGACGAGGTGCGTCTTAATCAGGCAGGCCGGGGGGAGCAAGGCGAAAACGGCACAGATCTGTGGGTAAGCTGAAAATAATTTTGTCACGTGAGTTGATCGCGCAGCGCTTGCAGCGGCGCGAGACTGTCCGCGCTGAGCTTGGCCGGTCTATCGCTGGCGCGGGCCAGAGCGACCAAAGCGCGACATTCCGCGCCCAAGGGCAGCGGCTCTGGCGCGAGGCAGTCATCGCTGGGATCTTGGGGAATGCTGGAAATATCGCCCAGGCTTGGGGCGGCCATAGCCGCTGCTTGCGCTGAGGTTTCCGGCGTGGGTTCCGCGGGGCTTTCTGGCGGTGTTTTGGCCACCCGTTCGGCGGTGTCGTCATAGATGAAGAGGCCCTGGCGCGGGGCCTCAGCGGATGCGGCCTCTTTTGCGGCGTCGGGCGCGGGATCGGCTTTGGCCGGGCGGCCGCGCCCGGGATGGCGGCGAAAGGCCGGGGCATCGCTGACCGGCGCGGCGGTTTCGGGCAGGGTGGTGTTTGGGCCAAAGCCGCTGAGCCGGCGCGGGGATTTGCGCGCGGCCACAGGTTTTGGCGCAGGCTTTGCAGCGGCTTCTTCTAGCACCGGCTCTTCTGGCGGGCTGGGTTCAAGCTCTGTATTTTCAAACAGCTCTGCTTGAGGGGCCGGGTCGGGCGCAGGCGCGCGATCTTTTGCGACCAGATCAGCGGGCGACTCCGGGGGTGTTTGCAAGGCCGAGGCAGGATCTTTGGCGGGATCGGCTATTGGCTCAGAAACCGGCGCGGGCTCGGGGGCGGTATCGGCCGCCGCCCCATCGGTGACCGGCGGGCTTAGGGCGATAACCGGGGCCACCCCATGGGTATTGAGCTGTTCTTGGACCGCTTTGATGGAATGGCCATCTTCATGCAGCAGCTTTTTGATGCCCCCGAGCAGCTGCATATCCTCGATCCGGTAATAACGCCGCCCACCGGCGCGTTTGATCGGGGTGATTTGTTCGAACCGGCTTTCCCAAAAGCGCAGCACATGGGTCGGTGTGCCCAGCCAATCGGCGACTTCACTGATGGTGCGAAAGGCGTCGGGGGCTTTGTTCATAATGACCTGCCGCGTTTAGCTGCGATTGCCGCGGGAGACGCGCTCTTTCATCAAATGAGAGGGGCGAAAGGTCAGCACCCGGCGTGGCGAGATTGGCACCTCTTCGCCGGTTTTCGGGTTGCGGCCCACCCGGGCGGTTTTGCTGCGCACATTGAAGGTGCCAAAGGACGAGATTTTGACGCTCTCGCCCGCGACCAGCGCGTCGCTCATATGGTCCAAAACCGATTCCACGAGCTGCGCGGATTCATTGCGCGACAGACCGACCTCGCGGAAAACGGCCTCGCTGAGATCCATGCGAGTGAGTGTTTTGCCCATAATGCCCTCCAATCATTCCAGAAACGATAGGGCGAATCTGAAAAGCGAGTCAATCTCAGAGGCTTGTGCGTCAGGCACTTGCGGGATTTTGCTTTACCAGCGCAGCACCACAGATCCCCAGGCCAACCCGCCACCGATGGCTTCGACCACCACCAGATCATTGGTTTTGATCTGACCGCGGGCTTTGCCCACCGACAGCGCCAGGGGAATCGAGGCCGCCGAAGTGTTGCCGTGATCTTGCACGGTGACCACCACACGCTCCATGGGCACGCCCATGCGCTGCGCTGTGCCTTTGATGATGCGCAGATTGGCCTGATGGGGCACGATCCAATCCACATCCGCGCCGCTCAGCCCGATTTTTTCCAGGGCGGTATGGGCGGTGGCGGCCAGTTTTTCCACCGCGTGGCGGAACACTTCTTTGCCCTGCATGCGCAAATGGCCCGTGCTATGGGTGGACACGCCCCCATCCACATAAAGAATGTCGCGATGACGGCCATCGGAATTTAGATCACAGGCAAGGATGCCGCGATCTTCGGTGCTGCCAACACCGTCGCCCGCTTCCAGCACCAAGGCACCCGCGCCATCGCCAAAGAGCACGCAAGTGCCCCGATCGCTCCAATCCATCAAGCGCGAGAAGGTTTCGGCGCCGATCACGACCACCCGATCCGCTTGGCCGGACAGGATCAACGCATTGGCATTGGCCAAAGCAAACACAAAACCCGCACAAACCGCTTGCACATCAAAGGCAAAGCCTTGGGTCATGCCCAATTCAGCTTGCACCATGGTGGCCGCAGAGGGGAAGGTCAGATCCGCTGTGGATGTGGCCACCACAATGGCGTCGATCTGATCCACGGCCAGACCTGCATCCTCAAGCGCTGCACGCGCCGCACGTGCCGCCATATCCGAGGTGGTTTGACCTTCGGCCGCGAAATGACGCCGCTCGATCCCAGAGCGGGAGCGGATCCATTCATCGCTGGTTTCTAAGGTCTTTTCAAACTCAGAATTGGGGACAATACGCTCTGGCAAATAATGTCCGATCCCGCGGACGACTGCGCGCCTTGTCATGCCTGTGTTCCGTATCTCTGCCCAATTTTCGTGCCAGAATGTCCCGCACCGTCAAGGGATGCAAGGCGTGCTGCCAATCTTTCGGGCAAATTGGCCTGGCCAAGCTGGCTGGCGAGCTTGAGCGCTGCGGCCACGCCGGTGGCATCTGCGGCCCCGTGGGATTTCACCACAGTGCCATTGAGCCCAAGAAATACACCGCCATTCACCCGCCGCGGATCAATCCGTTTGGACAGCCGCCGCAAGGAGGTCAGAGCCAAAAGCGCGGCAAATCGTGACAGGATGGAATAGTTGAATGCGTCGCTGAGAAATTCGCGGATCAGCCCGGCAATGCCTTCGCCGGTTTTCAGCGCGATATTGCCCGTGAACCCATCGGTGACGATCACATCCACATCGCTTGAGGGGATGTCGCGGCCTTCCACATAGCCGGTGAAGTCGAAATTGCCTTTCGAGGCTTCGGCGATCATGTCATGGGCAAGCTTCAGCTCGGCCCGGCCTTTATGCTCTTCGGTGCCCACATTGAGCAGACCCACCCGCGGCTTTTCCAGCCCCAGACCGATCCGAGCATAGGAGGCGCCCATCAGAGCATATTGCAGCAAATCCTCGCTATCGGCGCGAATATCGGCCCCCACATCGAGCATGACATTAAAGCCTTGGGGATTGCGCGAGGGCCAAAGGCAAGCGATCGCCGGGCGATTCACGCCTTTGAGCTTGCGCAGGCGCACCATGGATAGGGCCATCAGCGCGCCAGTATTGCCACAAGACACGCAAACAGAGGCCTCTCCATCGCGCACCGCTTCGATTGCGGCCCACATAGAAGTGCCTTTGCCATGGCGCATCACCTGGCTGGGTTTGGCATCCATCGTCACCACACCTTCCGCATGGCGGATGGTGCAGCGGTCTTTGAGGATGGGACGCTTGGCAATCAGACGGCCAAGCTCTGCCTCATCGCCAGAGACGACGAATCTTAGATCAGGATATTCTTTGGCCGCCAGCGCCAAGCCCCCGATCACAGGGGCTGGGCCGCTATCGCCGCCCATCGCGTCAACGGAGACCACCACAGGCCCGTTTTGGGCAGGGGTCGTTGTTCCTTCGCCGAGGCGACTCATGGGCAAACCGATCTTAAACGAGACGCTTATGCGTCTTCGTCAATGTCGATTTCGTCAGCCTGAGCTACGATCTCTTGATCGTTATAATGGCCGCAAGACGGGCACACATGGTGGGGCCGCTTGAGCTCGCCGCAATTGGGGCATTCAGCAGGATTGCCGGCCTCAAGTGCGTCATGGGCGCGGCGCATGTTCCGGCGGGACCGGGTGACTTTATTCTGGGGGACAGCCATGTCTCAACCTCGGATCAGCGGGCGCGCTGGCCCGACACGATGAACCCGGGTGCCCCTATGGCAGCCGGGCCTTAAAAAGGAAGCCGGACTTCTACGCGTTTTTTTCCCATACGCAAGAGCTTTCTTTCAGGATTTTGCGCCATCCGGCTTTGTCAGTCTTTTTTCTCAAGTTTTGCCTTTAAATCCGCCAAACCGGAAAAGGGCCGGGCGGCTTCATCGCTCATGGGGGTGACGCCGGGTTCGGCATATTGCGCGCTGCCCAAAGCGGCCCCATCGGCGCGGGGATAGGCGGGCAGGGCCAGGCTGAGCGCTTCGATCATCACCGCCCATAGGTCAATCTCGCGGCCCAAAGCTTCGTCGCCTTCGTCGATGGACATCTCGGTTTCCGAACCGGCGGCGGGATCGTCTTCGGGATTGGCAAGAAACCGGCGCGAGACGGGCTCATCGATTCTGCTGGTCACAGGGGCCAGCGTGACCACGCAAGGCTGGGTCACCGTGGCGCCAATCTGCGCCTCTAGCCTCCAATCGGCTTTGCCTTCGGGGCGCAATTGCCCAGCGAAACGCAGCTTTTTGAGGCTTTCCAGACCCATCGCTTCGGCCAGGGCCGCACAGCTTTGCGCATCCGGGGTGATCTCGAACCGCGCATCGCGCCGTCTTGGCAGATCCGCCACCGCCCAGATATAGCCCTCGCCGTTTTGCGCGTTCATTCCTTGCCCTCTTCTTGAAACATGGTGAAGCTTCGTTGTATGCGCGATACAATGAGCGATCCAGAGGCAGTCATGGCGAAACCGGGCAGCAGAGCGTTTTTACGCAGAGCAATATTGGCAAGTGCCTGTGTTGCAATCATCTCGGCCTGTAGCCCGATCATGCGCAGCTATGGCTATACGCCAACAGAGCTGGATTTGTCAGAACTGACTGTTGGCAAAGACAATCGCGAAAGCGTGGCCCGCGCAATCGGCACCCCGCAAGCTTCGGGTCTTTCAAATGAAAACACATGGTTCTACGCGTCGAGCCTATATCGCACCAGCGGGCTTTTCACCCCTGAAGAACTTGAACGCGAGATCGTTGCGGTGAGCTTCACCGAGTCGGGCACTTTGGCCAATATCGAGCGCTATGGGCTGGAAAATGGGCAAGTGGTGACCGTATCGCGGCGGGTGACCAACCCGGCGGTGCAGAACTCCACCTTTGTGCGTCAGCTGTTTGACAGCATCGGCAGCATCCCGCTGGAAGGGCTCTAACCGGGGCGTCGCTTCGGGGCGGGCAGGTTTTAACGCCAGCGGTTGACCCTGCCGCGCCCCAAGGCTAGCCCCCGCCCATGGCCCGTGCTCCTTTATTACAGCTTTCCGATATCTCCCTCACCTTTGGGGGTGATCCGATTTTCGCCGATCTTGATGCGATTGTGCAGGCCGGGGACCGGCTGGCTCTGGTGGGCCGGAACGGGTCCGGTAAATCCACCTTGCTGAAGGTCATGGCCGGTCTGGTAGAGCCGGACACTGGCAGCCGAGTGATCCCGCCACAAATCTCTGTGGGGTATATGGAGCAAGACCCGGATCTGTCGGGCTTTGCCACTTTGGGGGAATATGCGGCCAGCGGCTTGGACCCTGCCGAGGCTTACCGGGTGGAGATCGAGGCCGAAGGGCTGGATCTGAACCCCGAACTGGCGGTGGAAAAAGCCTCGGGCGGGGAAAAACGCCGGGCGGCTTTGGTCAAATTGCTGGCCGAAGCGCCGGATTTGATGCTGCTGGACGAGCCCACCAACCATCTTGATATTGCGGCGATTGCTTGGCTCGAAGAGCGGCTTGCCAGCGGCAAAGAAGCCTTTGTGGTGATCTCTCACGACCGGGCGTTTCTTGCGGCTTTGACCCGCGGCACCTTTTGGGTGGATCGCGGGCAAGTGCGCCGCCAGGACAAAGGCTTTGCCGATTTCGAGGAATGGCGGGATAAAATCTGGGCCGATGAGGATCTGGCGCGCCATAAGATGGATCGCAAGATCAAGGCCGAAGCCCGTTGGGCGGTGGAAGGCATCAGTGCCAGGCGCAAACGCAATATGGGCCGGGTGCGGGCGCTGCAAGATTTGCGGGCCGAGCGCGCCGGGATGATCAAACGCCAAGGCCGCGCGGCGCTGGATCTGGATAGCGGGCCGGCCTCGGGCAAGCGGGTGATTGAGGCGCGCGGGATCAGCAAATCCTGGGGCGACCGGCCGATTGTGACGGGGCTGGATTTGCGGGTGATGCGCGGGGATCGCGTGGCGCTGGTGGGGCCCAATGGGGCCGGAAAAACCACGGTTTTGAAACTGCTCACTGGCGAGATCGCCCCGGATACGGGCAGCATCAGCCATGGCACCAATCTGGAAGTGGCGGTGTTTGATCAGGCCCGCGCGGCGCTGGATCCCGACAAAACCCTATGGGACAGCCTAACCACGGACCCGGCCATGGGCGTTTCTGGGCGCAATGATCAGGTGATGGTGCGCGGCGCGCCGCGCCATGTGGTGGGCTATCTCAAGGATTTCCTGTTTGACGAACGCCAGGCCCGCGCGCCGGTGCGTTCGCTTTCGGGCGGTGAACGGGCGCGGCTGCTGTTGGCGCGGATCATGGCCAAGCCAAGCAATGTGTTGGTGCTGGACGAGCCCACCAATGATTTGGATGTGGAAACCCTAGATCTGTTGCAAGATGTGCTGGGCGCTTATGAGGGCACAGTGCTGCTGGTCAGCCATGATCGGGATTTTCTGGATCGGGTGGCCACCACCACCTTGGCCTTTGAGGGCGGCGGAAAAGTGATCGCCTATCCCGGTGGTTGGAGCGATTATCAATCCCAACGCCCAGAGGGGCCGGGCTTGCCAGGGGTTCATAAACCCGCCGAGAAAACCAAAGCGGCTGAGGCTGCATCCGCGCCCACATCGGTGCCAGCGCCGGAGGCGAAACCCGCGGCAAAACCATCAGATCTGAGCTTTACCGAGCGCCACCGGCTTGAGGCCTTGCCCGGCGAGATCGAGCGTTTGGAAGCGGAGATCGGCAAGCTTGAAGAGCTGATGGCCGATCCCGAGCTGTTCACCCGTGAGCCGGTGAAATTCCAAAAGGCCTCTGAGGCATTGGTGGCCCGGCAAGACAAGCTCGCCTTGGCCGAAGAGGAATGGCTGGAGCTGGCGGAACGGGCGGAAAACCCAAGCTAAAGCGATTCTTTCGCAGCGGATTGGAAAAATATTGCAGCGGGTATTTCCGATTCTTGGCATTTTGCGCGCCGGTTTTTCGCTTTTGCGTTGAAAATTAAAAACCGCTACTGGCCGGGTTTGCAATTCGCACTATTTGATCGAAGCTGATTTTTGCTCTGGGTCTCTTAAGAATTGGAAAAGGGGCAGGTTATTTGTAAGTGCTTGCAATTGTAAGGGGAGTTGGTTTTGGAGCCCCGTTATTTTTACATTTTAGAAAGAAATTCCTCACCCCAACGCGCGGTTTGGTTGGGAATTGAAAAGGGCTAAAATTTGACAGACCGCTCGCCCCAAAGTAGAAAAAGGGCAAGCTGGAAGAAATGGGCAAGCGCCGCGGAACGGAGGTTTCGAGGCGCTTTTTCATTTTCTCGGGCAGAGTTCATGAGAAGGGCGATTTCCGAACATGACTCACACATATCCCGAGCAGGAGGACGTCTCTGAGGACCGGATGTTCAAAGAGGCAAATGCAATGTTCCACCGCGCGGTCTGCGCGTTGGGAGATTTGGTGCAGCGGATCGAAGCTGGCGAGATGGAACTGGATGCGGAGGCCAAACAGGTCATCCGCGCCTTGGACAATTCAAGCGGGCTCGTTCTTAAGGAAAGGCAGCGTTTTGACGATAGAAAATCAAAACAGATCGGCGCCGCAGCAGGAGGCTGTGTCGCCCTCGACTTTGATGCAGCCCGCGTTGAAATCGGGCGCCGTCTTGCTCGCCTCCGCGCCGCTGAAGGAGCGGGAGGCGTTTCTGGATGATCTTTCGCCCGAGGCTTTGGCGGCCTTGCCCTATATCTTTGAGTTCTGGGCGCTAGAGCATCAATTGCCCCCGGCGGGGGATTGGAAGACCTGGGTGATCCTGGGCGGGCGCGGGGCAGGCAAAACCCGCGCCGGGGCGGAATGGGTGCGCGCCGAGGTGGAAGGGGCGCGGCCTGTGGATCCGGGGCGTTCGCGCCGGGTGGCGTTGGTGGGCGAGACCTTGGATCAAGTGCGCGAGGTGATGGTGTTCGGCGAGAGCGGGATTTTGCAATGCTCGCCCCCGGATCGCACACCCAAATGGGAAGCCACGCGCAAACGGCTGGTTTGGCCCAATGGGGCGATTGCCCAGGCCTTTTCAGCCCATGAGCCCGAAAGTCTGCGCGGGCCGCAATTTGACGCCGCTTGGGTCGATGAGCTGGCCAAATGGAAAAAGGCCGAGGATGCTTGGGACATGCTGCAATTCGGCCTGCGCCTGGGTGAGACCCCACGCCAAGTGGTGACCACCACGCCGCGCAATGTCAGCGTGCTGAAACGAATTTTGGATTTGCCGTCCACGGCCACGACCCATGCCCCCACTGAGGCCAATCGCGCCTATCTGGCCGAGAGCTTTTTGCAAGAGGTTCGGGCGCGCTATCACGGCACCCGGCTGGGGCGGCAAGAGCTGGATGGCGTGTTGCTGGCCGATGCCGATGGGGCGCTGTGGAGCCAAGAGATGCTGCTGGCCGTCCAGGTGGACAAGCTGCCAGCGCTGTCGCGGGTGGTGGTGGCGGTGGACCCGCCAGTGACCGGCCATGCGGGATCGGATGAATGCGGCATCATCGTGGCCGGGGCCTATACCGAAGGGCCGCCACAAGATTGGCGGGCGGTGGTTTTGGAAGATGCCAGCCTGCGCGCCGCCACCCCGCAAGCCTGGGCAGATGCGGCGCTGGACGCTATGGCGCGGCATGGGGCGGACCGGCTGGTTGCGGAGGTCAATCAAGGGGGGGATCTGGTGGAAAGCCTGATCCGGGCGACCGATCCCGTGGCCCCGTTTCGCGCCGTGCGCGCCAGCCGGGGCAAGGTTGCGCGGGCCGAGCCGGTGGCCGCGCTTTATGAACAAAGGCGGGTCAGCCATATGCGCGGGCTGGGCAAGCTGGAGGATCAGATGGGGCTGATGACCCAGACCGGGTTTGCGGGCAAAGGCAGCCCTGACCGGGTCGATGCGCTGGTTTGGGCGCTGCATGATCTGATGATCGCGCCCTCTAAGTCATTCAACCGCCCGCGGGTGCGGGGGCTCTAGCCCAACTACGCGCAAATTCACGCCCCAGTTTTCGCAGTGCCATTGCAGCGCGGCGAGGTGATCTGCCTCGCCCCAAGCGCTGTGCCCGCAGCCATCGCGGTTCGCGGAAAGGAGATCTCTATGGTTTTGGACTTTCTCAAACGCGCGCCCCAAGCCGGTGCCAGCGCCCAAGACGCGCCCGAGCGCAAAGCCTCGGCCACGGGGCCGCTGATCGCTTGGAGCGGGGCGGGCCGCGCGGTGTGGAGCCCGCGGGATTTGCCCTCGCTCACCCGAAACGGGTTTTTGGGCAATCCGGTGGGCTACCGCGCGGTCAAAGTGATCGCCGAGGCCGCCGCTGCCTTGCCTTTGCTGTTGCGCGAAAATGGTGTGCGCCAAGACAGCCATCCGGTGCTGGCGCTGCTGGGGCGCCCCAATCCCGGCCAGGGTCCGGCAGAGATGTTCGAGGCGCTTTACGGGCAGTTCCTGCTGACTGGCAATGGCTATTTGGAGGGCGCCGGGCTGGCCCCTGGGGCGCTGCCGCTAGAGTTGCATGTGCTGCGCGCTGATCGCATGGCGGTGGTGCCCGGGCGCGATGGCTGGCCCGCCGGGTATGAATACAGCGTGAATGGCAAAAAGCATCGCTTTGAGGTCAGCCCCGAGCTGAGCCCGATTTGCCATCTAAAGAATTTCCATCCGCAAGATGATCATTACGGGCTCTCGCCCTTACAGGCCGCGGCCAGCGCGGTGGATGTGCATAACGCGGCCTCTCATTGGTCGAAATCCTTGCTGGATAATGCAGCGCGCCCGTCCGGCGCGATTGTCTATCGCAGCGCGGAAGGCCAAGGCACCATGAGCGAGGATCAATACACCCGTTTGCTCGATGAGATGGCGGCCCATCACCAGGGCGCGCGCAATGCGGGCCGGCCGATGCTATTGGAAGGCGGGCTGGATTGGAAACCCATGGGGTTCTCGCCCTCGGATATGGAGTTTCAGAAAACCAAAGAAGCCGCGGCGCGGGAGATCGCCCTAGCCTTTGGAGTGCCGCCCATGCTGCTGGGGATCCCAGGGGATGCGACCTATGCCAATTACCAAGAAGCCAACCGCGCCTTTTACCGTCTGACAGTGCTGCCTTTGGTGGCGCGGGTGGCCGGGGGCATTGCCGCCTGGCTGGGGCGCTGTAGCGGCAGCGCGCTACGCCTGGAAGCGGATCTGGATCATGTGCCGGCCCTGGCCAGCGAGCGCGAGGCGCAGTGGCGCCGGGTGGGCGAGGCGAGCTTTCTCAGTGATGCGGAAAAGCGCGCCATGCTGGGCCTGCCGCCCGTGGCGGAGGAGGGCGGTGCATGAGCGGGATACGCCGGATCGCCGGGGGCTCGCGCTTCCTTTTGGAACCGTTTGAATACAGCCCCAAGGATTTTGTCGAAGCCCATGACCGGATCCTGAACATGAAATTTGAAGCCATTGATCACCGGCTGAGCCGCATTGAGGCGCTGATGGAGCGGCTCGAGCGGCGGCTTTGGCTGACCGTTTACGGGGTGGTGGCCACGGTGCTGGCCCAGGCTTTCAAGACCTTTTTGACCATCGCGCCCACAGGAGGATTTTGAACCATGTTCGACGCGGGAAAGACACCGGGGCTTGAGCAGAAATTCTGCCGTTTCGACGATCAGATCCAGGTCACTGATGGCACAGTGATCGAGGGCTATGCCTCGCTTTTTGGCAGCGCCGATCAGAGCGGCGATATCGTGGTCAAAGGGGCATATGCCAAATCGCTGGCCGCAAAAGCGGCGGCGGGGCGGGCGGTGAAATTGCTTTGGCAGCATGATCCGGCCCAGCCCATCGGAATTTGGGACGAGATCCGCGAGGAAGAGCGCGGGCTATATGTCAAAGGCCGGTTGCTGACCGAGGTCACCCGCGCCCAGGAAGCAGCCTGTTTGATTGCGGCAGGCGCGCTGGACGGGCTTTCCATCGGCTATCGCACCATCAAGGCCAGCCGCAATGAGCAAGGCCAAAGGCTGCTGACCGAAGTGGATTTATGGGAGGTTTCTGTCGTCACCTTTCCCATGCTGCCCGAGGCCCGGATCGGGGCCAAGGCAGAACCTTCTGACGAGCAAGTTTTGCGCGATCTGGCCACTGCTATGCAGGATGCCAGGCGCGCGCTGACCGGCGCGGGACGGACCCGCCCATTTCCCCAAAAAGGAGCCTGAGATGACATCTCCCGACACGGCCCAGCCGGGCGGCAGCAACGCGGCTGGCGAGGTCAAATCCGCTTTGATCGGTTTGGTCACCGATCTGAGCACCTTTCGCAACGACATCACCGAACATCTTCAAGCACAGGATGAAAGATTGAATATGCTGGATCAAAAAACTGCTTTTGCCACACGCCCTGCCTTGTCCAATGCGGCGCAGGATGACCTGACCCATAAACATGCGTTTGAAGCCTATTTGCGCAATGGCGATGATGGCGCGCTGCGCGGGCTTGAGCTGGAAGGCAAGGGGATGAGCACGGTCACCTCTGATGGCACGGGCCTTTTGGTGGATCCGCAAACCGCCGATACCATTCGCCATGTGGTCCAATCCACCGCCTCGATCCGCTCGATCGCCACCGTGGTGAATGTGGAAGCCACCTCTTTTGATGTGCTGGTGGATCACGCCGATATCGGCCATGGCTGGGCTTCGGAAACTGGCAGCCTGACGGAAACCGATGCGCCTCAAATCGACCGGATCACCATTCCGCTGCACGAGCTGAGCGCCCTACCCAAAGCCAGCCAGCGCCTGCTGGATGATGCGGCCTTTGATATTGAGGCTTGGCTGGCCGGGCGCATTGCCGATAAATTCGCCCGGGCCGAGGCGGATGCATTTATCAACGGCGATGGCATGGACAAACCCACCGGGTTTTTGACCTATGGCACCGTGGAAAACGACAGCTGGAGCTGGGGCAATCTGGGCTATGTGACCACCGGCGTGGATGGCGATTTCAACAGCGCCAACCCCTCGGATGCGATCATCGAATTGGTCTATGCGCTTGGGGCAGCATACCGCGCCAATGCCAGCTTTGTGATGAATTCGAAAACCGCAGGGGCTGTGCGCAAGATGAAAGATGCCGATGGCCGGTTCTTGTGGACCGATGGTTTGGCCGCGGCTGAACCTGCGCGGCTGATGGGGTATCCGGTGCTGATCGCCGAGGAAATGCCCGAGATCGAAAGCGCCAGCATGTCCATCGCCTTTGGCGATTTCTCCGCCGGTTACACGGTGGCCGAGCGCCCGGATCTGCGGGTGCTGCGTGATCCGTTCTCGGCCAAACCCCATGTGCTGTTCTATGCCACCAAGCGCGTGGGCGGTGATGTGAGCGATTTTGCGGCCATCAAATTGCTGAAATTCGCGTCGAGCTGATCGCGCGGCCAAGGGTCGGGCGAGGCTCGATCTTGCCCGATGGCGGGGCGCGCATCTGAGTAAATCGTAACCCGTGTTGTCTAGCTGCTCCCTCTGTCCGAGCAACACGTGGATGCGCGCCCCAGTTCTGTTTCGGAATTTGGGAATTGGAGTGAGCGATGAATCTGGTGGAAGCCAATACCATCCCGGTCTTTGAGCTGCCGCTTGCGCAATTGCGCGATCAATTGCGTGTGGCCAGCGGCTTTGCTGATGATGCGGTGCAAGACGGGGTGTTAGAAGCGGTGCTGCGCGCGGCCCTGGCCGCGGTGGAGGCGCGCACGGGCAAAGCGCTGCTGAGCCGCGGTTTTCGCTGGACGGTCAATGCCTGGCGGGCGCCCGAGGCCCAGGCCTTGCCGATTGCGCCGGTCACGGCACTGACCGGTTTCAAATTCATCGGCCGCAATGGGGATGAAACGCCGATTGATCTTGAATGGGTGCAATTGGTTCAAGACGCCCAGCGGCCGATGTTGCGGGCCAATGGCGCGAGCTTGCCCAAGATCCCCGTTGGGGGCGTGGCCGAGATCGGATTTACCGCCGGGTTCGCCCTGAATTGGGAGGGCCTGCCAGGGGATCTGCAATTGGCGGTGTTGGTTCTGGCGGCGTATTTCTACGAGCATCGCGGCGATGGCGCCATGGAAGACGGCAATATGCCCTTGCCCGTGGCGGTTCTGACCGAGCGCTATCGCACGGTGCGTATCCTGGGGGGCGGGGTATGAAACCGGCGCGATTGAACCGCAAATTGGTGCTCGAAGCGCCCCAGCGCGTGCCCGATGGCGCAGGCGGGTTTGAGCAAAGCTGGGTTGCTTTGGGCACGATCTGGGGCGAGCTGCGCGCGGGTTCCGGCAATGAGCGCAATCTTGGCGCGACCAGCGTTTCCCAGATCAGCCATCAGATCGTGGTGCGCGCCGCCCCCTTTGGCACCCCGAGCCGGCCCAGTGCCGCCCAACGGTTTCGCGAAGGCAGCCGAGTGTTTCGCATCCTCGCGGTGCGCGAGACCGACCCATCGGGCCGCTATCTGAGCTGCGCCAGCATTGAGGAGCAAATCCCATGAGCTATGCGGCCAGCGCCGAGATGCAGCGCGCGCTTTATGATCTGCTCACCAGTGATGCGGCCCCTGCTGAACTGGCGGGCGTGCCTGTGGTGGACCGGATGGCGGAAGGCACCTTGCCGCCGCTTTACATCGCTTTGGGTCCAGAGCGGGTGCGCGATGGCTCTACCAAAACCAGCCGCGGGGCGGAACATCGCCTGACCATCACCGTGATCAGCGCTTTGGGTGGGTTTGCCCAGATCAAACAGATCGCTGGGGCGATTTGCACCCATCTGGAGGGCCAACGTCCGAGCTTGAGCCAGGGCCAGGTGGCCGGGCTGCAATTTCTCAGCGCCCAGGCCCGGCGCGGCCCGAGCGGCGCTGAACGGCGTTTGGATCTAAGCTTTCGCGCCTTTGTTGATGATATCTGATCGAGGAGATCAAACATGCCTGCACAAAATGGCAAAGACCTGCTTTTAAAGATGGATCTGAGCGGCAGTGGCGATTTCCAGACCATTGCCGGGCTGCGCGCCACGCGGCTGAGCTTTAACGCCCAAAGCGTGGATGCCACCAGCCTGGACAGCCAAGGCTGGCGCGAATTGCTGGTGGGGGCCGGGGTGCGCAGCGCCTCGGTGTCTGGCTCAGGTATTTTCAAGGACGCGGCCAGCGACGCCAAAGCCCGCGAGGCGTTTTTCAACGCCGAAGCCCCGCAATGCCAAGTGATCATCCCCGATTTCGGCACCATTGAAGGGGCGTTTCAAATCACCGGGTTGGAATATTCCGGCAATCATGATGGCGAGGCGGCTTATGAGCTGAACTTGGCCTCGGCCGGGGCTTTGAGCTTTGCGGCCCTATGAGCGTGAACCCATGGGCGGGCGAGGTGCGTTTGGTGATTGATGGCACGCCGCGGCGGCTGAAGCTGACCCTGGGGGCCTTGGCCGAACTGGAAGACAGCCTGGCCCTGGGCTCGCTGCTTGATCTGGTGGAGCGCTTTGAAGCGGGCCGGTTTTCCGCGCGCGATTTGCTGATGCTTTTGGCGGCAGGCCTGCGCGGGGCGGGCCATGAGATCAGCGCCGAGGCGTTGGGCCAGGCCGAGATCGAAGGCGGCGCGGTGGCGGCGGCGCGGGCCGCAGGGCGGCTATTGGCCCTGGCCTTTGGTCCGGCGGCACCAGGCGATGGGCGGGTTTGATTGGCCCGCCATGCGGCGGCGCGCGCTTGGGCAACTGGGGCTGAAACCGGCAGAATTCTGGGCCCTGACCCCGGTGGAATTTCTGGAAATGCTGGGTGTTGAGCCCGCGCAAGCCCCCATGGGGCGGGCGGGGTTTGAGGCGCTCATGCAAGCGTTTCCCGATGAAAGGCGAGATGATGACGATACAAGATGAGCTCGACGATCTGGAGGCTGGTCTGCAAGGGCTGGATGCTTCGCTTGCCACGACCCGGGCCATGGCCTTTGGGTTTTCCGAGGAACTGGGCAAGCTCAGCCGAGGATTTGCCAGCGCCGATGCTGGCAGCCGGGATTTTTCCAAAGGCTTTTCGCGATCCCTGAAAGGCGCGTTTGAGGATCTGCTGCTGGATGGGGCGAAAGTCTCTGATGTGCTGCGCGATGTGGGCCAAAAAATGGTGTCATCGGCGTTTCGCAGCGCCATCACGCCAGTTGCCAACGGGGTGGGCCAAGCCATTGGCGGCGGGGTGGACTCTCTGGTGGCCGGGCTGTTGCCCTTTGCCCAAGGCGGCGCCTTTAGCCAAGGTCGCGTGACCGCCTTTGCCAAAGGTGGGGTGGTCAGTGGGCCCGTGGCCTTTCCCATGCGCGGTGGGGCTGGGCTGATGGGCGAGGCCGGGCCCGAAGCCATCATGCCGCTGGTTCGCGGGGCTGATGGGGCGCTTGGGGTGCGCGCGGCCCGCGATGGCGGCGGGCCAGTGAATGTGACCTTTCATATCCAAACCCCTGACACTGAGGGGTTCCGCCGATCCCAAGGGCAAATCGCGGCCCAGATGGGGCGGGTGATTTCCCAAGGGCGGCGGCTGAGCTGAGGAGGCGACGATGAGCTTTCATGATGTGAGATTTCCCGCCTCGGTATCTTTGGGCGCATTGGGCGGACCGCAGAGGCGCACGGAGATTGTGGCCCTGGCCAATGGGTTTGAGGAACGCAACACCCCTTGGGCCCATGGGCGGCGGCGCTATGATGCGGGGCTGGGGATGCGGTCGATGGCCGATATTGAAGCGGTGATCGCGTTTTTCGAGGCCCGCCAGGGGCAGCTATTTGGCTTTCGTTGGAAAGATTGGTCCGATTACCGGTCCTGCCCGGCAGATCAGCCGGTCAGCCCGGTGGATCAAGATCTGGGCCAAGGGGATGGCGCGCGCCAGGTCTTTGCCCTGAGCAAGCTTTATCGCTCTGGCCCGGCGAGCTATCTGCGCGAGATCACCAAACCCGTGAGCGGCAGCGTGCGGGTGGCCCGAGATGGGCAAGAGCTGACCGCCGGGGTGGATTTCACCGTAAGCGCTGAGAGCGGCGAGATCACGTTCGCCAGCCCCCCGAGCAGTGGCGCGCTGTTGCAAGCGGGGTTCGAATTTGACGTGCCGGTGCGGTTTGACAGTGATCGGCTGGATATTTCCGTGGCGGGGTTTGAGGCCGGAGAGATCCCTTCGGTGCCCGTGATCGAGATCCGGGTGTGAACATGAGCACAGCGTTTCAAACCCATCTGGCCAGCGGCGCGACGCAGATCTGCCAGTGCTGGCGCATCACGCGGCGCGATGGGCAGGTGCAAGGCTTTACCGATCATGATCGGGCGTTGCGCTTTGACAGCACCGAGTTTCAAGCGGCCAGCGGGCTGAGCCCTCAGGCGCTGCAACAGACCAGCGGGCTTTCCGCCGATAACAGTGGGGTGCTGGGGGCGCTGAGCTCGGAGGCGATCAGCGGCGATCAGCTGCGGGCCGGGATCTATGACCGAGCGTTGATCGAGATCTGGCAGGTGCATTGGCCGGATCCGGAGATCCGCGAGCTGCGGTTTCGCGGCAGTATTGGCGAGGTGAGCCTGAAGGGCGCGCAATTCACCGCCGAGATCCGTGGGCTTTCTGATCGGCTGAACATGCCCTTTGGCCGGGTGATCCAAGGGGGATGTGCGGCGGTGCTGGGGGATGCGGCCTGCAAAGTGGATCTGGACGACCCAGCCCATCATGCACAATTGCTGCTTGAGAGCCTGCGCGAGAGCCGCATTTTGCGATTTTCAGGAAGCGGCGGCATCGCTGCCGGGCGGTTTGACCGAGGCCGGATGACGGTTTTAAGCGGCGATATGCAGGGCCAGATCGCGGCGATCAAACGCCATGAGATCCAAGACGGCCAGGCGCAGATTGAGCTGTGGGAGCCTTTGCGCATCCCGCCGCGCCCAGGGGATCTTTTGCGGCTGGAGGTGGGCTGCGACAAGAGCTTGGGCACCTGTCGCACGCGCTTTGGCAATCATCTGAATTTCCGGGGCTTTCCCCATGTGCCCGGCGATGATTGGCTGATGGCCTATCCCCGCACCAGCGGCAATAATACCGGCGGGAGTTTGCAATCATGAGCCCGCGCGGGGAGAAGATCGTGGCCGCGGCGCGGGGTTGGATCGGCACGCCCTATCACCATCAAGCGGCGCTGAAAGGCGTGGGCTGCGATTGTTTGGGCCTGATCTGCGGGCTTTGGGCCGAGATGATCGGGCCGCTGCCGCGCAAAATCCCCGCCTATACCCCCGATTGGGCCGAGCCCGAGGGGCGCGAGCTGCTATGGGAGGCGGCCCGGGCGCTATTGGCGGAAAAACCCCTGAGCGAGGTCGCGCCGGGGGATGTGATTTTGTTTCGCATGCGCGAGGGCCATCTGGCCAAGCATTTGGGGCTGATGGCGCAGCTTGGCACGGCGCCGAGCTTTATCCATGCCTATCAAGGCCATGGCGTGGTGGAGAGCCCGCTAAGCAGCCCTTGGCGCAAGCGTATTATCGGCTGTTTTGCCTTTCCCCTTTAAGGATGACCTGAAATGGCGACACTTGTACTTTCGGCAGCGGGCGGCGCGGCCGGGGCGGCTTTGGGCGGCTCGGTTCTGGGCGTTGGCGCGGCCACAATCGGGCGCGCGATCGGGGCTGGGCTGGGCCGTGTGATCGACCAAAAACTGCTTGGCACCGGATCAGAAGCGGTGGAGCGTGGCCGGGTGGAGCGGTTCCGCCTGAACGGGGCCAGCGAAGGCAGCCCGATCCCTTATGTATTTGGGCGCACCCGGGTTTCCGGCCAGGTGATCTGGGCCTCGCGCTTTAGCGAAGAGGCGGTGACCACCACCACTGGCGGCGGCAAAGGGTTGAGCGCCCCAAGCCCCACGGGCAGCACCACCACCAGCTATATCTATCGGGTGAGCCTGGCGATTGCCCTATGCGAAGGCGAGATCAGCCATGTGGCGCGGATCTGGGCCGATGGGGAAGAGATTGCTGATGATAGCCTGAACATGCGGGTCTATCGCGGCAGCGATGATCAGCAGCCCGATGCCAAAATCGCCGCCATTGAAGGCAGCGAAAACACGCCAGCCTATCGCGGCACGGCCTATGTGGTGTTTGATGATCTCGACATCACCCGGTTTGGCAATCGCGTGCCGCAGTTCAACTTCGAATTGGTGCGCCCGAAACCGGCAGAGATCGACACCGGCCATCAAGAGATCCGCGATCTGGCCCGGGCGGTGGCGATGATCCCAGGCACGGGCGAGTTTTCCCTGGCCACCCAGCCGGTTTATTACGATAGCGGCTTTGGCGTGAGCGATGTGGCCAATGTCCATGCGCCGGGGCTGACCCCGGATCTGACGCGGTCTTTGCGCGATCTGGGCCGGGATTTGCCGCGCTGTAATTCGGTGTCTTTAGTGGTGTCGTGGTTTGGCGATGATCTGCGCTGTGGCACCTGCCAATTGCGCCCGTTGATTGAGCAGCGCGAGACCGATGGCAGCCCGATGCCTTGGTCTGTGGCCGGTTGGGGCAAAGGTAATGCGGGGCTGGTGCCACGGCAAAACGGACGCCCAGTTTATGGTGGAACCCCTGCCGATGCGGCGGTGGTGCAATCGATCACCGCTTTGCGCGATGCGGGCAAAGAGGTGCTGTTTTACCCCTTCATCTTGATGGATCAACTGCCCGGCAATACCCGCCCTGATCCGTGGAGCAGCGCGGGCGCTCAACCCGAGCTGCCTTGGCGCGGGCGCATCACGCTGAGCAAAGCCCCGGGCCAGCCCGGCAGCCCTGATGGCAGCGCCGCAGCCAGCGCTGAAGTGGCCGCGTTTTTCGGCAGCGCCCAGCCGAGCCATTTCACCATTGGCGCGGGCAGCGTGAGCTATTCCGGCCCGCAAGAGAACAGCTTGCGCCGGTTCATTTTGCATTACGCCGCACTGTGCAAAGCCGCAGGCGGGGTCAGCGCCTTTTGCATTGGCTCGGAAATGCGCGCGCTGACCCAGATCCGCGGGCCGGGCAATAGCTTTCCGGCGGTGGCGCAATTCATTGCGCTGTTGCAAGATGTGCGGGCGATTTTGGGCCCGGATGTAAAGCTGAGCTATGCGGCCGATTGGTCGGAATATTTCGGTTATAGCCCTGGCGATGGCAGCGGCGATCATTTCTTTCATCTCGACCCGCTATGGGCCCATCCCGAGACCGATTTCATCGGCATCGACAACTACATGCGGATCTCTGATTGGCGCGATGGCAGTGATCATTTGGACGCCGATATCGCCCGCTCGATCTATGATCTGGATTATCTCAAAGCCAATGTGGCTGGCGGCGAGGGCTATGATTGGTTCTATCCCGATGAAGCCGCCGCCCGCGCCCAAAACCGCCAAGCGATCAGCGATGGCGCTTATGGGGAGCCTTGGGTGTTTCGCTATAAGGATCTGCGCAATTGGTGGGGCCAGGCCCATTATGACCGCCCGGGCGGACAGCGCGCGAGCAGCCCCACCGCTTGGGTGCCGCGCTCTAAACCGATTTGGTTCACCGAATATGGCGCGGCGGCCTTGGATAAATCCACCAACCAGCCCAATAAATTCCTAGATCCGAAATCATCGGAAAGCCAATTGCCCCGGGCCTCGAACGGGCTGCGCGATGATTTCATCCAGGTGCAATATTTGCGGGCGATGAGCGAATATTGGGGGGATGGCACCCATAATCCAAGCTCGCCGATTTATGGTGGGGCCATGGTGGATATGAGCCATGCCCATATCTGGGCCTGGGATGCGCGCCCTTATCCGTATTTTCCGGCGCAATCGGCCACTTGGAGCGATGGCGATAATTACGAGCGGGGCCATTGGTTGAATGGGCGGGCTTCGGCCCGGTCCTTGGCCTCGGTAGTGGCCGAGATTTGCCGTGCCGCTGGCATTGTTTTCTACGATGTATCAGAGCTTTACGGGATTGTACGTGGCTATCACGGTAGTTTTGAACGCGGCGCGCGGGCGGTGCTGCAAGAGCTGATGACCGTGCATGGGTTTGACGCCATGGAGCGCAATGGGGTGATGGTGTTTCGCACCCGTTTGGGCCGGGAAGATCATCTGCTGGAGGCGGGCGAATTTGCCGATCCTGATGGGCGCGGCGGGCAGCTTCAGATCCAGCGCGCCTCGGAGCATGAAGGGGCGGATCGGTTGCGCCTGGGCTATGTGGAGGCCGATGGCATCTATGGGGTGAAATCTGCCGAGGCGGCCTATCCCGATGCGGCGGCAATCGCCGTGTCCCAGAGCGAGACCGCCCAAGTGCTGACCCCGAGCGAGGCGCGCAAATGCGTGGAACGCTGGCTTTCGGAAAGCCGTTTGGCGCGCGAGGTGGCCAGTTTTGCTTTGCCGCCCTCCCGAAGCGATGTGCGGATCGGGGATATTGTCAGCCTTACGGGCAGCGATGGGGCGCGGGATCTGTTCCGGGTGGATCGGGTTGAGGCCGATGGCGCGCGCATGATCGAGGCGGTGCGGGTGGAAAGCTCGGTCTATGAGGCCGCCGAAGGGGTCACGGCGATCGCTTCGCAGCCCGCGCCATTGGTGCCCGGCCCGGTGTTTCCGGTGTTTCTTGACTTGCCGATCTTGCCCGGCAGCGGTGGGCGCGAAGGGGCTTGGCTGGCGGTGACGGCCAATCCCTGGCCCGGGGCGGTGGCGCTGTATTCCAGCCCGACCGAGAGCGGATTTCGCCAAGCCGGGGTGGTGGAAGAGCCCGCGATCATTGGCCAGACTTTGACGCCATTGCAGGCGGCGCAGCCAGGGCTGATAGATCGCGGTGCGCCGCTTGAGCTGCGTCTGAGCCGGGGCAGTTTAACATCGCAGGAACGGGCGGGGCTTTTGGCCGGAGGCAATGCCATGGCCATTGGTGATGGCCATGGCGATTGGGAAATCTTTCAATTTGAGCGCGCCGAACTGATCGGGCCGCTGACCTATGCGGTGTCGGGCCGGTTGCGCGGCCAGCTTGGCACCGATGCAATCATGCCCGAAACTTGGCCTGCGGGCAGCATTGTTGTGCTGCTTGGCCCAGGGTTAGAGCCCTTGGATGGGCTCGCGCAAGAGCGCGAAAGCCAGGCCTATTACCGTATCGGCCCGGCGCAATATGCCTTTAACGCACCGCTCTATGTGGGATCGCAATTCACCTATGAAGCCGTGGCGCTGCGCCCTTATGCGCCGGTGCATTTGCGGATGCAGGCAGATGCGGCGGGCAATCACCGCTTTGAATGGATCCGCCGATCCCGCGTGGATGGGGATTTATGGACCCTGCCCGAGATCCCCTTGGGCGAGGGGCGCGAGGCTTATTTGCTGCGCCTTTCCCAAAATGGCGCGCTGCGGCTGGAGACAAGCGTGAACACGCCGGATTGGCAGATCAGCGCCGCAGATCGCGCAGGCGCGGGGATCGCCTCAGGGTCATACAGCTTTGAAGTGGCGCAACTTTCGGACCGTTACGGGCCCGGACCGTTCAGAAGGATCGCGATTGATGTCTAACACTGCAAATTTGGAACTGGCGCTGGTGCAACCTTCCCAGGCGCAAAAACATGTGACGGTAAACGAGGCGCTGACCCGGCTGGATGGGCTGTGCCAGACCCGGCTGCTGTCGATCTCGGTTTCCACCCCGCCAGTGGCCCCCCAAGAAGGCGCGGCCTTTGGGGTGCCTGCGGGCGCGCTTGAGGCCTGGGAAGGCCAAGATGGCAAACTGGCGATATTCTCGAATGGCGGCTGGGTCTTTGTGAGCCCGCGCCCAGGGTGGCGGGGCTATATCGTGGATCTTGGGGCCTGCGCCATTCACGATGGCAGCGACTGGCAGCCCGATGCTTTAGCGGTTTCCCCTGGCGGGGCGGCCTCGATGATGCGGGTGATCGAGTTCGACCAAGAGCTCAGCAGCGGCGCATCTTTGCTGAGCGATCAAGTGATCCCGGCGGGCTCGGTTGTGATCGGCGTCACCGGCCGGGTGATCGAAGAGATCACTGGCAGCTTGAGCTCTTGGCAGCTTGGGGTTGCGGGCAGCAATGATCGCTATGGCAGCGATATTGGCCTGAGCGCCGGGGCGTGGCTGCGCGGGCTCACAGGCCAGCCAGTGAGTTATTATGATGACACGCCCCTGCGGCTGGGGGCGCAAAGCGGTGATTTCGCGGGCGGAAAGATCCGATTCGCCCTTCACCTTTTCACGATTGGCTTGCCCCGCGCTTGATGCGGCGGGGCGGTAAGGGTTATGTGCGAAAGGAGTTGCTCGCCGAAAGGGTTGTTTCCATGGCAAAGCCGTATTCTTCGCTCGCCCCGCTTGATCCGGTTTGGGTTGAGATCTGTCGCGCTGCCGAAGGCGCTATTGCCCAAGAGCCGCTTTTGGGCGGGTTGGTGCATGATAATGTGCTTCATCATGGATCGCTTGAGACCGCTTTGGCCTATCGCTTTGCCCTGAAGTTGCAATCCAAAGAGATGTCCGAGCAGCTTTTGCGCGAGCTGGCCGATGCGGCCTATGAAGAAGATCCAAGTCTGGGCGAGGCCGCCCGCGCGGATTTGCGCGCGGTGCAAGAACGCGATCCGGCCTGCCATGATCTGATGCAGCCGCTGCTGTTCTTTAAAGGCTTTCAAGCGCTGCAAGCTTACCGCGTGGGCCATTGGCTGCATTCCCAAGGGCGCCACCGCTTGGCCTATTTCGTGCAAATGCGCGTCTCAGAGATGTTTGGCGTGGATATTCACCCGGCCGCTGTGGTGGGCAAAGGCATTATGATTGATCACGCCCATAGTATCGTGATCGGCGAGACGGCCCGGGTCGGGGATAATGTCTCGATGCTGCATTCGGTGACCTTGGGCGGCACGGGCAAAGAAGATGGCGATCGCCATCCGAAGATCGGCCAAGGGGTGCTGATCGGGGCCGGCGCAAAGGTTCTGGGCAATATCACCGTGGGCGAATGCTGCCGCATTGCCGCCGGATCTGTGCTGCTTGAAAGCGTGCCGGCCTGCAAAACCATCGCTGGGGTGCCCGCGCGGGTTGTGGGCGAGGCGGGCTGTTCCCAACCCTCGGTGAGCATGGATCAGAGCCTGTAACGGCGCGGGCTATTTCAGCATCAGATCATCGGCCCGCAGATAGCCAAGCACATCCCGGGCCCGTTCATCCAGCAGATCCAGATCCAAAAACTTATCCGAAAGCCGGTAGGTTTTGTTCTTGAGCGCAGCGATCTGGGCCTGCATCTGGTCGCGCTCTTCCTCAAGCTCTTCAATTTCGGCGGCCACCGTGAGCCGTTCGATCACCCCTAGATCCCCGCGAATGGCGGAGAAGGCGAAATAGGTGATCGCAAGCAAGCTTACGATAAAATAAGCGGTGATCCCTAAACCGGGTTTGCTGCGCACGTGTTGCCTCGAAATTTCTTGCTCGCTGCGCCTTGCTGGCGCTTGGGCGCGATCATGCCATAAGATCGGCGCGAAACGAAGGGGTTTCGTGAGGATGTTTGCGCGCGCGGGTAATATGATATGAAATACATACAACACGATGGCCGCGTATAACTCCGCAATAGCTAAACGGATTATATTGTTGATCCGAGGAATGTTTGCTCAACAATATTATGCGCGTTATCAAAATTGGTACTTTGTGCTGAATTTATGCGCCTAATTATTTTTGCGAGTGTTCTCGTGTTTTGCTATAAACCCTAGTGTTATTGCTTATTCTGGGGGCAAAAACTTGGGGCAAGATACTAACGAACGAGATAAAATTAATGAATACGAAAAACGTTTGAGGGATTTAGAGCCCATAAGATCTAATTATCATTCCCAAAAAGAGTCATCGATACAAACGATAATTGCAGCTACAGCTGGATTCTCGTCCTTTGTTTTTTCTCAAGTCGAAAAGTTTTCAGCTGCGGACGATGTGCTTTGTTTGGCGTTTCTAGTTTTCATGATCATAGTGTATGGTTTTTTGTTTCAGTATCTAAGGCGGCAAATATACTTAAAAAATGGAGTTTCCGCACAGATTTCTGCTATACATCTTGATCTTTGGAAAATTTCTCGGGGCAACTTATGCGCCGCCGACATAGGTTTGGAAGAGCAAGAAGTTAGTGAAATGAAAAATAAATACGGAATCACTGGAAGCGCAAGTTCAATGCCTTACTGGTCAAAATCATATGCGTTTAGCGTTAGAAACTCATATAGGCATCATAGTTTAAGAAATACGGATACATGGCTATTAGTCGTGTCCACAACGCTTTCAGTTCTTACAACTTTGAATTTTTCCTATATTGTTTTCGGGTTGGATATTTCATGTTTTTTTTAATTTTGGGCTTTTGATTGGTGGCGGTGGGTGTTCTCGAATAGGTGCTCTCGAGCATATTAAGCAGCATCAAATACGAAAAACGGCGGGCCCATTGGACCCGCCGTTTTTTGCGTTCTGATCCCGGAGAACCGGGGATGGATCAGGCTTTGCCTTTGTAGATATCCACCAGCTTGCCCAGCATATCCAGCGCGTCTTCGCGCGAGCGTTGGAAGCTGTTGCGGCCGATGATGGAGCCGTTGCCGCCGCCGTCGCGGATCGCGCGGGCATCGTCATAAACGCTGTCGGCACCTTTCTTGGCACCGCCGGAGAACACGATGATGCGGCGACCGTCAAAGGCCGATTGCACGCAATGCTTCACGCGGGCGGCCTGCGTGGACACATCGATGCCTTGCTCTTCATAGACCTTCTTAGCTTCGGGCAGCATCAGATGGTCGGTGGAGAGCTTGATCTTGATGATATGCGCGCCCAGCAGCGCCGCCATATGGCCTGCATAAGCGGCCACATCGATGGCGGTTTCGCCGTCTTTGGTCACGCCTTCGCCGCGCGGATAGGACCAGATCACAGTGGCGACGCCCGCTGCTGCCGCTTCGCGGCGCATCTCGACGATCTCTTCCATCATATCCACGGCCATATCCGAGCCCGGATAGATGGTGAAACCGATGGCGGCACAGCCCAGGCGCAGGGCGTCTTGCACCGATGCGGTGATCGCTTGGTTCTTGCCCGCAGTGCCCGACATCAGCGAATTGGCGCTGTTCACCTTGAGGATGGTGGGGATCTGACCAGCAAAAGTGTCAGCGCCCGCTTCGAGAGGGCCGAGCGGCGCCGCATAGGCGCTCAGACCGGCGTCAATGGCAAGCTGGTAGTGGTAATGGGGGTCATAGCCCGCCTCATTGGGGGCAAAGCTGCGCGCGGGGCCATGTTCAAAACCTTGGTCCACGGGCAGGATGATCATTTTTCCGGTGCCGCCAAGCTTGCCATGCATCAGCATGGAGCACAGCTTGCCTTTCACGCCGGGATTTTCACCCTCATAGCCCTTGAGGATATTCTGGACGATACGCGTCGCTTTCATTGGTTAAGTCCTTTTACGTTTTACTTAGGCCCTGACATGGCATTGCGCGGTTTTGCGGTCTCAATCAAGGTTGAGACCGCTAACATTGAGCAAATGTTGTCAGAATTTCATGTTCAGGCGGAAAGTGCCGCGACCCCGGGCAGCGTTTTGCCTTCCATCCACTCCAAAAACGCGCCGCCAGCGGTGGAGATATAGGTAAAGCTCTCGGCCGCGCCGGCCCCGTTGAGCGCTGCAACCGTATCACCGCCCCCGGCAACCGAGGTCATCGCCCCGGCGCTGGTGCGTTCGGCCACGATTTGCGCCGCCGCATTGGTGGCCGCATTGAAGGGCTCGATCTCGAACGCGCCCAACGGGCCGTTCCAGATCACGGTTTTGGCCGAGCCAAAAAGATCGCCCAGAGCGGCCACTGTGGCCGGGCCCGCATCCAAGATCATCGCATCTTCTGGGCAGGCATCGCAGGGCACGGTTTCATTGGCGGCGCCTGCGGCGAATTCGCGGGCCACAACCACATCCACAGGCAGCACCACTTGGCAATTGGCGCTGGCGGCTTTTTCCATGATCTCGCGGGCGGTATCGGCCATATCCAGCTCGGCCAAGGATTTGCCGATGGGGGTGCCTTGGGCGGCCAGGAATGTATTGGCCATGCCGCCGCCGATGATCAGCATATCGACCTTTTCCACCAGATTGCCCAGCAGATCGAGCTTGGTCGACACTTTCGCGCCGCCAACCACAGCCGCCACCGGGCGGGTGGGCGCGCCAAGGGCGTTTTCCAGCGCTTCAAGCTCGGCCTGCATCAAGCGGCCCGCGCAAGAGGGCAGTTTGCGGGCCAGCCCTTCGGTGGAGCCATGGGCCCGGTGCGCGGCCGAGAACGCATCATTGCAATAGATATCGCCATTGGCGGCCAGAGCGGCGGCAAAAGCGTCGTCGTTTTTTTCTTCTTCCGGGTGAAAGCGGGTGTTTTCCAGCAGCAGCACTTCGCCCGCGCCCAAGGCGGCAATGGCGCTGGCCGCGGCCTCGCCCACGCAATCATCGGCGAATTTCACCGGGGCGTCAAAGGTGGCTTCAAGGGCCGGGACCAGCGGGGCCAAGGACATCTCGGGCACGATCTTGCCTTTGGGGCGGCCGAAATGCGCCAGCAATACCGGCTTGCCGCCTTTTGCCAGAATATCCGCGACAGTGGGGGCGATACGGTCGATCCGGGTGCTGTCGGTGACCGTGCCATCATCGGCAACAGGGACATTGATGTCCACACGGGTCAGCACGACCTTGCCGGTCAGCTCCATATCATCAAGGGATTTCCAGGCCACAGGGTATGCTCCATCACACTTATTACGTGCCCGGAGAACACACCAGATCACGCCATCGCGTCAATCACTGGACGCTTTGATCTTTTCCTTTGCGACCCTTCGCCCTAGGGTCCGCGCGACATGGATTTTGCCAAATCGCAGGGAGAGCCTCATGGCGGATATCAAAGACCCAGAAAACACCATCCTGATCGAGCTGAAAGGTGGCACCGTCACCATCGAGCTGCTGCCGGATGTGGCCCCCAAGCATAGCGAGCGCATGAAAGAGCTTGCCCGCGCCGGGGCCTATGACAATGTTTGCTTTCACCGGGTGATCGATGGGTTCATGGCCCAAACCGGCGATGTGGCCAATGGCAATATGGAAAAGGATTTCAACCTGCGCCGGGCGGGCACGGGTGGCTCTGAACATCCTGATCTGCCAGCGGAATTTTCCAAACTGCCCCATGATCGTGGCACTTTGGGCGCGGCGCGTTCGCAAAACCCCAACAGCGCCAATTCGCAGTTCTTCATCAATTTCTCGGACAACCATTTCCTCAATGGTCAATACACGGTCTATGGCCGCGTGATCGATGGAATGGAGCATGTGGATGCGATCACCCGTGGCGAGCCGCCTGCGGATCCGGACCGGATGATCAGCGTGAAGGTTGCCGCCGATGCGTAACTGGCTGACGGCTTTGGCCCTGCTTGGGGCCGGGCCGGCCCTGGCCACCGGTCTTGAGATCGAAGTGGCGGGCCAGGCCAATGGGGTGATCAAAATCGATCTGCTCGAAGAGATCGCCCCGAAGCATGCGGAACAACTGGCGGCTTTAGCGGCCGAGGGCGCTTATGACGGGGTGGTGTTTCACCGGGTCATCGACGGGTTCATGGCCCAAACCGGTGATGTGAAAAACGGCGTTATGGGCTCTGACAGTTTTGACATGCGCCGGGCGGGCACCGGGGGATCTGATCGCCCCAATCTGCCAGCGGAGTTCAGCGACACGCCCTTTACCCGCGGCACCGTGGGCATGGCCCGTTCGCAAGATCCTGACAGCGCCAATTCGCAATTCTTCATCATGTTTCAGGACGGCCCGTTCCTGAACGGCCAATACACAGTGATCGGCCAGGTCACTGAAGGCATGGAGATCGTGGATCAGATCAAGCGCGGGACAAAATCCGCCAATGGCGCGGTCACCGGCGAGCCAGACCGAATGGTCACGGTCACCGTCACCGAGTGACTGTCGCGCGGCAGGGCATTACGCCTTGCCGCCGAAAAACCCGATCAGCGCCTGGGCGGTTTCATCCGGGCGCTCTTCGGGCAGAAAATGCCCGCAATCCAGGGCATGGCCGGATACATCCAGCGCTTTTTCCCGCCAGGTTTCGAGCACATCATAAAGCTGCCCCACCAGGCCCTTGCCCCCCCAAAGCGCCAGCAGCGGCGCTGTGATGCGTGCATCGCTATCGGCGGCATCATGGGTCAAATCGATGCTAGCGGCGGCGCGGTAATCCTCGCAACTGGCGGCAATCGCGGCCGGGTCGGAAAAGCAGCGGATATATTCCGCCATGGCTTCGGGGGTGAAACTGCCAGGGCCTTCGCGGCTCCAGGCCGCCATTTTCTGGCGCAGGTAAAACTCTGGGTCCGCCCCGATCATGCGTTCGGGCAAGGGCGCGGGCTGGATCAAAAAGAACCAATGATAATAGCCCGTGGCAAAGCGCTGTTCGGTGCGCCCATACATGGTGGCCGTGGGGGCGATGTCCAGCACGGCGATCCGTTCCACCGCTTGGGGGTGATCCAGGGCCAGCCGGTGCGAGACCCGCGCGCCGCGATCATGACCGGCCAGATGAAACCGATCAAAGCCCAAAGCGCGCATCACCGCCACTTGATCTGCGGCCATGGCGCGTTTGGCATAGGGGCTGTGATCTGTATCGCTGGCGGGCTTCGTGCTGTCGCCATAGCCGCGCAGATCCGGGCAGATCACTGTAAAGCCTGCCTGCAGCAATTGCGGGGCGACCTTGTGCCAGCAAATATGGGTTTGGGGATAGCCGTGTAGCAGCAGAACCGGCGGGCCATTGCCGCCGATCCTTAGATTGATTTCAGGCCCATCAGGCAGCGCGATCCGCTGGGTTTCAAAGCCTTCAAACATGGGGTTACCTCTCGGGCAGCAGTCCTTTGGGATAAAAGCGCAGAACCACCAGCAGCACAACGCCCATGGTTAGCAGGCGCATTTGCGGGGCCGAGGCGATCAGGTGATCTTTCAGCGCCGAGCCATCGGGCAGGGGCGTGGTGATCATCGAGATTGCCCAAGTGCCCAGCGGTTCCACCTGCACCCAAAGAAACCAGATCAAGAACCCGCCCAGCACCGCGCCGAAATTATTGCCCGAACCGCCCACGATCACCATCACCCAGACCAGGAAGGTAAAGCGCAGCGGCTGATAGCTGCCCGGCGTGAGCTGACCATCCAGGGTGGTCATCATCGCGCCAGCAATGCCGCAAATGGCCGAGCCCAGGATAAAGATCTCAAGATGGCGGCGCTTGACGTTTTTGCCCATGGCTTCGGCGGCGGTTTCATTGTCGCGAATGGCCCGCATCATCCGGCCCCAGGGCGAGGCCAGTGCCAATTGCGCCAAGACCAAGAGCAGCACCAATACTGCTGTGAAAAGCCCGGTATAGCCCAGCTTGACGTAAAGCGTGGACCATTCCACCGCGCTCAGGCCCAGATTGCCCGCTTGTTCCACAAAGGCGGGATCATTTTGCAGATCGATCTCATAGGGAACTGGCCGGGGCAGCCCGACCACGTTCTTCACCCCGCGGCTGAGCCAATCTTCGTTTTTCATCAAGGCGATGATGATCTCGGCAATGCCCAGGGTGGCAATGGCCAGATAATCCGAGCGCAAGCCCAGGGCGGTTTTCCCGATCAGCCAAGCGGCCCCAGCCGCCAGCAGCCCGCCAGCGGGCCAGGCCAGCAAGATGGGCAGGGAGAGCCCGCCCAGATAGCCCGTGCCAGCAGGGTTGACGGATTCGATCGCATCGCGCGCCGGATCAAACAGTGTGCGGTAAAGCAGAAAGCCTCCGATCACGATGGCCAGGGTGATCAGCCCGCGCTGCCAGCCCGGGGCCAGGCGATTATGGGCAAAGATCGCCGCGATCACCGTTAGCGCCCCGGTGACAAGCGCGGCCCCCATGCGCATACCGCCAGCGGCCCAAGCCTCAGTTGTGGGAGGCATGGAGATCAGCACCGCGGCCAGACCGCCTAAAGCCACAAACCCCATCACCCCGATATTAAAGAGCCCAGCAAAGCCCCATTGCAAGTTCACGCCAAGGGCCATGATTGCGCTGACCAAACCCATATTGAGAATGACCAAGGCGCTGTTCCAGCCTTGCATCAGGCCGGTCAGCCCGATCAGCCCCGCGACAAGGGCAAACATCATCACGCCGCGCAGGGTCGGATTCATACGGATTTCCCCCGGAACAGCCCAGTGGGCCGGAACAACAAGACGATCACCAAAATGGCAAAGCTGACCGCATATTTGTAATCAGTGCCCAGCAATTGCAGCAGCCCGCTGGGCTCCATGCCTTCGGGCACCAGATAGGTGACGACCTTTTTCCAAGCATAGGTGATGGTCACTTCGGAAAAGGCCACGATAAACCCGCCTGCGATGGCCCCGATGGGGCTGCCCAGCCCGCCGACAATAGCCGAGGCAAATACCGGCAGCAGCAGGTGGAAATAGACGAAAGGCTTGAAGCCTTTATCGAGCCCGTAAAGCACGCCCGCGATGGTGGCCAGTGCCGCTACGATGATCCAGGTTACTGCCACGACGCGTTCGGGATTGATCCCCGACAGCAAGGCCAGATCTTCATTATCGGAATAAGCGCGCATGGATTTGCCCATGCGGGTGCGGTTGAGGAACCAAAACAGCGCAATCACCACCAGAATGGCTGTGACCACGGTGATGGCTTGGCTGGTGCGGATGGCCAGGCCTTCGGCCAGGCCGGTCATCTCGCGGAAATCCCGGGCCGAGATCAGGAAGCGCGCGCCATCGGCAAAGCGCTGATCATCCACCCCGATGATAAAGCGCACCAGCCCGTTCATGATGAACATCACCCCCATGGAGACGATGACCAACATCACTGGCGCGGCTTTGGCCTGCCGGTAAAAACGATAGACCACGCGGTCGGTGGCATAAACCAGCGCGGCGGTGGCGATGATGCCAAAAGGCAGGGCCAATAGCGCTGTGGGCAGCGGGTCGATGGACAGGCCAATGCCTTGAAACAGCCAGGTGACCAAGATCGTCACCATGGCGCCAAAGGCCATCGTGTCCCCATGGGCAAAGTTGGAAAAGCGCAAGATCCCATAGATCAAAGTGACGCCCAAAGCGCCTAGGGCGAGCTGGCTGCCATAGGCCAGGGCGGGCACCAACACGAAATTGGCCAGTGCGACCAGTGCATTGAGAAGATCCATCAGTTTTTCGCCTCGCAAGAGCCGATATAGCTGACCATGGCTGGGCCCATGAGCAGATGCACGCTATAGCGCGCGGCCCCATCGGCCCCCCAGCTGAGCAAATGCGCCGCCGATTCTGTTTCCGCCCGCCAGATCAGCGAGGTGGCATCATGGCCCGCGCCAGTGCCGGAAATGGTTTCCGCGGCCGAGCGCATCACCACTTCGCCAGGCGCTTCCCCGGCAGAGAGATCCATGGAAAAGCCCGCGCCATCACAGGCCTCGGCCTCGTAGCATTCGGTTTCGAATGTGCAGGTGATGGTGACCCATTCAGCCAGCGCGGCCCCTGGGGCGATCATAGCCATAAGGCTTACAAGCAAGAGTATGCGCATCATTCCTCGCAGGTCATAAAACGCAGCACCGCGCGGTCGCGGCGCCAATCAAAGCTCTGCCAGATGGCGTGATCGCCACCCGCAGAGCTGAGGGTTTGCAGATCTTTTTTGCCTTCGGCCCAGATCAGCGGCCCGATCTCCGAGACGGAATAGGCCTCATGGGCTTTGCCGCCATAGCGCAGGGTCACGCTGCCCTCGCCGCGGCGGTTCAGCTTGGCATTCTCAAAGGCAAAAGCATGGCTTTCGGAACTGGCCTGACATTGGCCCGCGCCATCGCAGATCCGGGTGATTTTGCAGGTCATATTGCCCGCAAATTGCGCCTGGGCAGGCAGGCCCGCGGCCAGAAGCGGCGCGGCCAATAGGGTGGGGAGTAGAGCGCGCTGCATCATCCCCCCAAAAAGCTCCGCCGCACATCGGGATCGGCCATCAGCGCCTGGCCGGTATCGGTAAAGCGATTGGCCCCTTGCACCAGCACATAGCCAGTATCGGCAATATCCAGAGCTTGGCGGGCGTTTTGTTCTACCATCAAGATGGAAATGCCCGTGCGCGCCACTTCGATGATCCGGTCAAACAACTCGTCCATGACAATCGGGCTGACCCCGGCAGTGGGTTCGTCCAGCATCAAGAGCTGCGGTTTGGTCATCAGCGCCCGGCCCACCGCCACTTGCTGGCGTTGACCGCCAGAGAGCTCGCCCGCATGTTGGTTGCGCTTTTCCTTGAGGATCGGAAACAGATCATAGATCTGGGTCATGGTGTCGGAGAAATCATCGGTACGGATGAAAGCCCCCATTTCCAGATTTTCCTCAACGGTCATGGTGGGAAAGATATTGCGCACCTGCGGCACGAACCCCATGCCTTTGGCCACCCGCGCTTGTGGGGTCAGATCGGTGATATCCTCACCGCCCAGCAATACCTGGCCCTCGCGCAGATTGAGCATCCCGAACACCGCTTTCATAGCGGTGGATTTGCCCGCGCCATTAGGGCCAACGATCACGGCAATTTCGCCGCGCTCCACCGCGAGGGTGCAGCCATGCAAAATATCAGCGCCGCGGCCATAGCCGCCGCGCATATCGGTTGCGGTGAGAAAGGGTTTTTGCGCCAGCTTGCGGGGCAAATACTGCGCGTGGTGATCCATCACCTGTTCTTGCACGCCGGTGACGCTCATGCGGAAGCCTCCTGCACCACTTTGTTCTTCAAGCCGGTGCCAAGATAGGCCTCGATCACGCGCTCATCGGATTTGACCTCTTGGATCGTGCCTTCGGCCAGCACTTTGCCTTCGGCCATACAAATCACCGGATCGCAAAGCCGCCCGATGAAATCCATGTCATGTTCGATCATGCAAAATGTGTAACCGCGATCGCGGTTCAGCTCGAGAATGGCATCGCCAATCGTGTTCAACAGCGTGCGGTTCACCCCGGCGCCGACCTCGTCGAGAAAGACGATTTTAGCATCCACCATCATGGTGCGGCCCAGTTCCAACAGCTTTTTCTGACCGCCGGAAAGATTGCCCGCTTTCTCATCGCGCAGATGCGAGATGGTGAGGAATTCAAGCACCTCGTCGGCTTTGCGCAGCAGCTCTTTTTCCTGAGCGCGAATGCGCCGGCGGGCAGTCCAGGTGTTCCACAGGCTTTCGCCCAATTGTTGGCCAGGCACCATCATCAGGTTTTCGCGCACGGTCATGGAATCAAACTCATGAGCGATCTGGAAAGTGCGCAACAGGCCTTTGCCAAACAGCGCATGGGGGGGCAGGCCAGTGATGTCTTCCCCATCCATAAAGACCTGGCCAGAGGTGGGTTGAAGATTGCCCGCGATCACATTGAACAGCGTGGTCTTGCCCGCGCCATTGGGACCGATCAGTCCGGTGATAGACCCGGTTTCAATGGTCAGCGTGGCCCCATCGACGGCGCGAAACCCGCCGAAATGCATATGCAGATCTTGCACGGAGATCATGGAAGGCTCCTTAAAAAGAGGCCCCGGCTAAAAACCGGGGCCGTCTTTACGTCAAGTCGAAATCAGCGGTAGCCCGCAGTTGTGATCTTGCCGCCTTTGATCTCGATCTCGCGGAAGTTCCCGGCGCTTTCGCCCGCTTCGAACATTTCCACAGCCGAGGCACCCACGTAATCCACATCACCGCCTTCGGCGAGGATTTTCAGGGCTTTGTCCAACTCACCTGGCAAGATCGGCTCGCCTGGGGCATTGGCCACATCCAGCAGTTTTGCCTTATATTCACTGGGCTCGGCAGAGCCAGCCGCCTGCATGGCCAGCAGCATCAGCGCCGCGGCATCATAGCTTTCGCCCGCATAAGGGGAGGCGGCGTCGAATTTGTCGCCCGCCATCTCGGCAAAGAGCGCGGCCCCTTCACTGTTGGAGCCTGCGAGTTGCCCGAAGGAGCCTTCGATCTCATCGCCAAAGATTTCTTCAAGCACAGTGCCGACCATGCCATCGGGCAGCACGAATGTGTCAAAGGCACCGCTATCGAGCGCGCCGCGGATCACGCCAGAGCCGCCTTGGTCCACATAGCCAGCCACCACGAGCAGCTCGCCACCGGCCGAGGCCAGCGCGCCGACTTCGGCGGAGTAATCGCCTTTGCCGTCTTCATGGGGGGTGCTGATGGTGACGCTGCCACCTTTGGCTTCAAAGGCCGCTTGGAAACTATCGGCCAGGCCCTTGCCGTAATCATTATTGGTATAGGTGATGGCGACTTCTTTAAAGCCGCGATCCATGATCACATCGGTCATGATCTCGCCTTGGCGCGCATCCGAGGGCGCGGTGCGGAAGAACAGGCCGTTATCCTCAACCGTAGACAGGGCCGGCGAGGTGGCCGAGGGCGAAATCATCACAACGCCATTGGGCAGTGCCACATTGCTGAGCATGGCGCCGGTCGCGCCCGAGCACATGGCCCCCATAATGCCTTTGACACCTTCGCCCACCAAGCGTTCGCCAGTGGCGGCAGAGGCACCCGCATCAATGCAAGTGCTGTCACCGCTGACGCTGGCCACCGAGGCCCCGCCCAGCAGCGCGCCAGAGGCGTTGATTTCCTCGACAGCCAGTTTTGCGCCCGCTTCCATATGCGGGGCCAGCGATTCAAGCGGCCCGGTGAAGCCCAAAGCGATGCCCAGTTTGACTTCGCCGGTCTCTGCCCATGCGCCAGTGGCGGCGAGCAGACCAAGTGCTGTTGCCGGAAGAAGATATTTCATCCCAGAACTCCCTATTTTCTGGATAGCCTAAGCGAGGCTAGTGCGGTGTTTGGCAAATGAAAAGTGCGACGGCGCCACAAATGCTTTGATCTGCGACAATCGACGAGAGTTCTGGGGGATTAAACGTGAAATTTTGAGGAAAACGCCTAGCCTAAATCGCTTTGAGGCTCGGGCGCGGCATTGGCTGGGGCGCGCCTTGTGCCCCGTTCGCGATATGGGGTGACCTGATATTGCGCCTGATAGCATTTGGAAAAATGCGACGGCGAGGTGAAACCGCAGGCCAAAGCCACATTGATCACGGTCATATTGGTTTGCAGCAGCAGATTGCGCGCCCGTTGCAACCGCAGATCCATATAATAGCGTTTCGGGCTGCGATTGAGGTAACGCCGAAACAACCGTTCAAGCTGCCGGGTGGAAAGCGCCACATCGCGGGCCAAAATCTGCGGGCTGATGGGCTCTTCGATATTGGATTCCATCCGCTCGATCACTTCGCTCAGCTTCGCATGGCGCACGCCGATTCGCGTCGGGATCGACAATCTTTGGGTATCGGCATCGCTGCGGATGGTGGGGTGAATCACTTGATCGGCGATTTTCGCAGCAAGACCCTCGCCATGATCTTCGGCCACAAGGCGCAGCATCAAATCAATCGCAGCGGTGCCGCCAGCGGCAGTAAAACGCGGACCGTCGAGCACATAGACCGATTTGCGCAGCTCAATATCGGGGAAATCCTCGACCATGGCATCATAGTTTTCCCAATGGATCGTGGCGGGGCGTTCATCGAGCAGCCCGGCTTTGGCCATCACATGGCTGGCAGTGCAAAGCGCCCCGATCCGCACCCCGCGCCGCGCCTCGCGGCGCAGCCAAGACAGCAAGGCAGGGCTGGTATGTTCATCAATGCCCAGCCCGCCGCATAGCATGATGGTTTCACCGGTATTGAGCGCTTCAAGCCCGCAATTTGGCTCGAAAATTGGGCCTGCGGAGGACCGCACCGGCGCGCCATCTGGGCTGACCAATTGCCAAGAATAGAGCGCTTGACCCGCTTCGCGATTGGCCAGGCGCAGAACCTCGACCGCGCCCGCAAAGCTGAGCATTGTAAAATCATCAAGCAGCACGAAATGAAAACGACCGGCACGACCAGCTTGCGATAGCTGGTCGGGATTGGAGGTTATTGGCGCGCTGAAACGACCGGTATTGGCCATCCTTTTCTGTCCCCTCGCTGGCGCTCACTGGCATGAGTTCATTCTAATTCCTAAATCAGCCAAACAGGTTTAACGCGCTGCGTCCAGCTTAGATCGAAATTGTGATATGCTGTGAAACCGCGGCAAAGTTTTGCCGTGGCACCTGGTTCTCAGTCTGGATATAAGCCCCCCGATAGTGACGGGGCACCCCGGAAGGATAAGACAATGACCCAAGCTTGGACAAAGCGTGACTGGCGCAGCAAACCGCGGGTACAGATGCCGGATTATCCCAATCAAGCGGCATTGGAAGCGGTCGAAGCGCGTTTGGCAAAAATGCCTCCGCTGGTCTTTGCCGGTGAGACGCGGCGGTTGACCAGCGCTTTGGGCAAAGTGGCTCGGGGCGAGGCGTTTTTGCTGCAAGGGGGCGATTGCGCCGAAAGCTTTGCGGAATTCGGCCCGGATTTGATTCGCGACACCTTTAAGGTGATGCTGCAAATGGCCATGGTGCTGACCTATGCGGCCAAAGTGCCTGTGGTCAAAGTGGGCCGTGTGGCCGGGCAATTCGCCAAGCCGCGCTCGGCCCCCACCGAGACCAAAGATGGGATCGAGCTGCCCAGCTATCGCGGCGACATTATCAATGACATTGATTTCACCGCCGAGGCCCGGATCCCTGATCCAGAGCGTATGCTGCAAGCCTATACCCAGGCGGCGGCTTCGCTGAACCTGGTGCGCGCCTTTAGCCAGGGCGGTTTCGCGGATATGGAAAGCGTCCATGCCTGGACTTTGGGCTTTACCGAAGGGGCAGGGGCCAATCGTTATCGCGATTTGGCCGGGAGAATTTCCGACAGCTTGGATTTCATGCGCGCGGCTGGCGTGACACGAGACACCGCGCCGACCCTGCATTCGGTGGATTTCTACACCAGTCATGAAGCGCTGCTGCTGGAATATGAAGAGGCGCTGTGCCGGATCGATTCCACCAGCGGTCTGCCCGTGGCAGGCTCTGGGCATATGATCTGGATCGGTGATCGCACCCGTCAGCCGGACGGGGCGCATGTGGCCTTTGCCCGCGGTGTGCAAAACCCCATCGGGTTGAAATGCGGCCCGAGCATGGAGGTGGACGACCTGAAGCGTTTGCTCGCCTCGCTGAACCCGGAAAACGAAGCCGGGCGCTTGACCTTGATTGCGCGCTTTGGTGCGGGCTCTGTGGGCGATCACCTGCCGCGGTTGATCAAAGCGGTGGAAGAAGAAGGCGCGCAGGTGGTTTGGTCTTGCGATCCGATGCATGGCAACACGATCAAATCGGCCTCGGGCTTTAAAACCCGGCCCTTTGATTCCGTGCTGCGCGAAGTGCGCGAGTTTTTCGAAGTGCATCGCGCTGAGGGCACCCATGCGGGCGGTGTGCATTTCGAGATGACCGGCCAAGACGTGACCGAATGCACTGGCGGTGTGCGGGCCGTGACCGATGATGATCTGTCCTCGCGTTATCACACTGCATGTGATCCGCGGCTCAATGCCAGCCAATCGCTGGAATTGGCGTTTTTGGTGGCCGAGGAATTGGCCGCAGCGCGCCCGGCGACCCAGCCAGAGCAAGCCGCATCCTAAGGCCTTGCTCGCATTTAGACAGCAAAAAGGCGGAAAGGATATCCTTCCGCCCTTTTTCTTGGGGTTTGGGCCGCGTTAATCCTCGTTGCGCACAAGTTTGAGATAAGGGCGCTCGCCGCGCAACGGCTTGGCTGGATCTTTGGGATCTGGCGCACCCGGCGCTGGATCAGCCGCTTTGCGAAACACTGTGGGCCGTTCTGCGAAACCCTCGCCCGGTTTATGGCTGGGCGCGATGTTCAGATCCGGCTTTGGGCTGGGATCTGCTTGTGGCGCGGCTTCGGGGGCGGGCAGCAATAGCGGGGTTTTCTGGGTCTCCGCCACGCGAAAGCGGCGCGGGGTGCGCCCGATCTCGCCACTGGCCACAAAACAGCCCAGCACCCGGCTGATATCGCCCAGATCGCTTTTCAGCGGCAGCAGCAGCAATTCAGCCTCCAAGCTAGGTTTGCCAATGCTGCGCTCGGCGGTCAGGCGCAACCGCACCTTCGCGGGCTCTTCAAACACATATTCCAAAAGCTCGCTCACATCGCGGCGCTCTTGCGGGGAAAAGAACGAGGTCAGCGGCATGCCACGCACTTCCATCCCCATGAGATCGTTCAGATGCATTCCCGCCAGGCGGAACCGGGCCATGCCCGGCGCGATCCGCTCCAAAATGAACGCATGTTCCAAGGCGCGATCAATGCCGCGCGGGTCCACATCCGAGCGGCGCGGCACCAAACGCCCGGCGCGCAGACCTTCCCAATAAGCGTCGATCATGGACAAAGATGAATGCGGCATGGTCCCACGATACTCAGATATAGATATGATTGTCGCGTCTTTATCATTGTTATGCGCCATCACTGATACTCAACCCCTGCAATAAGGCCCAGAGCGGCGGCGAAACTCACATTTTCGCGACCAGCGGGCATGGTGGTGTTGGACCAAGTGATATGCAAAAACTGGCAAAAATACGCGTAGAATTGTTTGTATTGGTTAACCTTTGGAGGCGATCTCAATAGGTTAACCCTGGGTGCAAGCGTGATAATGCGCAATGATATCAAGGCTTGGGAGGGCGCGATGGTGCATTCGATGACCGCGTATGGTGAGGCGGCGGGCGCGTTCGAGGATTGGCGCTGGCACTGGGAAATGCGGTCGGTCAATGGGCGCGGGCTTGATCTAAAGCTGCGCTTGCCCGAAGGGTTTGGCTTTCTTGAGGCCGATTGCCGGCGCTTGGCGGCCCAAGTTTTGGGGCGCGGGTCGGTCTCGGTCGCGTTAAAATTTTCCAAAGGCGCTGGCGAGGCCGCGCGCGAGATTGATGCCCAGGCCTTGCGCGGGCAATTGGCGCTATTGGCTTCGGTGCAAGAGATCGCCGCCGAAGCGGGGCAGGCCCTGACGCCGCTGAGCCAGGCGGATGCGTTGAGCCTGCCCGGCGTGCTGCGCGATGACAGCGCAGCGAAAGCCGCAGAGCGCCAAGCCGCGCAAGCGCCGCTTTTGCACAGTTTTGAAGCCGCGCTTGCAGCGCTGCGTTCCATGCGGGCCACAGAAGGCGCGGCTTTGGCGGCGCTGTTTTTCGTCCTGCTGGATCAAATTGAACAGCTTTGCGGGGCTGCTGAGGCCATGGCACCGGAACGGGCGGCGCATCAATCGCGGGTGCTGAGCGAGGCCTTGGCCCGTGTGCAAGGCATTGGCGAGGGGGGTGATCCTGACCGGCTGGCGCAAGAGCTGGCCATGATCGCGGTCAAAGGCGATGTCACCGAAGAGCTCGATCGGCTGCGGCTGCATATCCAAGCGGCCAAGGATCTGCTGGCCCAGGACGGGCCGATGGGCCGCAAATTGGATTTCCTGACCCAGGAATTCAATCGCGAGGCCAATACATTATGTTCCAAGGCGCAATACGCGCCCCTGACCCAGATCGGGCTTGACCTAAAGGCGGCCATCGACCAGATGCGCGAACAAGTTCAGAATGTGGAGTAATGCAAATGGCGGATCGGCGAGGGCTGCTCATCATCCTTTCCTCACCTTCGGGGGCTGGAAAATCCACCTTGGCGGGCCGTTTGCGGGCTTGGGATCCTGAGATCAGCTTTTCGGTATCGGCCACCACCCGCGCGCCGCGGGCTGGCGAACACGATGGGCGCGAATATCATTTTGTCAGCCAAGAGCGCTTTGCCGAGATGATCGAGCAGCGTGAATTGCTCGAACATGCGGAAGTGTTCGGCAATTTCTATGGCTCGCCAAAAGCGCCAGTGCGGGCAGCCCTGAAATCCGGCATTGATGTGCTGTTTGATATCGATTGGCAGGGCGGTCAGCAGGTGCGCAATTCCCTGCGGGCCGAGGATGTGGTGTCGATCTTTGTGCTGCCCCCATCCATTGCCGAGCTTGAGCGGCGTTTGCAGAGCCGCAACCAAGACAGCCCGGAAACCATTGCCCATCGCATGACCCGCTCGCGGGACGAGATCAGCCATTGGGCGGAATATGATTATGTGCTGGTCAATAGCGATCTGGATGAAACCGAAGCGCGGCTGCGCTCGATCATCATCGCGGAGCGGTTGCGCCGGTCCCGCCAGGTTGGTCTGAACGACCGGGTGCGCGATTTGAACACCGAATTCGAAGCCTTCGGAGCAAGCGGATGAGCCTCTATTCTTTGGACGGGATCGCCCCGCAACTTCCAGACAGCGGCAATTACTGGGTTGCGCCCGATGCCAATTTGATCGGGAATGTGGTGCTGGAAGAGGATGCGAGCATTTGGTTCGGCTGCACGTTGCGCGGCGATAACGAAGAAATTCGCATCGGGCGGGGCAGCAATGTGCAGGAAAACAGCGTGCTGCATACGGATTTGGGCTTTCCCCTGAGCATTGGGCCGAATTGCACCATTGGTCACAAGGCAATGCTGCATGGTTGCACCATTGGCGAGCAAAGCTTGATCGGCATGGGGGCCACGGTGCTGAACGGGGCCAAGATTGGCAAAAACTGTCTGATCGGGGCAGGGGCCTTGATCACTGAAGGCAAAGAGATCCCCGATGGCTCGCTGGTCATGGGCGCGCCGGGCAAAGTGGTGCGGGAATTGGGCGAGGCGCAAATCGCCGCTTTGTTGCGTTCGGCCCAGGGCTATCAAGCCAATTACCGCCGCTTTAAAGCCGGGCTGCAATCCCTATGAGCGACACCCCCGTCCGCCGCACCCCTTGGCCCGACAGCATCAGCCAAGCGGTGGTCACCCCGTTGCAGCCATCGGTGGTTTATAGCGCCCAAAGCCCCGATGCGTTGGATGGGCAATATGAAGGGCGCAGCCAGGGCTATACTTATGCCCGCGAAGGTCATCCCAACGCGGATGTGCTGGCGCGCAAGATCGACGCGTTGGAAGGGGCCGAAGGCGGGTTGATCACCGGCTCGGGCATGTCGGCGATCACCGCGGCGCTTATGGGCGTTCTGAAAGCGGGCGATCATGTGCTTGGGGGCGATCAGCTTTACGGGCGTTCGCTGCGCATGATGCGCGAAGACCTGCCGCGCTTCGGAATTGAGACCAGCCTGGCCGATCCCACGGATATTGAGGCTCTGCGCGCGGCGCTGCGGCCCAACACCAAAATGCTGCTGGTCGAGGTGGTCTCGAACCCGACGCTGCGGGTTGCGGATATGGATGGGATCTTGGCGCTATGCCGCGCGCATGGCGTACTTTGCGTGATCGACAATACCTTTACCACGCCGCTGGGCTATCGCGCTTGGGAGGCCGGGGCCGATATGGTGATCCATTCGGTGACCAAGCTTTTGGCGGGCCATTCCGATGTCACCCTTGGCTATGTGGCCACCCGCGACCCGGATCTGCGAGCCCAGGTTCTGACCTGCGCGGTGACCTTGGGCCTGACCCCCAGCCCTTATGATTGTTGGATGGCCGAGCGCGGGCTTTATACCCTTGAACTGCGCTATGAACGGGCCTGCGCCAGCGCCGGGGCTTTGGCGGATCTTTTGGCCGATCACCATGGGGTGGAAAGCGTGCTATATCCAGGCCGCGCAGATCACCCCGATTTTGCCCGCGCGCGAACGCTGCTGATCACCCCGGGCAATATGGTGAGTTTCACATTGAAAGGCGGGCGCGCGGCGGCCAATGCCTTTACCCAGGCCACGCCCAATCTGCCTTTTGCGCCGACCCTGGGGGATGTGGCGACCTTGCTCTCGCATCCGGCCTCATCCTCGCATCGGGCGCTTAGCCCGGCGCAGCGGGCGGATTTGGGCATCACCGAAGGCATGTTCCGGGTCTCGGTTGGGTTGGAACCCCCTGAACTTATTTTGGGTGAGGTGAAAACCGCTCTGGATCAGATCGCACCATAAGCGAGGGTTTTTCTGGTTTTCAGGAACACCCCGCCAGCATAGAGTGCCGCTCAAACGCCCCTATTGGTGCAGATCATGCGTGATAGCTTACAACAAGGCTCCGAACTGCTGAGCGCCATTGCCGCGGGCTTGCCCCAGCCTGCTATTATGATCGGCACCAATGAGCGGATCTTGGCCATGAGCCCGACCGCTGTTGAGCATTTCGGAGATGCCTCCCTGGGGCGGCATTTCTTTACGGTGCTGCGCAATCCTGATGTGATCGAAGCGGTGGGCCAGGTGCTGCGCGGGGGAACCCCGCGCAAAACCCGTTTTGCGATTTCCGATCACGCCCAGGACACGGTGTTTAAAATGTCTTGCGCGCCGCTGCCGCTAGAGCGCGGTCATGGGGCCATGGTCAGTTTGGAAGACACCTCTTCGATCGAGGCGATGGGCCAGATGCGCCGCGATTTCGTGGCCAATGTGAGCCATGAGCTGCGCACGCCCCTGACCGCGATTTTGGGCTTTATCGAAACCCTGCGCGGCCCAGCCCGAGATGACGCGGTGGCGCGGGACCGCTTTCTTGAGACCATGGAAAAAGAAGCCGGGCGCATGAATCGCTTGGTGATGGATTTGCTATCGCTCTCGCGGGTGGAAAGTGAAGAACGGGTGCGCCCGAAAACCCGCACGGATCTGGTAGAGATCCTGCGCTCGGTCTCGTTATCCTTGCGGCCTTTGGCCGAGGCCGCAGATGTGCGCATGGATCTGGCTTTAAATGCCCAGAGCGCGCCGATCATGGGCGATCAAGACCAGGTTATGCAGGTTTTCACCAATCTGGCGGAGAACGCGATCAAATATGGCGGCGCTGGCGGGCGCGTGCGATTCGAGTTGGACCGGATTGACCGCGATCCGATGTTGCGCGGCCCCGCTTGGGAAGCGACGATTGTGGATTACGGGGCCGGGATCGATGCGATTCACCTGCACCGGCTGACCGAACGCTTTTACCGGGTCGATGGGCATCGTTCACGGGAACTGGGCGGAACCGGGCTTGGCTTGGCGATTGTAAAGCATATCGTCAATCGTCACCGGGGCCGGCTGAAGATTGAGAGCGAGCTGGGCAAAGGCAGCCGCTTTTCTGTGGTGATTGCTGCCGTTTGAGGCACTGCATGTTGTGACCTTGGGTCATTTCAGACCACTTTGGGCATTGTCACAAATCTGTATTCTGGATGTCACAAAAGTTATTTTCTGGCTTTGTAATTGGCGCGCAGAGCCGCCCAACACGAGGGAGCGGTTCTTTATCCCTCTTCAAGGAGCACACAATGTCCTTTGTGAAACTGAGCGCCTCTGCATTGGCGATCGCTGCTGTTTCTGCGACTGCCGCCTCGGCCCGTGATCAGGTTGCCGTTGCCGGGTCCTCGACCGTTCTGCCTTACGCTTCCATCGTTGCCGAAGCCTTTGGCGAAAACTTCGATTTCCCGACCCCCGTTGTGGAATCCGGTGGCTCCTCCGCTGGTCTGAAAAAATTCTGCGAAGGCGTGGGCGAAACCACCATCGACGTGGCCAACGCTTCGCGTAAAATCCGTGAAAAAGAAATCAAAGCCTGTGCCGAAAATGGTGTGACCGACATCATCGAAGTGCGCATCGGCTATGATGGCATCGTTTTCGCCTCTGACATCAATGGCGCAAGCTTCGCTTTCACCCCCGAAGATTGGTACAAAGCTCTGGCCGCCGAGCATTTCGTGGATGGTGAGCTGGTCGCCAACACGCTGAGCACTTGGGACCAGGTGAACCCTGAATTCCCCGCCCAGCCCATCGCAGCCTTCATCCCCGGCACCAAGCACGGCACCCGTGAAGTGTTCGAGGAAAAAGTGATCCTCGCCGGCTGTGAACATGGCGGCTACATGGAAGCCATGATGGCGGCTGGTGTGGACGAAGACACTGCCGAAGAAAAATGCATGGCCATCCGTACCGATGGTGTGTCCGTGGATATCGACGGTGACTACACTGAGACCCTGGCGCGCATCGAATCCAACAAAGACGGCATCGGCGTCTTTGGTCTGGCTTTCTATGAAAACAACACTGCCAAGCTGCAGGTTGCCACCATGTCCGGCGTGACCCCTTCGGTGGAAGCCATCGCTTCCGGCGAATACCCTGTGTCCCGCCCGCTGTTCTTCTACGTGAAGAAAGCCCATATCGGCGTGATCCCTGGCCTGCAGGAATATGCTGAATTCTTCGTGTCCGACGCGGTTGCTGGCCCCAACGGCCCGCTGGCTCAGTACGGCCTGGTTTCCGACCCTGAACTGGCTGACACGCAGAAAATGATCGCCGATGGCGTGATCATGGGTTCGGGTTCCTAAACCCTGGCGCTCTGACGTTTTCGTAAAGGACGGCTCGGTTTTTCCGGGCCGTCCTTCCTAGCTTCCTTCTTGCCATTGGTGGGATCATGCTTGTTCTTTGGTTTTTTGTCCTTCTCATAGCCCTGTGCGCAGTTGGCTATGTTGTTGGGCGTAGCAAAGCCTCTGCTTCGGCAGGGGGCGATTTGTCTACGCTCCACTCTTTGTTGTCCTATCATGGTTGGAATGTCGCTCTTTCAACCTTCATGGCGGGCACCTTGGCCATTGTCTTGTGGAGCTTTATCAGCTCGTTCTTTGAGGGTGCGCCAACCATCGTTGGTGTGGGGATTGCCGCCCTGGCCGCGCTTGCGGTGTTTGTGCTCTCTTACGGGCGCATCTCACGCGATTATCGGGCGCGCAATTTTGTGGAAGGTCTGGTCAAATCTTTGCTGATCGGGGCCTCGTCGATTGCGATCCTGACCACGGTGGCGATTGTGCTGTCCATGGTCTTTGAGACCGGACGCTTTTTCACCCAATATCCCTGGCAAGACTTCTTCTTTGGCGCCACTTGGTCGCCAAATTTCCGCGGCAATTCCGATCTTGGGATGCTGCCGCTGCTTTGGGGCACGCTCTATGTGAGCTTTATCGCGCTGCTTGTGGCCGTGCCGATTGGGCTTTTTGCAGCGATCTACCTGTCTGAATACGCCTCCTCGCGGGTGCGATCTGTCGCCAAGCCGATGATCGAGGTGCTCGCTGGTATCCCAACCATCGTTTACGGCCTTTTCGCGCTCATCACTGTCGGGCCGATGTTGCGGGATTATTTCGCGCAACCTTTGGGGCTGGGCGAAAGCTCTTCATCGGTGATGACCGCAGGGATCGTCATGGGTGTGATGTTGATCCCCTTTGTGTCCTCGCTGTCCGACGACATCATCAACGCCGTGCCTCAGGCCATGCGCGATGGCTCGCTGGGCCTGGGCGCGACCCATTCGGAAACCATCCGCCAAGTTGTGGTGCCCGCCGCGCTGCCTGGGATCGTGGGCGCGATCCTTCTGGCCGCCTCGCGCGCCATCGGTGAGACCATGATCGTGGTGATGGGGGCAGGGGCCGCTGCAAGGCTGTCTATGAACCCGTTCGAGGCGATGACCACTGTGACGGTGAAAATCGTCTCGCAGCTGACGGGGGATACGGATTTCGCCTCGCCAGAAACCCTGGTGGCCTTTGCCCTAGGCATCACCTTGTTTGTTCTCACGCTGGGTCTGAACGTTCTGGCCCTTTACATTGTTCGTAAGTATCGGGAGCAGTACGAATGACCGACGCGACCGCAAATCAACCCAGCAATTCGACCGGCAAGACCTCTCTGTTTGTGGAGGATGCGCGGACGAAAAAGCGCAATGCCGCCGAAGCTCGGTTCAAATTCTATGGCATGCTGGCTGTGGCCACGGGCGTGATCGCCCTAGTGCTGCTGCTGATCTCGATCCTGAGCCAAGGTATCCCGGCTTTCTCCCAAACCTTCATGCGGGTGAACATCACCTTGGATGAGCAGGTATTGGATCCCTCGGGCAATCGTGATCCGGAAGAGATCGCGAAGGTCATGACCTTTGCTTATGACCCGATCATCAACAATTCCCTGCAAAGCCTGGCCGATGAGCTGTCCGCTGAGCATCCCGAAGTGACCGCCAGTGCGCTTCAAGGCATGCTCTCGAAAGCCTCCAAAGGGATCTTGCGCTCTGATGTGATCGCCAATCCTGACCTTATTGGGCAGACCGTGGAATATGAATTCCTCGCCAATGGCCGGATCGATGGTTATCTCAAAGGCCGCGTGGACCGCGAGATTGCTGCGCTGGACGGCAATGTCACTCCAGAGCAGCTCGATATCGCTGACACGCTGGTGGAAGCGGGCAAGCTAGAGAAACGCTTTAACTGGGATTTCATCACCGCGCCGGATGCCTCGGAACTGCGCCCAGAAGCGGCGGGTCTTGGTGTGGCCCTGCTTGGTTCAGCCTATATGATGCTGATCGTATTCTGCCTGGCGCTGCCTATCGGTGTGGCGGCCTCGATCTATCTTGAGGAATTCGCGCCCAAGAATTGGGTGACCGATATCATCGAGGTGAATATCTCGAACCTGGCGGCGGTGCCTTCCATCGTCTTCGGTATTCTTGGTCTGGCGATTTTCATCAACTATATGGGCCTGCCCAACTCTGCCCCGATTGTGGGGGGATTGGTGCTGACCTTGATGACGCTGCCCACGATCATCATTTCGACCCGTGCGGCCCTGAAAGCAGTGCCGCCCTCAATTCGGGATGCCGCGCTTGGGGTTGGGGCCTCGAAAATGCAGGCGATCTTCCACCATGTGCTGCCTTTGGCCATGCCTGGTATCCTGACCGGGACCATCATTGGCTTGGCCCAGGCGCTTGGGGAAACCGCGCCGCTGCTGCTGATCGGGATGGTGGCCTTTGTGAACAACTATCCTGAGAGCATGTTTGACCCTGCGACAGCCTTGCCTGTACAGGTTTATAACTTCACCCAACGCTCCGACCCGGCATTTGTCGAGCGGGCATCCGGGGCAATCATCGTGCTGCTGCTGTTCCTGCTCTGCATGAACTTGATTGCCATCATCCTGCGCCGCCGGTTCGAACGCCGCTGGTAATTTGACGGTACGGAGACTAGCCATGAATGATATGCGAATTGTGGAGCGTGACGTGAACGCCAACGAGATCAAAATCAAAGGTGACAAGGTCCAAGTTTTCTATGGCGAGAACCATGCCATCAAAGACGTGGATATCGAGATCGAAGATAAAAAGGTCACCGCCTTTATCGGTCCATCGGGCTGCGGGAAATCCACCTTCTTGCGCAGCTTGAACCGGATGAATGACACCATTGATGGTTGCCGGGTTGAGGGGACAATTTCCCTGGATGACGAAGACATCTACGATAAGAAAGTCGATCCGGTGCAGTTGCGGGCGCGTGTGGGCATGGTGTTCCAAAAGCCCAACCCGTTCCCGAAATCGATCTATGACAATGTGGCTTACGGGCCGCGCATCCACGGTCTGGCCAGTTCCAAAGCGGAGTTGGATGCCATTGTGGAAAAATCCCTGCGCCGCGGCGCGATTTGGGATGAGGTCAAAGATCGCCTGCACGATCCCGGCACCGGTCTTTCGGGGGGGCAGCAACAGCGTTTGTGCATCGCCCGCGCTGTGGCCACCGAGCCCGAAGTTCTGTTGATGGACGAGCCTTGCTCGGCCCTGGACCCGATCGCGACCGCACAGGTGGAAGAGCTGATCGACGAGCTGCGCACCAATTACTCGGTGGTGATCGTGACTCACTCCATGCAGCAGGCCGCGCGGGTCAGCCAGAAAACTGCCTTCTTCCATTTGGGCAATCTGGTTGAGTTCAACGAGACCGGTGAGATCTTTACCAATCCTAAAGATCCCCGGACCGAGAGCTATATCACGGGCCGCATCGGCTGATACCGGCTCAAGCGATATGATCGAACCGCATATCACCTCCGCCTTTGATCGCGAGCTAGAAGCTGTCCAGGCCCATCTGATGAAGATGGGCGGGCTGGTGGAGGCCGCGATCATGGATGCCGCCATTTCCCTGGAAACGCGGGATGAGGACCTTGCTGAACGTGTGCGGAAAAATGATCGTTTGATTGATGAGATGGAGACGCGCGTCAATGAAGAGGCCGCGCGTCTCATCGCCCTTAGGGGCCCCACTGCGGTGGATCTGCGCACCATCCTGACGGTGATGAAAATCTCGAGCAACCTGGAACGGGTTGGGGATTACGCCAAGAATATCGCCAAACGGACCAGTGTTTTGGTTCAGATGACGCCAATTGCGGATTCCTCTAGCGATATTCGCCGGATGGCCAAAACCGTGGAGCTGATGCTCAAGGATGCGCTGGACGCTTATATCCAGCGGGATGTGGCTTTGGCCCAGGATGTACGTCTGCGGGACCGCGAGGTCGATCAGATGTATAATGCGCTTTTCCGTCAGTTCCTGACGTATATGATGGAAGACCCGCGCTATATTACCGGATGTATGCATCTGCATTTCATCGCCAAGAATATCGAACGCATGGGCGATCACGTGACCTCTATCGCAGAGCAGGTGATTTACCTTGTGACGGGCGAGATGCCCGAAGAAGCCCGGCCCAAAGGGGATAAAACCCCTTATATGGTCGAACCAAGAGGCTAAGCTATGGCCCCCCCACAACCCAATGTTTTGATCGTTGAAGACGAGCCCGCGCAACGCGAAGTGCTCGCCTATAATCTCGAAGCCGAAGGCTATCGCGTCACCCGCGCTGAAAACGGCGAAGAGGCATTGATCTTGGTCGAGGAAGACACGCCGGATTTGATCGTGCTGGATTGGATGCTGCCGAGCGTTTCTGGTATTGAGATCTGCCGCCAGCTTAAGACCCGCTCGGAAACCCGTGGTTTACCCATCATCATGCTTTCGGCCCGTTCCGAAGAGGTGGATCGGGTCCGGGGCCTGGAAACCGGCGCAGATGATTATGTGATCAAGCCCTATTCCGTGGTCGAATTGATGGCCCGGGTGCGGTTGCAATTGCGCCGCACGCGGCCTTCGACCGTGGGCGAGCGGTTGGAATTTGACGATATCGTTCTCGATAGCGAGAGCCACAAAGTGTTCCGCGGCGAGAGCTTGGTCAAGCTTGGGCCCACAGAGTTTCGCTTGCTCAGCACCTTTATGGAAAAGCCGGGCCGGGTCTGGAGCCGTGAGCAATTGCTCGACCGGGTTTGGGGGCGCGATATCTATGTGGATACCCGCACGGTGGACGTTCATATCGGGCGGCTGCGCAAAGCGCTCTGCGCCAATGGGGGCGAGGATCCTGTGCGCACGGTGCGCGGCGCGGGCTATGCTTTGGGGTAAGCTGGGGGCGGATTTCGGCTGGAGGCAGGATCGTTACATAAGAAGATCCAGCGACCGTGTACTATTTGAACCTGCTGAACTTTTCGCCTCTTAACCTCGCTGATGCAGAATTCGTCCCAGAAAGTCACTCGCTAAATAGGGACAGCCAAGGTCGGCAATGCGGGACGAAGGGTGAATTCGCTGCGGTCCGTATGAAAGTCTGTTTCGGAAAGCTATACCTCGGTGAAAGTTCCGTCGACACAACGCTGCTGTTCGCAGCCAAAGCCGTTAAATGGCTTAATCTAAGCCCGGCGCGTCCACATAAAGGCAGCTGATGGTCTATTGAACGTAGGTACGATTTTCTCTCCCTGACCTGCGCAAAAAGTGATTTGCCGATGGATCAATGAAAATAGGCGCGTTAGCCTTTCCATAAAATTTGAAAGGATGCAAAATTTTGAACGACGAGCCGCTGTCATGGCAAGCTTCTCCATTAATCAAGTGCTTGCCCGCCGCATGCAGCGCTGCGGCTTCTATTGCTGCGGTCGCAGCGACGATTCTTATCAGCATGAATGCCCATCGACTCCAAAAAGGCGAAAACACGATTAACCTCATCGCCGTTTATGGGACCGAAGCCGTCCGCACCAGCCGTTCGGCATTGTACGACTTGGTAAACCAGCAGGTGGATGACCGAAGCGCTCGTGCTTTGGGATTTAATCGGGTCGCTACTATGCGCGGCACGTTAGGGGTTGTCGCGACCTGCTATCATGATGGCCTATGCCTACGGCCAACAATTCGCGACTATTTCTGCGTCGACGTCCTGCAATTCGACGACGTTTTCGGGTCTGGATCGCCCGACTTGGCACGTATCACACCGGATGGAGCCGACATTGCATTCAGTGCTCTCCTCAAGGATTGTCGCGAGAAAGAGAGCGAACGATGACCAAGGCCCGACATTTCACCATAGCAATAGCCTGGATGGCCATAGTGTCCGCTTCATCTGTCCATGCGCAGCAGTGTCCGCACGTATCTGTGAATGAATACACAGATGCTCGGTTCATTTTTTGCCGGGCGCACATCGAAGAACGTCTCCGTCTTGCCTACCAGGAGCTCCGCTACGATGGATCTGAACAAATGCTCTCTTTTGAGGATGCTGAAGGCTTTATATTGCAGATGAACGCACTTGCGCGCGGCGATACAGGGGACGTTGAGCAATTACTGTCAAGCGATCCGAAGTTGCGTTCGATGCTACGCGGGCTGATCGCAGGTGAGGTATTTACTAAGCGTAGCGTCGAAAGATATTGCCGGTACAAATTCCCAGATAGTGGAAATCCAGGACTGGCCTTGCCCTCATTTAGAGATCCTGAACGCGTTCGAAATATTGACTTTTTTCTTGGCTGCGTGGAGTGAGCGTATGATCCGCATATTTGCCTTAACTATAATTGTAGTCGCATGGAGCTTGCCAAGGCACGTGCATGCGCAGACCCCGGAGTGTTTGCCACCAGATCCGCCTGCATCGTCCCAAGAATTTGTGGACTGGCTCGACTGCATCCTGGTCGAGTTCCAAGACGTATGGAAGGACGACATCGTTTCTGGAATTCTTTTGGCACATCCCAAGTTCGGTGCCGTTCGTGAGCTCGAATTGGTCTATGTCTCGGACTGTGACTTCTCTCCCAGGCTCGAGGATGTTGATGAGGATGGACATCTGGAAGTCGTGTTTAACACGCGGCTTTTGATCCCTCAGATTACTGCTTCGCAGGCTATTCTTTGGTATTTGATTGCGCCGGACGGAATGGTTCCACCGGAAGCACATCTGGCCTACATCAACAATAGCTTGCTACCTTCAGTGCGGGAAGATGCTCGCGCGTGCTCACAGGAGAACGTGACAGGACGCTACAGCATGGTGCCAATCGCGACCGTGTTTGACGCAGATCGGGAGGCTTATCCAGTTTTCCTTAGCATGGATTCGCCACAAGTCCGCAGAATTGGGGACTATGTAGGAGCGCTACCATCGTTCTCCGCCCTCATCCATGAAGCGGGCCATGCCGCTCTCCATCTCACCGGACCGCAGCCTACCTCCGCTCTGGCACGCGAACTCGAGGCCGACAGTTTCGCGGCAGATGTATTCGCCGCAAACGGCGTTCCCTCAGCCCTCGGCCTCGCCTATCTGCTTCTCTCCTATGATCTCAATCGTGGAGGAGCGAGTCCGCAAATCGCATGCCGAATCGTAGCTCTCACCACGCGTAGCGACCGACGCGCATCGCTAGAACTGGGCACTCAAACCTTAGCGCGCATAGATAGCCTCCGTGAAGCATATGCTGAATACTATAAATCGCTGTGCGCTGATCTCTAAATGGCTGCTGCAAGCACCGATGGGATCGAAAAATGCCACACGCTTGAATTGTTTAGAGGTAAACAGGCGAAACGGAAAGGACTCTGGAAACGCCTAGAACACGGGTCTAAGGTCTTAAAGAACACCATGGAGAGACCGCTGCTCAGTTAGCCAAAGCCGACATTCGTGCAACGAGCAGCATCCGGCAAAAATGGGCTCACAGCCGCCATTTTCTACTTATGCGAAGGGAGAGGGGTGTGTGATACGCTCCTGACCCCAGCCGGAATCTAGCCCAACTGTCCAAGCCGAGAATGAGAAAAAGGCCGGGTGCATGCCCGGCCTTTTGCATTCCAGTTATATCGTTTTAGTAATCGCGCTCGAAGGCGAAGCCGATGCTGCTATTGCCTTCGCTGTTAAAGCCCACACGGCCTTTGAGCGTGGAATTCACATCATAATTTAGCTCGATCTCGCTGGTGCCATCTGCGCCCACAGTCACGTCCGTATAGAGCTTTTCACTAATATAGCGCCCGGCAGAGACTTCTGTGCCGCCTTCCTCATCGGTGTTGATGCCAAGGCTATCCAAGCCGATACCGCTGCGCAGCCCGCCCAAAAGCCCGCCGCCGCCGCCTGCCAGGCGATTGACCGAGCCCAAGAGCTGCGCCAGTTCCAACGGGGTCAGCTCATTCACCGGCTTGCCGAAAAAGAGCTGGGCGAGCACTTCATCCTCGGGCAGTTCCGGTTCTGACGCGAATGAAATTTCCGGCGCCGTAACCGGGCCTTCGATTAGGATCTGCGAACGCACGCTGCCGCTATCGGAATAGGCGGCGATATTCAGGTCAGGGACCAGATCACCTTGCATGTTGATCTCGGCGCGGTCGAATTCCAAACGCTGGCCCAGCAATGCGAATTGACCACGTCGCAGTTTGATCCCGCCGGTGGGGATGGGATTTGAGCTGCTGCCGCCCACGCGAATGTTTCCGCCCATTTCCACATCCAGACCGCGCCCCCGCACAAAGATCTGACGCGGTGCGGCAATGGTGATGTTGAGCGGGTAATCGGGGCCGCGCGACGCGGGGGTTTCTTCTTCCGCCGGGGGATCGATATTGATCCCGGCGCGTTTGCGGGTCGCGCGGCTCAGGCCGGTCTCGCCCAGATGCTCCACGTCGGGGATTGCGCCGGGCCCGCCAAGCCCAGTGGGGATCTTGATATCGGCGCGGTCAATCACAATGCCCGCGGTGATGGCAGCATTTTCAGCCAAGGCCCCTTGGAGCGTGGCATTGCCGTTTAGATTGACCTCATAAAGCGTTGGATCGAGCAAGGTGATCGCATCCAAGGCCGCGTTGATATTGGCGTTAAACGGAGGGGTCAGAGCCACCGGGCCATTGACCGAGATGGTGCCGCCAGTGGCCAAGGCGCTGGTCAAAGCCAATTGCGCGGATTGATTGGCAATGCCGAGATTGAGGTTGATATCTTGCAGCACCAATTTGCTGCCCGGATCAGAGGCGCGGGCATTTTGCGTGGTGACGGTGCCGCTGAGCGCTTCAAGCCCTGGCGCCCCCTGCATGGCAAGATCGAAATTGAGATCCCCAATCAATACCGTTGGGCTGATAAAGGGATCTGCCAAAAGAAGCGGCAGGCCTCCGGTGATGGCCAGATCCACCGCACCGTCGGGGCGGATGGCTCCGCCGGTAATGGCCGCATTCATGCCCGAAGGCCCGGTCAAGCTGCCATTGACATCCCAATTGTCGCCCGAGCCTTCAAGGGTGCTGCGCAAGGCAAGCGGCCCATTGACGCCTTCGATCACTCTGCCCAGATTTGCGAGATCTAGGCTAAGATCAAATTGGCCTGCACCGCCGGACATATCGCCATTGGCGCTGAGAGTGAGCTGCTCGCTGCGCAGTTCGGCCCGCGAGACATCAATATCGCCATCTTTGCGATCTGCGTCGATATTGAGTGAAATCGCGCCGGCCAAAACCGCATCAAGCTCGGCAATCCCGGTCGACAGCCCTGTGCCGCCGCCGGTGGCGCGAAGCGCCCCATCGCCGCTATCCACATTATAGCCGCCCGTTGCATCAAGCTTTAAAGCGCCGGTCAGGGGCAAGCCTGCCAGATCCGCGTAACGGCTGAGATTGTCAGCGCGCAGGGTCACCGTTCCTGTGGCATCCGCAGCGCCAGCGATCAGATCAGTGATTTCAGCGTCGCCTGCCAAATGGGTGTCGTCAGAAACCAGATCCAGATCGGCAACCCATTCATCCGCCTCGCCGATCAGCTTGGCGTTGAGATCCACCGGCCCGGTGAGATTTTCGATCCGCAAAGCGCCAATATCGTCCATTTTGGCAAGCAGCCGCAGATCACCGCCATCGCCTTCGATATAGCCTTGAGCATTCAGATCCAGCGCCGGGTTATGCACATCCAAACGCTCAATCGTCAGACGGTCCGCGACCCTTTGCGCGCGAATTTCCAGGGCTGTTTCGCCGCTCAGCGCCGCATCTAGCTGTTCTTGCCCGATGCGCAGATCATGGCTGGTGCCTTCTGCAAGCAGCCCAATATCTTTGCTGGCCGCATCATAGCTGGCCAGGGCGTTGAGATTAAGATCACCCGAAAGCGGTATTCCGGCGAGGGGGGCGTAAAGGCTCAGATCGCCCGTCTCAATATCCGCCGCGGCATTCAGCGAAATTTCATCGCCAAACAGGTTTTCGATTTGGGCGCTACCATTGATCCGGCTGGTTTGACTGTGCAGGTCAAACAGCGCGTCCCAAAGATCCTCTTGGCCTTCAAGCGAGAACGACAAACGGGCCGGACCATCAAGATCTTGGATCTGAAAAATACCCAGATCGGCGATATTGCCTTGCAGTTCCAGATCCCCTTGGCGGCTGGCCAAGCGGCCGCCACCGTTGAGCTCAAGATTGTCATTGTTCAGGGCCAGGCGATCAATGGTGATGCCATCGCCGCCCCGCGAGGCGCTGAGCGCCAGATCCAATGGCCCTTGCAACAATTGGTCGGCGTAATAGCGCCCAAGCGCCAGGTCTTGACCATCCCCATCCAGCGTCAGGGAAAAGGCCCCGCTATCGGGTTCGAAATCGGCCTTGAGCGTTGCGGTCAGCTCACCGCGCAGATCCGTGCCCGCGAGCGCGGCAAAGCGGCTGAGCGGGCCGCTGTCTAGATCCGCATTCAGGGTAAGCTCCGGGGCCTCAGTGTTCAGCCCGACCGCCTGGGCCGCGCCGGTAAGGGCCAGTTCATCTGCGGCGAGACGCAGATCGCTGAGCTGCAATTGGCCGCTCGCGTTCCAATCCAGTTGCGCTTGCAATTGCGCCTCATCACCTGCGGCTTCGCTGAGCGAGGGATCATCCAGGAACAACCCGGTCAATTCACCGGTTATGGCCGCCGAGATTGCCTCGACCGGGGTTTCACTGCCCAAGGTCAAACGGCCATCACCCTTCAGCGCGAGCTCATCGAGCATGAACACCGTCTCTCTCGCCACATTTTCGGCGCTGAGATTAAGAGTGAACCGTTCCCCTTCGGCCGCGTCAAAATCAAGATCAAACGCCCCGTGGCTGACCATCATCGCCGGGCCGGGCAGGGGCAGCACCACAGGCAGGCCCAAAGGCTGCGCGAGCGTGGCGGAAATATCCACCATCTGCGGCGCGAAATCCGAGGCAAAGGCCAGCTTGCCATCCATCTGCAAGGCGGCGGCGCTCAGCCGCAATTGCTCGATATTCAGCCCCAAATCCGCTTTGCGATTGCCGCGTAGATCCAAAGCCACGTGATCGCCGAAAAAGGCCTGATAATCGGGCGCGAAAAGGGCTGTGACATCGCCCGCAAGCTCGGCGTTAAAATTTTGCTGAACCAGATCAGTATCGTTGCCCTCGCTGGCGGGCAGGGGCGTTTCACTCAGGCGTATGGTGCCGGCCAAACGCTCTGCCTCGTCGCTGCGCAGGGCGATCTGGGCGGTAAAATCGCTGATCGGATCGTCACCGGCAATGGTCAGCTCGAGCGGCGGGGCACCGGGAATATTGGCCAAGCTGGTGATAAGCCCGCCTTCGGCTTCGCGGAAATCCAGCGCGGTGCGCAACTGCCGGGTTTCATTCTCAAACCCGGCGCTTAGATCAAACACACCTTCGGGCCCTTCAAGGCGCACCAAGCGCAGATCGACCGCGCCTTCGCCGCCTTCCAGCCGGGCGTTGCCTTCAAGGGAAAGATCTGCTGCCAACCCTAATATCGGTTGCCCAAGCCGGATGGCGCCAATGGCCATTTCATCCAGACGCAGCGACACGGGCAATTCTGGCAGAGCAAATCCGGTATTCTCGGTTTCTGCATCCGCTTTCGGCTCGTTTTTTTTCGCCTCAAGACTGCGGGGTTCGTCGGGCGCGGGCAGGGGCGTGCGATCTAGGGCAATCTCGCCCACGCTGAGGGTATTGATTTCCACCCGCCCGCGAAACAGCGCCAGGCGCGACCAGTTCAGTGCCACATCCCGGATCGCCAGCCATTGGCCATCCCCATCGGAGACAGTGATTTCAGCGATGCGTGGCTCGCCGCTCAAAGGGCCTTCGAGCCCGCGGATTTGCACATCACGCCCATCGCCGCCCAAAGCGTTTTGGATCATGCGTTCGAGAAACCCGGGATCGTCTTCGGCGCTGGTTTGTGCATGGCCCAACGGTGCGGCTGCGATCAAAGCAAGAGCGCTGACGGCGGCGAAAAGAGAGCTGCGAGAATAGATCATCAGAATGCCTGCCCAACACCGATATAAAGCTCAACCGATTCATAGGCCTCGGCAGTGTCACCGGCCACAGGGGTGGCTAAGTCGAGCCGTACCGGACCGATAGGGGTGTCATAGCGCAGCCCAAGCCCAGCCCCGGCGTGGAAATCACCCTCTGATCCAGGGGTGCTGCCCGCGCCGATAAAGCCGTAATCATAAAACGCGACGAGCCCGATGCTCTTGCTGACTTTGCCGCGGATCTCGCCGGAAAGGCCCAGGAAATTGCGCCCGCCCGATTGACCGATTTGGCCCACAGGCACCCCAAGGGATTCAAAGCGTTGCCCGCGCACAGAATTGCCGCCACCGGAAAAGAACAAAAAGCTAGGCGGGGTTTCTTCGATATCAGAGCCTACAATACTGCCCAACTGGGCGCGTCCGGCCAGCACCAGCTTGCCATCGCCAAAGCCCAGATAGCCACGGCTGTCGAGAAATAACCGCGCGCCGGATTGTGACCCGTTAAAGCCAATATAAGGGGTCGCGCGGGCGTTGAAATAGGCCCCATTGCTGGGGTTCGAGATGTTATCGCGCAGATCCCATTCCAAGCGTCCTGGGAAAATGGCGTGGTGGAATGGGCGGGCGCGTTCCGGCGTGCCGTTCTCTAGTGAATCGCGCACTGTATAAACATCTTCGGCTTCGGAATAGCGCAGGCCTAAGGCGATCTCGCCATAGAGCCGATCACTGAAATATCGACTGATCCCGCCGCCCAGTGCGATGCTGGTCTCTGTGTAATCATCCTGATCGGGGCGTTCCGCCAGAAAATAGGCGAAAGCATTGTTATCTGTCCCAAATGTGGCCGGGCGGGTCAAACGGCCATCAACGCGATAGGTGGTGCCGCGCCCGCGGGTATCTCCGAGCCCTTCGATATCAGCGCCAAGGCGAAGGCGCTCGCCGCCGCCAAAGACATTGCGATGGATCCAAAACCCGCCAATGGTGAAGCCATCCAGCGTGGCATAATCGGCGCGCAGCCCAATCCGACGCTTTTTCTCGTCCAATAGGGTGAGGGTGTAATCCAATGTGCCGTCTTCATTGGGCTCATCGGCTTCGTTCAAGGTGACCGCCCGGAAAACGCCGCTGCGGCGCAAGCGGTTTCCGGCCACGCGCAACTCTTCGGGAGAATAAACTTCGCCATGGGGAAAGCCCATGATCTCGCGCACGCGCTCTTCGCTCACTTCACTGGTGGAACTGACTTTGACATTGCCAAAACGCAGCTTTGGGCCAGGATTGAGGCGCACATCCACATCCAGAGTGCTGGATGTGTGATCCGCGATGAGCCGGTGATCATCCAGGGCGGCTTTGGCATGCCCATCGCGGCGCCATTCGGCGATACCTGCATCGGTGGCGCTGACCACCAGACCGCTTTGGGCGGGCTGACCAGGGGCGAAGCCATCAGTGATGGGATTGGCCGTGGCATTGGGCGCGCGCGGGGTCACATTGGTTTTGCCAAAGGTGAATTCCGAGCCGGGATCAACGGCGATCACGATACGTTCGACAGCGCTTGGCGGGTTAAAGAGATCAATCTCGGACACTTCTGTGCCATCGACCAGCACGATCACTTGGGGCCCGTAAAAGCCTTGTTCATAAAGCACGGCCAGCATACGCCCGTAATCGGCTCGGGCGGCCCCAAGAATATCCTGGATATTCTCAAAACCTTCTTCCAAGGCTTGTTTGCTCAGCGAGGCAGCTTCCAAGCGCGGCTGCAAAATATCCTTGGTTTCGCTGCTCCCAGCAACCACGCCGATGCGCACGCTTTCCAATGCCTCGGCCATGAAGGGTACGGAGGATAACAAAGCAATTCCGACAGCGCGGCGCATTAAATTGGTCTTCACTGTGGGAACCTCTGCAACGTTGTTAACCCTCGGTTAGCAATCGAGGACCTGCGCTGTAAAGGAAGGCTGCAAGACGCGCGCATTCAAACCCGGTCTGTGGTTCTGATGCAGCGCTTTGCGGTTTGTCTGAGATCAGACATATGAAAACGCAGTAAGCTGAATTATGTAAAAATTTCTAATGCAGAGACCGCTTGTGGAAAGCCACCTGCCAAATCCTTCGATCTGACAGGTGGTTTTGCTTTAGACCGGCACGCCGCTGAAGAACGCACCGAAATAGCCCGCATACATTTGCGGCTGCTCTAGGTTCATGGAATGGCCCACGCCCGGCACGGTGATCAGGCGGCAATTGGGCATCTCTGCGGCCATCTTTTCCAGATCGGCTTTGGGAATCCAGAAATCATGCTCGCCCCAAAGCGTCAGGGTTTCATGGGGGATCTCGCCCATGCGTTCAGCCAGATCTCCGGATTCATATTCCCGCGTGAGATTCATGGGCGTGCCCATCCAAATCCCTTCGGAAACCGCATAGGTCTGATCCACGATCTTTTCGAACATGCGCTGCAATTCGCCCAGGCCTTCGCGATATTTCGGGCGGCTGCCTGGCACCAGACTGTCCATGGCAAAGAGCGACGCCGCCGCCGTGGCCATAGTGGCATGGGTGACGTCTTTGCTTGATTGCATCGCTTTGAACACGGCGATGCCTTGCTCGTCGAATTTCAGGCCCAAAGGTGTTACCGGATCCAGCGAGAGCACTTTGCCAAAACGCTCGGGCTGTTGCAGCAGCATATGCGCGGCGATGATCCCACCGGTGGAATGGGTCGCCAGATGGCATTTTTCGATCCCCAATGTGTCCAGCGCGGCGAACATATCCGCCGCATGCTGGGTCATGGAGTAATTGGCGTAATTCTCTGTGGGCGCTGGCCGGTCGCTTTCGCCGCAACCGCGCCAATCGATGCCGATCACCCGCAGATCCGCTGGAAACCAGCGGGCCGAAAGTTCTAGCCAATCTTTGCTGGCCAGATTGCCATGGATGAACAGGACAGGAATGGAGCCCTCGCCCCATTCCCGATGCCCAAGCTCGATATCGCCTGCCTTTATTCTGCTCACTTAGAGAACCCCGCTGGTTTTTCTGGGGCCGCGCCGCCGCCGCTTGATGGGGCGGCTGTGCCCGGTAGATTGGTGTTATCCACAAAGGATTTCACCTCGGCAGACAGTTTATTTGGGGCTTTGAACACGCCGTAATGGGCGGTGGGATCAGGAAAGCTCATGAAGCCCGCGCCTTCGACCTTGGCGGCCGCGTTCTTGGCATTGTCCACGATCAGCCAATTGTCATTATCCACATGGATCACAAGGGTCCGCGCGGTGATATTTTCCAGCTGATCGTTGATGTTATAGGTAAAGCCGCCCATGTTCCGATACCAGAAATCCAGCGGGTCTTCGTTCTGGGTGCGCCCGATATAAGCGGCGGTTTGCTCGCCTTCGGGCTCCCAATAGAACACCTCTTTGGCCACGCCGCCATCCCAATCTTGGCCTGAGCGGAAGGCAAAATCAAAGCCGGTGCTGGACAGGATCGACCACATGAATTGCAACCCTTGAAGCGGGTGCTCTTCTTTGGGGCGATCATAATAGCGCGCGCCGGTTTCCCGCCAGATCGGATCGCTCTCAATCGCGGCCGTGGCCAGCCGGTAGGTCCATTGGCCCACCGGGTCATCCCCATCGGAGGCCGTAGCCCCGCCAATGGGCATAATCGCATCCACAAAGCCAGAGGGCGAATACATCGCGCCCCACACCCAGGTTTGCGTGGCCCCCATTGAGACGCCCGTGACCAAATGGACATTGGCCACATTCAGGTGATCGCGCAGCAACTGATAATTGGCCTGCACCATATCCATGTAATTATACTGAGGAAAATCCGGGCCCAGCCCGTCCGACGGCTTTGATGTGCCCCAAAGGCCCAAAGCATCCAGCATCACCACATAGTATTTATTGGTGTCGATCTCAGCCCCGGGACCAACGATCGGATCGCCGCCCGCCAAGCCGTTATTGCCAATGCCGGGGGTCCAGAAGGAATACATATTCGTGGCATCGCCCGAATAATAGCTGTTGATCACCACCGCGTTGATGATCTCGCCATTCTCGTTGTATTGCGGCGTGCCCATATCGATATAGGCGGTGCGCAGCGGCGCGGCGCCCAGGCTTTCCAGGGTGGTGCCCCCTTCCCCGCCATTGCGCCAGGTTTCTGGATCCGCACTCAGATCATAGCTGCCACCGACCCGGAAATCCGAGATCGGATAGTATTTTTTGAGACTGTCCAGCTGCGGCACGGCTGAATTTGGGGTCAGCACTGGCTCTGGCGCGGGCATGGCGCTTTGGGATAGCAAATCGGCCATGGCCGGTGTGGCCAGCAAAAGCGCAGCGAAGGACACCGAAGCGGTCAAGGTTTTCATGCTCATTGGGTTCTCTCCTAATCCGTGCATCATTTGGAAAAGCCCGAGGGCTTTTCTGCTGCATCAGATCCGCCAGACCCGCCGGTGCTTGCGGCGGCAGCGGTGCCATTGACCAGCGCATCCACAATGGCTGGGCTCATGGTTGTGACCGAGCCAGTTTTGATGAATTGCGCCAAATCGCTGGCGAATTCAAAAGGCACATCCGTATGGATGAAATGGCCCGAGCCCGGATACATTTTCAGGGTCACCGGATTGCCTGCGTCGGCCATGGATTGCATGAATGGCGTGATCACCTGATTGGCCATATCATCCAAGCCGTTAAGGCTGGTGGAGGGGATAAAGGGCTCGCGGCTGCCAAATCCAAGGAAGATCGGCGCTTCGATCTCGGGCAAGCGGCTGAGCAGCGGCGTGTCTGTGCCATCATTGTTTTCGCTACAGATGGTCCAGATGTCATAGATGAACCAGGTCACCCATTGCTCTAGCTCGGCGGGATTGCCGCTGATCATGGCGATGCGCTGATCGGTGTGCAGCCGCGCATATTCCGTGTCATTCTTGAAATAGCCAAAGAAGCTATCGCTGGTTGCCCCACTGACCGGATCACGTTCTTTGAAATAGAAGAAATCGCGCACTGATTGCTCATCGCGGCTCATCTCGGAGTCCAGCGCGCCCGTGGGCCCCCAAGCGGCCTGCCAGGCTTCGAAATCGCGGGTGATGGCTGGATCGCAAATGGCCAGTTGATCATCTTCCATCTCAACCGATTTCGGGAAGATCTCGAGCCCAGCCGGGGCTTCGAGCAACAGCCCGCTGACCGCTTCGGGGTATTTCAAGGCATAGCCCAGCACGAATTGACCGCCCAAGGAATGGCCGTGATACCAGGCTTTATCGACGCCCAGCTGATCCACGATCACCCCGTGAAAGGCGCTGCGCATATCTTCGAAATCGCGGGCAAAGGAATTGTCCAGATTGCC
>JAOXSB010000272.1 GCA_025800345.1 Mangrovicoccus sp. | reverse complement strand
TGTGTAAGCCAGCGCTTGTTTGAGGTCTTTTTGTTGCAATGCCAGGACCGAGGCAAAGACCGCGGTAAAGCCGCCAAAGATCCCTAAGGTCCACAGCCACACATCCGTGCCGGACAGTATGGGATGCATCCGGGCCAGCAGATAGACCCCGCCTTTGACCATGGTGGCGGAATGCAAATAGGCGCTGACCGGGGTAGGGGCGGCCATGGCATTGGGCAGCCAGAAATGCAGCGGGAATTGCGCCGATTTGGTAAAGGCCCCGCAAAGAAGCAAGATCAAGATCGGCAGGTAAAGTGCGCTGTTGCGCAAAATCCCGTCCATTTGCTTGATCTCGGAAATCTCAAATGTGCCCGCCACCGTGCCGATCAAAATAAACCCGGCCAGCATCGCCAAACCACCCGTGGCGGTGACCAACATCGCTTGCAACGCCGAGCGGCGCGAAGCGGGGCTGGCATGGGAAAAGCCGATCAGCAAATAAGAGGTGACCGTGGTGAGCTCCCAAAACA
>JAOXSB010000268.1 GCA_025800345.1 Mangrovicoccus sp. | reverse complement strand
ATCGCTTTGCCGCCACAGCGACCGCACATCGCCCAAGGCCTGTGGTCTGGTTTGGCCCCTCGCCACGCATATTGATCGCCGGGCAAGCGCCGGGGATGCGTGTTCAGCACTCGGGCAAACCCTTTACGGACCCTTCAGGCGAGCGTTTGCGCGATTGGTTAGGATTGGCCGAGACCCAGTTCTATGATTTGACCCGCGTGGCGGTTGTGCCCGCCGCCTTTTGCTTTCCCGGCTATGACGCCAAAGGCGCAGATCTGCCGCCACCGCCACTATGTCGTCAAACCTGGCATGCGGCGGTGCAAAACAGCTTGGGCTCGGTCGATGTCAAAATACTGGTAGGCGCTTATGCCCATCGCGCGCATCTTGGCGTCAGAACCTCTGTGACCGAGACCGTGCGCAACTGGCGCGACACCGCTCCCGAGGTTTTTCCGCTGCCCCACCCCTCGTGGCGAAATAACACTTGGCTGAAGCGCAACCCTTGGTTCGAAACCGAGCTTCTGCCGGTTCTTCGCAGTAAAATCCAAACGGTATTTGAACATCCCGCTGGCAAGTCAGAGAACAGCGCGCCCTTACTTTAAGGCCGCGAGCCTCTTGGCGGCCATAACTTTCCATTTCAGCCCGGAAGAGTTAGCAAATGCTGCGACACTCAACCCAAAATAGAAACACTCGCATCAAATAATTGTGATTTTGGCGAGTTTAACACCAATTCGAGTATTTGTGAAGCGAATGAGCCTCCATCAATCATTTGGAAATCTACTCTTTAACGACAACACAGGATCATTCACGAGGCCCCGCGTTCAATTGGTGACTTTATCACAGACGACCACATGTACATCAAATTAAGTCACATCCGTGAAAATTGACTTTAACGAAGCTTTAACAATTTAGATTTTTTACAATGCTATTCGCCGCAATTCTGGCGCAAACAAACCCCATTAAGAACATGGTTATAGTTTCGTAAATTACGAAAATCGCAATTAAATACATCAGATTAAGGGGTATTGTTCAAATTTCTGCATAGGTTTACATCATATGCATATTTTAAGGCCAGCCGAACGGATCAGATCCAAAACCTTCTCAGTAGTATGTTTCTTTCCGTCATAGACCCAAAAGCCTATTTTCTTAGTCAGCTTTGTCGCCTCATGAACAAATCAAAGTGACGATACACCTAGATCATCAGCTGAAAAGCATCAAAATTAGAAAATTTGTGTGATCCGAGTGGCTTATCACAGCGCGATTTCAGCTCGTATAAACCAATAATCCGTTAAAATAAACACCGTCCGCGCGACAGAATTAAACATAGAAAAGGGCTGTATCTCCCCCAATAGAGACACAGCCCCGCAACATGTGAGACACCTAAGGCCTAAATCAGGCTTTGATCTCAAAATCTTCGAGATTTGCCCCATTCTCAATAGCATCCTTAACCCAAGCAGGATGGCGGCCGCGACCGCTCCAGGTCAGATCAGGATTTTCAGGATGGCGATAGCGGGCAGGACGGGCAGAACGCTTGGAGCGTTTCAGCGATTCCGTCAATTCCGCGAGAGAGAACCCCATCTCGCGGGCCTTCGCTTCAACACTGGCAAGCGCCTCTTTGCGGCGCCGCTCATCAAGGGTTTCAATCGCTTTTCCAACCGCTTTTTGCAGCTGCTGAAGTTCATCTAGCGAAAGCTCATCAAGGTGATATTCTTGCATATGCTCGTTCATTTTTCTTTGGTACCCAGCTTAGAATGGATGATCCCGCGTACCGGAACAGATTTGATTAGCACGCCATACCAACAATAAGTGACCAATGTGCGAATTAGGGTAATTAATCACTAAAGGATCTGGGAGCAACATGCAAATTTACTGTGAAATCAATTTAATCCCGGAGAAATCCGGCTATTTCCAATAAATTTGCTCAAGGATCAGCTGTTTTGCTCAAATATTGGACCAGAATCTTGACCAGTTTTTCCGTTTTAAAGTTATCGTAGCGTAAAGAACTAAAATGCGATTTGATCTTCTGATCAAATCCATGGGTCACATTTGAGAACTGCTTTACGATAATCGAATGATTCCCCTGGCTCTGACGTTTTGCGAGTGAATTGCATTCTTGTTCGTCAACGATTTGGTCATCTTCAACTAAGATCATCAGCATCGGGATATCGCGCTGCCATCCGCGCCGGGCCGCATAGCTCGCGCGGCCACAATAGGGGTAGAATACCGCCATAGCTTGCACGCCTGCCAAGGCATCTCCGCCGGGCGCATCGGGCCAGTTGGTCAGGTTTTCCGGCACCCGCCCCGCAACTGCTAACGCCAGCAGATCGAGCACCGCCCAGCCCCCATGAGAGGCCCCGATCAGCGCCAGGCGCGAGGCATCGACAAACGCCAGCTGTCGCGCATCGGCCAGGGCCACTGCCAAATCCCCGGCACGGGCGCGCCCCGGCAAGAGCGCACCGCTGCAAATCAGTCGCCAAACTGGATCATCTTCGAACCCCCGTGGGGTATGGCTATCCACGATCATAGTGGCCCAGCCCGCCCCGTTCAGCGCCACGCGCCAAGTGTCCAGATTGTCCTTGGGCCCATCGCATCCCGATGCCAGCAGTGCCATGGGAAAAGGCCCGTCCCCGTCCGGCGTTGCGATCTGACAATATGGCCGCAACAGCGCTGACAATTCCTCGGGCCTGTCTTTCAGCAACGCGCGGTTATTCAAGCGCAGCCCAAGCTGCCCGGCCAGCGCCATTCCAATCCCCAACCCCAACAGGCCCATTACGATCCCCCAAGGCCGCAATCGCCACATAGGGGTTATCTAGCTCGGCTCATCGCAGAGTTAAAAAGCAGGACCGCGGCGGGCATAAATCGCGCGGAGTTGCTCTGCCCGCTCGGGGCTCCAATTCGGAGGGTCAAGCAGCATTGCCCAAGCATCGATATAGTCATCCCCCACATAATAATGGCCAAATCCCTCATATTGCAGCGAAACCGCCATATCCAAAGCGAGCTGAAACATTGTCACGATAGGAAACCAATTCAGTTTCTCCGACACATCCGGTGCGCGCGGCTCAGAAAACCAATCGGGCCGCTGAAAGGCAGAGCGAAAGGTGAAGGCAACAATCGGATCGCTGGCATAGTGCAAGAACACCATGCGCACCGGCCCCCAAGGGGCTTGGCCTGGCAAGGCTTGTCCATTTTGCGTAACCACCCGCACCAAAGAGCCATTGCCGAATTGCGGCTGCCATTCGGTGCTGCCCTTTTCGCGCTGATCCCGTACATTTTGCCAAAATGGACTTAAAAAAGGCGAGCCGGCCCAAAGCGCGCCGGCAATCGGATCGGCGAGCATATTATCAAGCCGCAAGGTGCGCTGCGAGTTAAACGAACCTTGGCTGAGCCCATGCACATATAGTTTGGGCCGGGTGGCTTTGGGCAAACGGGTCCAATGATCATAGATCATATCAAACAGCACCCGCGCTTGATCCACCCCATATTCAGGATGCACCATCAGCGACAGGGCACTGGTGAGATAAGAATATTGCACCGCCACTGTGGCCACATCTCCGCCGGTTATCAATTCCAGCGTGTCATGCCCGCCCGGATCCATCCAACCGGTGCCCACAGGGACCACCACCACCAAATACTTCCGCTCAAACCCGCCCACGCGGATCAGCTCTTGCAGCGCCAGCCGCGCCCGGGCTTCCGGGCTGCGCTCGGAACGCCGCCCGATATAGACGCGGATCGGCTGTTTCACCTCGGCACCGGAAAACTCGGCCAGTTCCGCCTGGCTTGGCGCATGGGTCACAAAATGCCGCCCCCAACGCCCCATGCGATCCCAGGCCACCACCGAGGCCGGACTGCCTGTGATCTGAGGATCGCTCGGTTGTGCGATATTGGGTTCGATCAAAATATCGGCGGCTTCAAAAGACGCATCCGCGGCCCGCAGAAGACGGTTGACCAAAACCCCATCGACCAAAGCCCATACCAACCAAGCCGTGGCAGCCAGCCCCAAGCCCATAGCGATCTTTCTGGGCAAAAACCGACCCAAAGCGCGCTGCAAACGCAGCAGCAACGCCCCAGCGAGGCGGAAAAACCCCCAAAGCGCTAGGAACACGCCCAGGCCACAGGCCAATACCAGAGCTGGTCGCATCTCGCGCCAATTCAGCAAAGGCAGATCCATCACGGCGCGGGTGGCATTTTGCCATTGCGCCAATTGCGACAGGCCAAACCCCAAAACACCCAACCCAAGCAACGCCATAGCGATGCGCAGCCCAGGCAGCACCGATGGGGGCAAGTACGGCAATTCCAACCAATGCCAAGCCACTGCGGCCCAACGGCCCAAGTGATAGCCAATGATCGCCACCACCCCGCCCAGCACGCCTTGCGCCACCGGATCACGGGGCACCAGAGATGGGGTGAGCGATGCTGTAAAAAACAAAGCGGCACAAAACAGCCCTAGCGGATGGAACCAAATAGGCTGATGGGGCGAATCAGGCTTGGGCATCATCACGTAAAACTTTGGGCGCGGAGGCCTTTCCCTTACCATAGTTCAGCAAATTGGGGCATTGCTTTAGCTTATGGTGCTGTTCGGCGCATCGCTCTGTGCCAAATGTCACGACCAGCCCCGAAAACAGGGCTGGTCGCGGCGTCATAATTTATGTTGCCAAAGTGGCTAGAAGCTTAGGCTTTCTTGCGCCGCGCGGTGACCCCCAACGCGCCACAGGCAACCACAAGCAACAGCGCAGGTGCGGGCAGCGGCACCGGAGCCACGCCTTTTGCATCCACTTCCAAGATCGAAGGATCCCCATTGGCCGAGGCATAGACCAGGCGGAAATCGCCGCTGCCAAAGCTGTAATCGGTGACGCGCTCTGCCGTAGGTTTGCCATAGCCCACCACCAGTTCACCATCTTCATAAAGGCTCATGCCATCGTCATGGGTGATGCTGCCTTCGAATCCTTTTTGCAGCTCGCGAGGCAAGAAACGCGCCGAGATGTCGAACAAAGTGGTGATACCGAAACGCGGATCACTGCTGCCGCCCCCAGAGCTGAGCACTAGGCCCTTCAGGCTGCCCTTTTTGACGTTATACCCTCCCGTCCCGGTGTCCAGGAATTCAGTAATCAACGGGCTGCCCCCCGCATCGCCCTTGCGGGTGTCGATGCGAAAATCCAGGGCGCCGCGATAGATGATCCGCGCAACAATGTCCTTCGCACGGGCGGCCACATTTTCTTTGGTCGCAGCCGCATTGGCCCCTTTGCCCATGGAATCGTAATTATAGATGTCGATCTTGAAAAGCCCGCTGAGCGGCGCCGCATTGGCAGATACGCTAATCGATACAAGCGCTGCTGCAATCGCAGCCACAGAAAACAAACGCATAACACTCTCCACAGTCCAAACCCGGCCGACGCCCCTCTGCGCGGCCCTATCACTGTGAGGCAAATTACCAGAAAGTTTTATATTTCAGCGCCTTACCTGCATTAATGGTTAACAGGATAGCTAAACCGTTCACCCGAAACGATTGTCTCTGGGGAAACCGCGCGGGGCCATGCGACCAGCGCCTGCGCGTTTACCAAACCATTCCGCCAATTCGGGATCACGCACCGTGCGTTTGCGCCCATCGCTCATGGGCCAAGACAGCCCATCTTCGCGGGTGAAACTCATGGCATCGGTCAGTTTGGTGTCGGCATCTTTGTATTTTTGCAGCCGCACGCCTTTGCCGCGGGACATTTCCGGCAGTTCGCTCAGCGGGAAGACCAGCAATTTGCGGTTCTCCCCCACCACAGCCAGGTGATCGCCCAGCACCTCGCGGCAAATCAGAGCCTGCGCCCCACCGCGCAGATTGAGCACTTGTTTGCCCGCGCGGGTTTGCGCCACGATCTCGTCCTCGGCCACGATAAACCCATCGCCCGCATCCGAGGCCAGCAGCAGCTTTTGACCCGGGCGGTGAATGCGCAATGAAATGATCTGCACATCATTGGGCAGATCCACCATCAACCGCAATGGCTCGCCCAAACCGCGCCCGCCAGGCAGATTGGCCACCGAAAGCGTATAGACACGGCCATTAGATCCCAGCACCAGCAAGCGATCTGTGGTTTCCGCATGGAGGACAAAGCGCCCTTCGTCACCATCGCGATATTTCAGCGCCTGGCCCAGATCGATATGGCCCTTCATGGCCCGGATCCAGCCCATTTGCGAACAGACCACAGTGACCGGCTCTCTGTCGATCATCGCTTCCAGCGGCACATCAGCGATTTCCACCGCCTCGGAAAAACCAGTGCGCCTTGCGCCGCCTTCGGCGTTTTTGCCAAATTGCTTGCGGGTCTCGCGCAACTGCTCGGAAACCCGTGCCCATTGCAGTGTTTCATCGCCCAGCAATTCCACAAGCCCGCCCCGTTCAGCCAAAAGCTTGTCGCGTTCCTCTACCAGGGCCATTTCCTCAAGCCGGCGCAAGGCGCGCAAACGCATGTTCAAAATGGCTTCGGTTTGCACTTCGCTTAGGCCCGCGCCAGGGGCGACAACCCCCAATTCGCTGGGAGAGCGGTAATCGGCCTCATCCATGGCCCGCGGGGTTTTGCGCGCCCAATCCTCGGCCATCAATGCGGCTTTGGGCTCCTCATCATAGCGGATGATATCAATCACCCGATCAAGATTGAGGAAAGCCACGATCAAACCATCAAGCACCTCTAAACGGTGATCGATCTTGCCCAAGCGGTGGCGCGACCGGCGTTGAAGCACCTCGCGGCGATGATCCAGAAAGGCCCTCAGAACTTCGATCAGCCCGCACACCTTAGGCGTGCGCCCATCGATCAAGACATTCATGTTCAACGAGAAGCGGATTTCCAGATCCGAGAGCCGGAACAGCGTGTTCATGAGCACTTCGGGCGCCACATTGCGCGAACGTGGCTCTAGAACGATGCGGATATCCTCGGCGCTTTCATCGCGCACATCTGCCAGGATCGGCACTTTCTTGGTCTGGATCAGCTCGGCCAGCTTTTCGATCAGCTTGGATTTTTGCACCTGATAAGGGATCTCAGTGACCACAATCTGCCACTGACCCCGGCCCAGATCTTCGCTTTCCCACAGCGCCCGCAGACGGAAGCCCCCGCGGCCGGTGCGATAGGTCTCGATGATGCTTTCGCGGGGCTCCACGATCACGCCGCCGGTTGGGAAATCCGGACCGGGCAGATATTTCTCCACCAAGGTTTCCAGCCGCGCATCGGGGGCTTTGATCAGATGCAAACAGGCGCCGATCAGCTCGTCGATATTATGGGGGGCGATATTGGTGGCCATGCCCACCGCAATGCCGCTTGATCCATTGGCCAGAAGATTGGGAAAGGCCGCGGGCAGAACCACCGGCTCGCTCAGGGTGCCATCGTAATTCTCGCGGAAATCCACCGCGTCTTCATCAAGCCCTTCCAGCAAGGCTTCGGCCGCGGCGGTCATGCGCGCTTCGGTATAGCGCGAGGCCGCCGGGTTATCGCCGTCGATATTGCCGAAATTGCCCTGTCCATCCACCAGCGGGTAGCGCACGTTGAAATCCTGGGCGAGCCGGGCCAGGGCGTCGTAAATCGCGCCATCCCCATGGGGATGGTAATTGCCCATCACATCGCCCGAGATTTTCGCAGATTTCCGAAAACCACCCGAGGCCGATAAACGCAGCTCGCGCATGGCAAAAAGAATGCGCCGATGCACAGGCTTAAGCCCATCACGGGCATCGGGCAGGGCCCGGTGCATGATGGTGCTAAGCGCATAGGTCAGATAGCGGCTGCCAATGGCACGGCGCAGCGGTTCGGCAATGTCTTCGGGACGGGAGGTATCATCCATAGCCGTTCTCTAGCCGCTGTGGCCCAGACGGTAAAGACAGGGAAATTCATACACTCTTAACGATAGTTGGGTGCAGCAAAGCGTTGCCTGGGTTAGGCTCATTATATTAGCGGGAGGATGTAATTATGGCGATTCGGCTCACATTGATTTTGGCTGCGTTCATCTATGTGGTGCTGCGCTTTGGCGGCGGCCCCGATGCGCCCGAGGATCCCCAACTTGCGGCCCCTACCCCTAAGGCAGGCCAATCGCAACAAGCGGAGGACAGCCAAGCTGCCTCCCTTCCCCCGCGGCAGGTCACGCCAAGCCCGGACAGCCCGTCCAGCATCACATTGCAAGCCCCGCAGGAATTGACCGCCGCGCCGCGCCCTGCCTCAGTGCAACAAACCTCCGAGCAAGATCTGGAAGCCACCCCGGCAGTGGTCGCCCCCGAGGCCGCTCTGCCCGAGGGGTTTTCGGTTGAAGGCGGCCTAGGCCTTAGCGAGACGCTGGATCTGCGCGATCAAATCAACGCCGCCTTGGAGGATGGCGATGACGCACCGCCTGCCCGACCATCCCTTAGCAATCTGGTTCAAACCGAGTCTGAAGACGCTGCCGCCGCACCGGCCTCGGATGCCCAATTGGCAGAAGTAACCGCAAGTTCGGTCAATCTGCGCGGCGGGCCATCAACCTTTAACCCAGTGGTCGGCCAAGTAACCCGCGGCGATCTGTTGGAACTGGAGGGCGCATTTTCCGGAGGCTGGTCCGCTGTGCGCCACCCCGAAACCGGGGAAACCGCCTATATCTCAAGCCAGTTTTTGCGCCTGTCCAATTAAGCGCAGCCTCAGCCGAGGACGCGCTCAAGATCCCGCCAGTTTTGTCTCTTTTTGCCCTTGGTGAAAGTGATCTAAACTGCATGTCTTGATCGCGACACTGCAGGATCACCGCCATGGCCATCTCATCCAGATCTTTGCCCGATAACCGTCTGATCCAGCGCTTTGGGCTTAAGCTTCCCGTGATCCAAGCGCCTATGGCCGGGGTCTCGACCCCAGAGATGGCCGCAGCCGTCAGCAATGCAGGCGGGTTGGGCTCGATCGCTTTGGGGGCCGCGGATCTGGAGGCAGCCCACGCGATGCTGAGCCAAACCCGCGCGCTGACCGAGCGGCCATTTAATGCCAATCTCTTTTGCCATGCCCCGGCCCGGCCAGATCCCGCCCGAGAGGCCGCATGGCTGTCCCGCCTGACCCCGGAATTTGCCCGTTTCAACGCAGTGCCGCCCATCAAACTGCAAGAGATCTATCCTAGCGCCTGCACGAATACCCCCCTTTTGGAATTGTTACTGGCCGCGCCTCCGGCGGTGATCAGCCTGCATTTTGGCCTGCTGCCCCCGGACTGGATCGCCCGTCTGAAAAGCGCGGGCAGCTATTTGATCGCCAGCGCGACCAATCTTGACGAAGCCCGCGCCTGTGTCCGCGCTGACATAGATGCGGTGGTGGCCCAAGGCTGGGAAGCTGGCGGGCATCGCGGCATGTTTGATCCTCAAAGCCCTGATGCAGAGCTGAGCACAGCCGCATTGGTGCAATTGCTGCGCCAGAAGATTGACCTGCCAGTGATCGCAGCGGGCGGGATCATGGATGCAGCGGGCATCCAAGCTGCGCGCGATCTTGGCGCGGCCTGCGCCCAAATGGGCACTGCCTTCATCGCCTGC
>JAOXSB010000257.1 GCA_025800345.1 Mangrovicoccus sp. | reverse complement strand
GCCATATCCCTTGCCTGTCACCGCCCCGCCGAAACGCGCAAATTGGCGCGGCTCCCATAAGTTTTTCATCCTTGGCAGAAACTGGCTTTTCCCGAGGGGAAGGCACTGGCTAAGGTCCACAAAAAACGACCGGCTGACCCCAGATCGATCTGATGTTACTGGACATCTTTGCCCGCGTTTTTGCCCAAAGCAAACCCCATGGCCGCGACAAAGGTCAGCCCATAATGCTCAGCAAAGAGGATAGCAATGAGCGATAAACCCAACGCAGATAAGCCGCAATCCGTGGATGGCACCCGCCGGGCGCTGTTGGCGACGGGGGTGGCGGCAAGCGCTGTGATGCCCTTGGCGGCAGGGGCATCGCAAACCCATGGCCTGCGCGATCCTGGCCCGCTTTCTTCTGGCCCCTCCACTTGGCGTATGCCCCAAGGTTGGCGAGGCATTGATCTGGCATTTTACGAGATGTCCGCTAATGATCCGGCTTTCCTGGAAATCTATGGCTATTGCGATGCCATGAGCTATGCCAGCGGCGAAACCGTGAAGCTGCACGCGTCGACCACCGCTGAGAGCTTTGACATCCATGTGTGGCGCGACGGGCCGCAAACACAGACGGTGTTCGAGGCC
>JAOXSB010000246.1 GCA_025800345.1 Mangrovicoccus sp. | reverse complement strand
GGCCTCGGAAACCTGCCCGATTTGGCCCTCGGCGCCGATCTCGGCCCATTGGGGGCTGCCGGACCCGGCCGCAATCGAGGGCAGCGACGATGATAAGCGCGCCGCTTTCGCCCAAACCTGGACCCAGCTTGGCGCGCGCCTCGCCGCGCTTATGGCCCTGCCGCTCGAAGCACTCACCCCCGATGAATTGGCCGATCACCTGAGCCAAATTGGTCAAATGCCCTAGGCGATCCGCCGCGCGACGATCCGCAGACTGCCAAAGCCGCACGCCCTGCGCTACCATCTCTCATAAGCCCGCGCGAAATCCGCCGCGTGCCCGGCTCGACACTTCCATGATGGTGCGCGAGCCCTTATGGCGATGCGAGGGCGTCGTGATGGGGCCATGGCACCGTGGAGCGATGAAGATGACGCCACAACACTGGACCGATGCTGCCGCTTTGACATTGGATCATGCGACCTGCGAAATCCTGGACGGTCTGCGCCAAACCAAGCAACGGCCTGGCGATTGGACGCAGATCGAAGCTTCGGCGGCCCGGCAATTGCTGGCGCTGGATCGCTCTGCCTCTCTCTCGCTATATATCACTGCGCTGAGCATGGGGCTGACCGCCGCCATGGGGGCCAAACCGGATCTGAATGCCCCGGGCACGCATCATTACAGCTTTGACGAAGCGTGGCTGCTGCGCTTGCTGGAACGCAGCCTGGCCCAAGACGCAGAAAGCGTTGCTTTCTTGATCTCTCGGCGCATCCCCCATGCCCATCGCCGCTCTATCGCCTTTTTGGTAGAAGGGCTGGTGGCACGGCTGATGCAAGATCACGATCTGAGCGATCATCGAGACCCGGAGGCCGCCCCCTATTGAACCTGGCGCGCCAACAACGTGTCAGCGCGGCCAAACCATGGCGGCAATCATTCTGCAATCTTGGCAAATTAGCCTTGACCAGATCACCGCATTTGGGCCCGTTAAGCAGGACAGATTTAGGGCGCGTCCCGAGCTGCCCGATGCTGGCAATGGAGTGCTAAACCATGAGTATGCTCGCCGATTTGATGTCAAATATCTTCGACCGGCGCTATGTGCCGTTTCGCAGGCTCGATCGCGGCAGCCGCAGTATGGAAGAGCTGTGCCATGATCTGCTCACCAGCCGAGGCGAAGTATCTGGCACCGAGCTATCTCGGCTGATTCTCGATGGCTATGACGCGCTCGATCTTGAGGAAAAACGCGCCTTTTTCCATTTCCTCAATGATGAGCTGGATCTTGATATTGCGGGGATTGAAACCGCGCTTGATCGCTATCGCGCCGATCCGGAACGGGGCAATTATCGCGCTTTGATGCATGTGATGGAGCCGCCGCGCCAAGAATTGGTGCGCCGCCTCAATCAACTGCCCGATGCCACCCCGCGCCTGGTGGCCATGCGCAAAGATCTGATGAGCATTCTCAAAGACGATCCTGTCTTGAGCCGGTTGGATATGGATTTACGGCATCTGTTCAAATCCTGGTTCAATCGCGGTTTTCTGGTGCTGCGCCCGATCAATTGGGAAAGCCCGGCCCATATTTTGGAGAAAATCACCGCCTATGAAGCGGTGCATGCGATCCATAGCTGGCGCGATTTGCGCCGCCGTTTGCAGCCAAGCGACCGGCGCTGTTTTGGTTTTTTCCACCCATCCATGCCCGACGAGCCCTTGATCTTTGTGGAGGTCGCGCTGACCCGCGGCATCCCCAATTCGGTGCAAGCTCTGCTGGCTGAGGAACGCGAAGAGCTGCAAGCCAGCGAGGCGGATACGGCGGTGTTCTACTCGATCTCCAATTGCCAAGCGGGTTTGGCGGGGATCTCTTTTGGCAATTCGCTGATCAAACAAGTGGTCGGGGATCTGTCGCGGGAATTGCCGGGGCTGAAAACCTTTGTCACCCTTTCGCCAGTGCCCAGCCTGGCGCGTTGGCTGAACAGCGCCAATATCCCCCAGCCGCAAGACCCCGAAGCCTTGCGCGGCGCCGCGGCCCATTACCTGACCGGCGTACGCGACAGCAAAGGCCTGCCCCGCGATCCCGTGGCGCGGTTTCACCTTAACAATGGCGCGCAACTCCATGATATTCATGCAGGCGCGGATATCTCAGCCAATGGCATGGCCCAATCCCACGGGATCATGGTGAATTATCTCTATGACCTGGCGCGGATCGATAAAAACCACGAAGCCTTTGCCAGCGCGCAAAAAGTCGCCTCGGCCGGCAGCGTACAGGCCCTGGCCAAACAATATGCGCCCAGCCCGGCCGAGGCATAACAACCTGGAAGACCCCTATGACCAATCCGCTTTATGATCAGCTTTTCGGGCGCCATCGCGGCTCGGATCGGGTGTTCCTGCATCTGCCCGGCGGCACCAGCCTCAGCTATGGGGCCTTCGTCACGCTGGCCGGGCGTTATGGGGCGGCCTTGCTGGAAATGGGGCTGGAGCCAGGGGATCGTTTGGCCACCCAAACCCCCAAATCCCCCGAAGCGTTGGCCCTGATTGCCGCCTGCATTCAAACTGGTGTGGTGCTCTTGCCGCTCAACACCGCCTATACCCCGGCAGAACTGCAATATTTCATCGAAAATTCCGGCGCCCGCGGGGTGATCTGTGCCCCGCAAAGCCAAGACGCCCTAGCCCCGATCGCCGCCACCCAAGGGGCCAAGCTGATGCATCTGGGGGCACATGGCGATGGCAGCTTGGCGGATCTGGCCAATAGCTGCACGCCATTGGAGGATGTCACACCGCGCGCGGCCGAAGATCTCGCTGCAATCCTTTATACCTCGGGCACCACCGGGCGTTCCAAAGGGGCGATGCTGAGCCAGGCCAATCTGCTCAGCAACGCGCAAACCCTGATCGATTTTTGGCGCTTTACCGAGCGTGACGTGCTGCTGCACGCTTTGCCGATCTATCACACCCATGGGCTGTTTGTGGGCACAAATATCACCTTGCTTGCTGGCGGCTCGATGATCTTCCTGCCCAAATTCGACCTGGATGCAGTGATCGCCGCCATGCCCCAGGCCAGCACCATGATGGGTGTGCCCACCTTCTACACCCGCTTGCTGGAGGATACGCGTTTTACTGGTGATCTGGCGCAGCATATGCGGCTCTTTATCTCGGGCTCAGCGCCTCTTTTGGCCGAAACCCATGAACGGTTCGAAGCCCGTAGCGGTCACCGCATTCTCGAACGCTATGGCATGACCGAAACCAATATGAACACCTCCAATCCTTATGACGGCGAACGGCGCGCGGGCACAGTGGGCCCGGCCTTGCCGGGAGTTGAGGTGAAAATCACCGATCCCGAAAGCGGCGCGCCCCTGCCCAAAGGCGAGATTGGCATGGTGGAAGTGCGCGGGCCAAATGTGTTTCAGGGCTATTGGCAAATGCCCGAGAAAACCGCCGAAGAACTGCGCAAGGACGGGTTCTTTATCACCGGCGATTTGGGCCAGTTGGACAAGGATGATTACCTGACCATCGTCGGGCGCGGCAAAGATCTGATCATCTCGGGCGGGTTTAATATCTATCCCAAAGAGATTGAGCTGCTGCTTGATGAACAGCCCGGCGTGCTGGAAAGCGCGGTGGTAGGCGCGCCGCATCCAGATTTTGGCGAAAGCCCTGTGGCTGTGTTGGTGCCCGAGCCCGGCGCCCAGATCGATCTGGAACAGATCCGCGCTGCCATGGCCGAGACCCTGGCCCGGTTCAAACAGCCCCGGCGGATTGAAATTCTGCCCGAACTGCCGCGCAACACCATGGGCAAAGTGCAAAAGGCAGCCCTGCGCGCCCAATATACCGATAGCTTCACGCAGAACGCTTAAGATCAGGCGCGCGATAAGCACCGCGCGCCCGCAACTGGTTTAGAACAGGCTGCCCAAAGTGATCACGGTGATCAATGCGATGACTGGGATCACCACCGCCACCACGAAAAGATCAGGATAGCTTTTGCGGTGGTTCAGCCCGGTGATGGCAAACAGCGTGATCACCGCACCATTATGGGGCAAGCAATCAAACCCGCCCGAAGAGATCGCTGCCACCCGGTGCAGCAATTCAGGGTTCAAATCCACCGCTTGAGCCAGTTGCACATAGGTATCGCCCAATGCCTCTAGGGCGATGGACATCCCCCCCGAGGCTGACCCGGTGATCCCCGCCAGCACATTCACCGCAATCGCCAAAGAGATCAGCGGCGTTTCGGGCATAATACCTGTCACCCCGTTCTTGATCAGCAAGAATGCAGGCAAGCTGGCGATCACCGTGCCATAGCCCACCTCTGACGCGGTGTTGAAAATCGGCAGAAACGAGCCGTTCACGCCTTTGACCAGCGCATCATTCAACCCTTCGCGCAGGGTTTTGAAATACAGCGCGATAATGGTCAGCACGGCGGCCACCAGCGCTGCGATAATCGCCCAGATCCCGCGCACATCATCAATGGTGATGCCGCCATAGACTTCTTCGGCCAGGTAGGAAAAATCCATCATCGGGAAGATCAGCCGCGACAGGATCAAATTCAGCCCGATCACAACGATGATGGGCAAGAAGGCCAAGAACGCCTCTGAACTGCTGGGCGCGCGCGCATTGGCCGGCTCATTAAGGGCAGCAGTGGCATATTCATCCTCTTCGCCATAGCCATTGCCCGCGCGGATCGCGCCTTTGATCCGGTAATTCAGCCAGAGCACACCGCCGCCAAACATGATCGCCCCAGCCATCAGCCCCAACAGCGGCGCGGCGAAAGCATCGGTGCCAAAATAGGGCGCCGGGATCGCGTTTTGGATCGCCGGGGTGCCGGGCAAGGCGGTCATGGTGAAGGTGAAAGAGCCCAAAGCAATCGCCGCTGGGATGAACCGTTTGGGATTGCCCGCGCGCGCGAATAGCGAGGCTGCGATGGGGTAAACCGCAAAGGCCACCACAAAGAGCGATACCCCGCCATAGGTCAGCACCCCGCAGGCCAAAACCACCGCAAGGGCCGCTTGACCCTGGCCCACTTTGGCGATGATCCATTCCGCGATCACCCGCGCTGCGCCAGAGACTTCCATCAACTTGCCAAAAATCGCACCAAGCAAGAAAAGTGGAAAGAACTTGATCACATAGCCCCCAAGCGCGGGCATGAAGATCTGCGTATAGGTTGCCAAGACCGGAGAGGCCCCAGACAGCGCCGCCGCCATCAATGACAGCACCGGCGCAAGGATCAAAACGCTGATGCCGCGATACGCGAGATACATCAGCAATACGAGCGAGAGAATAATCGCAAACATAGCCGTCCCTGAATTTTTATTGTTCTTCAGGAAGCCTAGCCGTGAACAATGACAATTTTAAAGAATTTTTAATTCTCGCACCGATGACGCTGCGCAAAGCGCATCAAAACCGTCTAGATCACGGATCTGATGCCTTTGGCATAAACACGGGGCTGCGTTATACGGTCAGCAATCCGCGCACTTCGTCTTCATTCATCTCGGCACGGCTGCCCGATTGCACGATCTGGCCCCGGTCCATGACATGGTATTGATCACAAAGATCCCGCGCGAATTCGAAATACTGCTCCACCAGCAAGATCGCCATATCGCCGCGATCGCGCAGATAGGAAATGGCCCGGCCAATATCCTTGATGATCGAAGGCTGAATGCCTTCGGTGGGCTCATCCAGCACCAAAAGCCGGGGCCGCGTCACCAACGCCCGGCCAATCGCCAATTGCTGTTGCTGCCCCCCGGACAAATCGCCGCCCCGGCGGGTGAGCATTTCGCGCAAGACGGGAAACAGCTCAAAGACCTCATCAGGGATCACCCGCTCTGTGCGGGGCAGCGGCGCAAAGCCGGTTTGTAGATTCTCATGCACCGAAAGCAGCGGGAAAATCTCGCGCCCTTGGGGCACTGAGGCAATGCCAGCGCGGGCGCGCGCATCTGGGCGCAGCCCATCCACCCGCGCGCCTTCCCATTGGATATCCCCAGCCGAGATCCGTTGGCGGCCCACAATGGCGCGTAGCAACGTGGTTTTGCCCACCCCATTGCGCCCCAGCACAGCTGTCACCTCGCCTGGCCGCACCGCCATAGAGACCCCTCGCAGGGCTTGGGCGGCTCCATAATGCAGATCGATATTATTTACACTCAGCATAGCGGCCCCCAGAGCCGAAAGATCCATGGGTTCAAGGTCAAATCAGCGGCCAAGATAGACCTCCACCACTTCGGGATTGGCGGAAACGTGATCCAGCGAGCCTTCGGCCAGAACATGGCCTTGGTGCAGCACGGTCACCCGGCAATCGAGCGCGCGCACAAATTCCATATCATGCTCCACCACGATCACCGTATGCTTGCCCGCAATATCCCGCAGCAGATCCGCGGTGCGCATGGTCTCCGCATCGGTCATGCCCGCGGCAGGTTCATCCACCAACAGCAATTCAGGATCTTGGGCCAGCAACATGCCGATCTCCAGCCATTGTTTTTGCCCATGGCTCAGATCCCCGGCTTGATCGCTGCGTTGATCTTCCAAGCGCACCAATTCCAAAATCTCGGTGATCCGCGTGGCCTCGGCGGGGCTGCGGCGATGAAAGAGCGAGGCCCAAACCGAACGCTCGCCCGCCAAGGACAGCGCGATATTGTCCTCAACGCTTTGGGTTTCAAACACCGTGGGTTTTTGGAATTTCCGTCCGATGCCAAGCCGGGCCGCGCCCGCCTCGTCTTGCTCGGTCAGATCTATGGTCTGGTTCCACATCACACTGCCGGTATCGGGACGGGTCTTGCCGGTGATGATATCCATCATGGTGGTTTTGCCCGCCCCATTGGGGCCGATCACCGCGCGCAGCTCGCCTTTTTCCACGGTCAGGGACAGCTCATTGATGGCTTTGAACCCATCGAAGCTGCGCGAGACACCATCAAGGGCCAGTTGAATGCTCATGATTTCACCTCTTCACCGCGCAGCTCTTCCGGGCGCACTTCAAGATCGACCCCATCAGCGCGGGCCGCCGCCCGTTCGCGGCTGGCGCTTTGCCCTTTTTGCCGGCCTTCGATCAGGCCCAACACGCCTTTGGGCAAGAAGATCGTGACCAGCACGAACAGCGCGCCCAAGGCAAAGAGCCAAACTTCTGGCAACCAGCCCGTGAGCAGGGTTTTCGCCCCGGCCACAAGGATCGCCCCCAAAGCCGCGCCCACCAGGGTGCCGCGACCGCCCAGGGCCACCCAGATCACGATCTCGATGGAATTGGCGGGGCTGAACTCGCCCGGATTGATGATCCCGACCTGGGGCACATAAAGCGCCCCGGCCACCCCTGCCATCATGGCCGAGACCACAAAGACGAATAATTTATATTCCTCGACCCGGTATCCCAGGAAGCGCGTGCGGCTTTCCGCGTCGCGCACCGCAATCAGCACTTTGCCCAGTTTGCTATCGGTGATGGCTTTGGCAATCAGCAAGCCTGCCGCGAGGGCCAGGCCTGAAAGCCCAAAAAGCCACGCCCGGGTCACATCCGATTGCAGATCAAAGCCCAGAACATCTTTGAAGTCGGTCAGACCATTATTGCCACCAAAGCCCATCTCATTGCGGAAAAAGGCCAACATCAGCGCATAGGTCATAGCCTGGGTGATGATCGACAGATAAACGCCGGTGACCCGGGAGCGGAAGGCAAACCAGCCGAACACAAAGGCGAGCAGACCCGGCACCGCCAGCACCATGATGCAAGCGAACCAGAACATATCAAAGCCGTGCCAATACCATGGCAAGGCCTCGTAATTCAAAAACACCATGAAATCAGGCAGGTCGGGATTGGCGTAAACCCCGCGATCCCCGATCTCGCGCATCAGGTGCATGCCCATGGCATAGCCGCCCAAGGCGAAAAACGCCCCATGGCCGAGGGAGAGGATCCCGCAATAGCCCCAGACCAGATCCAGAGCCACGGCCAACAACGCATAGCAGAGATATTTCCCCAGCAGGGAGACCACATAAGAGGGTACCGGCTGGCCCGACATGGCCAGGTTTCCATAAGGGATCGCCACGGTGAGCACGAAAAGCCCAGCCAAGAAAATACCCATGCGGCGGTCGATCAAACCCATTTCAACTGTCTCCGCAAAGTGAAGGGGCGCTCCCGCCCGTCATCGGCCTGCCAAGGCAGACCTCTTCCCGTTGGGCCCAGCCGCGCTGACGCGCGGCAATGGGGCCATCACCTGTCTTGATCACGCCGTTGCCGTTTGCCCGGCACTGCGCCCTAGCGCTGTGCCCCGGCCAGCGGGGGCTCGATGCCCCCAAGGGCCGGGTCTGCCTTTGGTGTTCAACCATGCCGCCCGCAACGCGCATCATTGATCCACCGCCCGGCCGCGCACCGCAAAGAGGCCCCGGGGACGTTTTTGGATGAAGAGGATGATGAACACGAGCACCAGGATCTTGGCCAACACTGCCCCGGTCCAAGGCTCCATGAACTTATTGGCGATCCCGAGGCTAAAGGCTGCTGCCAGCGTGCCCCAAATCGAGCCTGCCCCGCCAAACACCACCACCATGAAACTGTCCACGATATAGCTTTGGCCCAGATTGGGCGACACATTGTCGATCTGGCTGAGCGCCACCCCCGCCAGCCCGGCAATCCCGGCCCCAAGACCAAAGGTCATCGCATCCACCCAGCCAGTGCGAATGCCCATATCCGCAGCCATCTGCCGGTTTTGCGTCACCGCCCGCATCTGCAACCCAATCGGGGTTTTCTTGAGCACGAATAGCAGCACAAAAAACACTGCCAGCGCGAAGAGCAAAATCCACAGCCGGTTATAGGTAATGGTCATCTGCCCCAGCTCGAATGCGCCGGACATCCAAGAGGGATTGCCCACTTCGCGATTGTTTGGCCCAAAGATCGAGCGCACGGTTTGCTGCAAGATCAGGCTGATCCCCCAAGTGGCCAAGAGCGTCTCCAGCGGGCGGCCGTAAAGATAGCGCACACAGCCCCGTTCAATGGCCACGCCCACACCTCCCGCCACCAGGAATGCCAATGGCGCGGCAATCAAAAGCGACCAGTCGAAGAGCTCGGGAAACGCGCCACGAATGGCTTCTTGCACCGCAAAAGTCGTATAGGCCCCCAGCATCACAAGCTCGCCATGGGCCATATTGATCACCCCCATCACCCCAAAGGTGATGGCCAAACCAATAGCCGCCAGCAGCAAGACCGATCCCAAAGACATGCCAAACCACACATTTTGTGCCAGGCCCCACAAACGTTTGGATTGCTCGATCTTCACCACCGCCTCTTCGGCGGCCTCGGCCAGGGCCGGATCATCGCTTTGCACCAAGGGCGAAAGCAACGTCAGCGCCTCTTGATCGCCACGTTTGCGCAACACGGAAATGGCATCAAGCTTATCGGCTGTAGTTGCCTCAGCATCGGCCAGTTGGGACGCGGCCACAGCCTCGGTCAAGGCGCCGCGGATCTTCTTATTCTCTTCTGTCTCAAGCACGCTGTGCAACAGCGCGATCTGGCTAGGATCTGCGGCTTTGAATGCCGCCTCTGCCGCCGCCAGGCGTCGCACAGGGTCCGGATGGGCCAAGGTCAGCCGCCCGATAGCCGCCCGCAATTCCCGCCGCAACGCATTGTTCACACGGATCTTTTTCGATCCACGCTTTTTGACAACGCCGCGATCTTCACCGCTCAGAGCATCTGCTGCGATGGTCTGGGTGCCGCGTTTGGAAATCACTACCAGGCTATCATCGGCCTTGAGCACATGCAGATTGCCCTCAAGCAGCGCGGTCAGCGTATCCGCCGCGCGATCATCACCCGTCTGGGCAATCTGGGCGATCACCTTTGCGCGGTCATCAAATTTGCCCTCGGGCAAGGCGCGCACCAGATCATCAAAACTTTGGGCCTGAACCATAAACGGCGCGATCAGCAGCACGCATAGGCCAAGAACCCGCCCCAAGAGGCGCAGCAGGAAATGCATGGAATGTCCTTGTCATTGGATAGCCCCGGCGCACCGGGGCCATCCGTTACACTTCACCAGAATATGCGCGGATTAGGAGCCGCCGCAGGTCTCGGTTTCGGTGTTGAAATTGCCGCAATTCAGATCAACCCAATCGGATTTCAGCACAGCAGATTCCGGCAGGAAATCGGACCATGCATCCCCCGGCACCAGATCTTCGGTTTCCCAAACAACGTCGAATTGACCATCATCTTGGATCTCACCGACCAGCACCGGCTTGGTGATGTGGTGGTTGGGCAGCATCACGGAAATCCCGCCGGTCAGGTTCGGCACTTCGGTGCCGGGCAGCGCTGCGATCACCGCATCTGCATCGGTGGTCCCTGCGGCTTCAGCGGCTTTCACCCACATGTTGAAGCCGACGTAATGGGCCTCCATCGGGTCATTGGTCACGCGGTTTTCGTCACCGATGAACTCGATCCAGCTGTCAATAAAGGCTTCGTTTTCCGGGGTGTCCACGGACATGAAATAGTTCCAGGCGGCCAAGTGGCCGACCAGCGGGCC
>JAOXSB010000219.1 GCA_025800345.1 Mangrovicoccus sp. | reverse complement strand
AGCCCTCACTGGGCTGAGCCGTGGCTTTGCGTTCCAGATGCTCGAAGCTCTGGGCGTGGCCCCCCGTGATACGGTGGCCTCTGATGTGAAAGCGCTGGATCAAGAGGCCCGTGGCGCGCTGCGCAAACATGGGGTGCGCTTTGGTCAGTTCACGATCTTTATGCCTGCGCTGCTGAAACCTGCGCCCACGCGTCTGCGTTTGGTGCTGTGGTCTTTGGCCCGCGGTTTTGACGAATTCCCCGAAGCGCCGCCGCCGGGCTTGGTGACTGTGCCCACAGGTGAGGGGCTGCCCGAAGGCTATCACAGCATGGCAGGCTATCGCGCTGCGGGCGAGCGGGCGATTCGCATCGATATGCTAGAGCGTTTGGCGGATATGCTGCGGGTCCAAGACACCCGTGGTGGCTTTGAGGCCACACCCGATATGCTGTCGATCACTGGCATGACCTTGGAGCAATTCTCTGGGCTCATGGAAGGGCTGGGCTATCGCGCAGAGCGTGGCGAACGGGTCAAGCAGCGGGTTGAAGAGCCAGCCGAGCCAGCGGCCCCAGAAGCTGAGCCATCCCCTGAGGCTGGTGCCGATGCACCAGAGGCTGAAGCCAGCCCTGAGGCAGAAACCCCAGCGGCTGAAACCGCTGAAAGCGTAGCGCCGGTCGAGAGCGCAGGCGAGGATGCCCCCGCCGCGGAAGAAGCCGCTGCATCTGAGGTCGAGCCTGCTGCGGCAACAGCTGAACCTGAGAGCGAGAACGCGCCTGAAGAGCCGCAGATGGAGGTGTTCTACACCTTTACCTGGGCGCCAAAGCGTCGGCCGAACCGGCCGAATCGCGGGAAATCTCGCGATGACTCCGGCGGCCAGGGACGTCAGGGCGGCAATCGCCGCAATGGGGAGCCCGGCCAGAAGCCCAAGGGCAAAAAAGGCCAAGGGGGCAAGCGCCCACCGCGCAAGCAGCCTGACGGGGCGAAAACCTATTCCGCACGGCCCCCGGCCAAGGAAAAGAAAATCGACCCAGATAACCCATTTGCCGCCGCATTGATGGGTTTGCGTGACAAAACCTGATCCAAGCAGTGCCAAAGCCGCCACCGCATCGGGCCGGATGCGGGTGGATAAATGGCTTTGGCATGCAAGGTTCTTCAAAACCCGAGGGCTGGCCGCCGAGCTTGTAACCTCGGGTAAAATTCGCGTGAACGGCAATCCGGTGCGCAAAGCCTCTTACGGGGTGCGGGCTGGCGATAAGTTGAGCTTTCCCCAAGCGCGCCAAATTCGCGTGGTGGAAATTTTGCAGCTTTCTGAACGCCGTGGCCCGGCTCCGGAAGCGCAAAGCCTGTATCACGACCTTTCGCCAGCGGTGAAACCAGCGCTGCCAGATGGCGCGCCAAAGCCAATATCGGGTCGTCCCAGCAAAAAAGATCGCCGCGTCTTGGCGCAAACCCGCAGATCTGCGCTTGAATGATCTGCGCGCTGTGAATACCTAACCGCGCGAACAGAGAACGGATACCCCAATGACCTATGTCGTCACCGATAATTGCATTGCTTGCAAATACACCGATTGCGTCGAGGTGTGTCCGGTGGACTGTTTCTATGAGGGGGAGAACACCCTGGTGATCCATCCCGATGAATGTATCGATTGTGGGGTTTGCGAGCCAGAATGCCCCGCCGATGCCATTCGCCCGGATACGGAGCCCGGCATGGAAACATGGGTCGAGTTCAACCGCAAATATTCCGAGCTTTGGCCTGTGATCTACGAGAAAAAAGATCCGCTGCCCGATGCTGAAAAGCATGATGGCGAAGAGGGCAAGCTAGAGAAATATTTCTCGGAAGCCCCGGCGCAACAAGACGCTTAACACCTGAGAAATCATGCCATGCGATTTTCGCATGGCTGATATTTGCTTGGAAAATAGCTCTTTCTTGAGAGCCTATTTTTTGTTATGGTGCTGTTACATTGATGGACGGTAAGGAACGTCTTGCTCCTAATGGCGCAAGGGCGTTGTTTTTTGTCCTCTCGTTTCTTGTGGCGCAATGCCCGGAAGCGAGCGCATAGAACGAGGTTCGGACACATATGAGCAAGACCAAGACTTTGGAATTTCGCCCTGACGACTATGTGGTTTACCCTGCCCATGGTGTTGGGCAAATTGTGTCGATCGAAGAGCAAACCGTGGCGGGTATTAGCCTAGAATTGTTTGTGATCTCCTTTGAGAAAGACAAGATGACCTTGCGGGTGCCCACCAATAAGGCGACCGAAGTGGGGATGCGGTCTTTGTCCAGCCCGGCGGTGATTGATCAAGCCATGACCACTCTGCGGGGCAAGGCCAAGGTCAAGCGCGCCATGTGGTCTCGCCGTGCGCAGGAATATGAACAAAAGATCAATTCCGGGGATCTGATCTCTATCGCTGAAGTGGTGCGCGATCTGCATCGCGCCGATGATCAGCGCGAGCAGAGCTATTCCGAGCGTCAGCTTTACGAAGCCGCGCTTGAGCGTTTGACTCGCGAAGTGGCCGCTGTGGCCGGCACGGATGAAAGCGAAGCGCAGCAAAAAGTGGGCGATGTACTGCTCAGCCGCGCCGCTTAATCAGCCCTAGTCTTATCGCGAAATCATTGCCCCGGCCCCAGCGGTCGGGGCTTTTTCTTATGCGGCTGGGCTTGGCTCAGAGCAGGGCGGAGATAGCCAAAAGCCCTGCGATCTCGCTGATCTGCTGCACCGCGCCCAATACATCGCCGGTTTGACCGCCGATTTTCACCTGGGCCAAACGGGCGACAGCTGCGGCAAATACTGCACTGATCCCGATCACAACAAGTGCGGCCCAAAGGGGCAAAAGCGCAAACCCCAGTGCCGCGGCAAGGCCGATCCCAAGCGCGGCGGTGGCCGGGCGCGGTCGCCCCACATGCACGGATACCCCATCCGCGCGGGCCGGGCGCAGGGCGCACATCACCATGCCCATGACCGCGCGGCTTGTGGCGCCGGTGCAGATCAG
>JAOXSB010000218.1 GCA_025800345.1 Mangrovicoccus sp. | reverse complement strand
GATCGACGAGACCGCCTATATCGATGGCTATAGCTTCGGGAAGTTCTTCGTGAAGATCTTTATGCCCTTGATTGCCTCGGGCATTGGTGTGGTGGCTTTCTTCTGCTTCATGTTCTCTTGGGTGGAATTGCTGCTCAGCCGGACCCTGACCAGCGTGGATGCCAAACCCATCGCGGCCACCATGACCCGCACCGTGGGCGCGGCAGGGGTGGATTGGGGCGTGCTCGCAGCGGCTGGTATCCTCACCATCGTGCCCGGCGCGCTCGTGATCTATTTCGTGCGCAATTACATCGCCAAAGGCTTTGCCATGGGGCGGGTATAACCCACCCGCCAGGGCGGCCGCATCTTGGCCGCCCTTCCCTCACGAGACAGTTCGGAAAGGACCGAAGATATGGAATGGATGGCTTGGACATGGCCCACGGCGGCGTTTTTCGCCACCATCGCCTGCCTGCTGATCACCTTCACCATTTTGGCGATCAAATTCCCTGAAACCCCGCGGGTGGGTATTTTGCAGATCGAGACCACCCGTGGCGATCGGCTCTTCATCACACTATTGGGCTCGGCCTTTATCAATTTGGCCTGGCTGGGCCTTACTGATTACCCACAACCTTACGCTTTGGGCATTTGTACCCTTTACGCGGCCGCGGTTTTCCGCTGGGTTTAATGAGCGACCGGGGCGTTAGATCCCGGCGCCCCAAAAGAATAAAAAAAGCACCGGTTCTCAATTAAGGGAGGCTTAAATGAACCGTCTACTCACCTC
>JAOXSB010000215.1 GCA_025800345.1 Mangrovicoccus sp. | reverse complement strand
GACGAGGCGCTGAATTTCCTTGCGGATGCGGTCTCTAACGGGCTGCGCGCCCGGCTGGCCAATCAAGGCATCTTTAACCCAGCTTTGAAAATCGAGCTGGTGCAATTGCCCGATGCGGCCCCGGCGGAAATGCAGCTTGATCATGTCCCGCATCCGGTTTTGCCCACGGTGCCAGCCGAGTTGAGCGATATGACCGCTTCGGCGGAGGGTGTGCTGGAACGGGTCCAAGAGTTGCCCTTTGAAGAGGTGATGCAGTCGGTCATTGGCGTGCTGCATGGGGTTGAGGATTTCTTGGCCTCTGACGGGTTCCGCAAAGCCCCTGACAGTTTCGTGGGGCTGATGGAGGATGCCCGAGGGGTCATTCAATCTGAAGAATTGCAAACCCTGGCCAGCGATCTCGGCAAGGCTGCGGATGAGGTCTATGATCTTGTGGCCGGGCTGAATCAAGACGAGGCCGTGAGCGCTCTGGTGGCGGCCATTGGCCGAACAGAGGCGATCATGGCGTCGGTTCAGGATGCGGTGACCGGCCTGCCTGAAATTGTCGAGAACCTGCGTTTGCTCAGCGCGCGGGCGGCGGATCTGCCCCTGGAAGAGCTCACCACCCGTTCGGCGGAATTGGTGGCCACCACCAATGGGATCTTGGCCAGCGAACACACCGCCCGGGTGCCGCAAGCATTGTCGGACGCGCTGGAAGAATTCACCCTAGTGCTGAAAGAGGTGCAGGGCGGCGGTTTGGTGGAAAATGCCAATGCCACTATGGCCTCGGCCAGTGCCGCCGCTGATAGTGTGGCCAGCGCCGTTGATGATCTGCCTGATCTGGCCGCACAGATCGAGGATCTTTTGGCCCAGGCCGATGCGGTGATGGCCGCTTATGGGACGCGCTCGGAATTTAATGCTCAAACCATGGGCGCGCTGCGCGATTTGCGGGAAACGGCGCGGGCGATCTCTTCGCTGGCCCGAGCTCTTGAGCGTGACCCAAGCGCTTTGATCAGAGGACGATAAGATGCGGGCAGCAGTGATCGGAGCCTTTTTTGCGGCGCTTCTTGCAGGGTGTTCTGGCCCACCCGTGGCGCAATATCTGCTTGATCCGCCCAGCTCGCAACAGCGCTTGCGCCCGATCGTGAGCTCGGTGGAGATCCGCGATGTGTCTTTGCCGCGCTATGCGGCGGCCGATGAGATCGTGGTGCAGAGCGAAGATGGCGCTTTGCGGGCCTTGCGCAAAACCGCTTGGGCGGATGTGCCCCAGCGGGGCGTCACCCTGACCTTAGCGGAAAATATTGGGGTGATTTTGCAAGCCCGTGTGGCCGCCGAGCCTTGGCCTTTTGCCCGCCCGCCTGCGGCAGAGGTCAGCGTTTCCATCTCGCAAATGCTGGTGGGGCAGGACAATATCCTGCGCCTAAGCGGCCAATATGCGATTGCTCCGCGCGATTCGGGTATTTCTGATCGTTCTGGGCGGTTTGATATTTCCGAGCCGGTGCGCGGCGAGGGGCTTCAAGCTGTGGCCGATGCCCATGGCCGCGCTTTGGTGCGTTTGTCGGAAACCATCGCGCAGCGCTTGGCCTATTAAGGCGCTTGCAGCCCGGCGCGGTCCAAAAACCCATCGAGCCAATCCCAATTTTCCGGGCTTAACCGCACCGGCAGGGTAAGGACCTTTTGCCGGAACTCCGGGGGCAGGCGCACCGCGTCTTTTTCCGTGGTCACCAATTGCGCGCCAAGGCTTTTTGCATCGCGCTCCAGCCGGGTCATGAGCGCCGGGGTCAGGGGTTGGTGATCGCCCAAGGGCACAGCGCGGATCAGCTCCACCCCAAGACCGCGCAAAGTGGCAAACATTTTCTCAGGATGCCCGATCCCAGCAAAGGCCAGCGCCCGCATGCCTTGCCAATCCATCCCCATGGGCAGGGGGGCGATCTCGGCGCTGATATGGGGGCAGCCCGCATCGGCGATTTCCCCGCCCCATTGGCTGCGAAAGGCGCTTTGAGCTTTGTGATTGCCGATGCTCAGCAGCAGATCGGCCCGCGCCAACCCTGTGGCCACAGGCTCGCGCAAAGGGCCTGCGGGAATGCAGCGCCCATTGCCAAAGCCGAGATGGGCATCCACCGTGACCAGGGCGAAATCCTGTATCAAGCCGGGGTTTTGGAACCCATCATCCATCACGATGATCTGCGCCCCTTGAGCGGCGGCGAATTTTGCCCCTGCCTGGCGATCTTTGGCCACCACCACCGGGGCAAAAGCGGCCATCAATAGCGGCTCATCCCCGGCCTCCGCCGCGCTATGGCCTTTTGGGTCCACCAACACGGGCCCCTCAAGCTGTCCCCCATGGCCGCGAGAGAGCACCATGGGTGAGAGCCCCGCGGCGATCAAATGCTGCAAAATCGCGATCACCGTGGGGGTTTTGCCTGTGCCGCCAGCATTAAGGTTGCCCACACAAATCACCGGCACCGGGGCGCGCCAAGGCTGGCCCTTGGCCAAGCGGTTTGCCGTGGCCCGAGCGTAAACCGCGCCTAAGGGGCTCAGCAGCTGGGCTTGCCAGCTGGGGTTGGGGGCATGCCAAAACCCTGGGGCGCGCATCAGGCGCTGGCCTCGGCAGGGCTGGCCAGATGCTCTAGGATCAAACTCAGGGCCTTGTCGGTGACATCGGCCCCGGCGGAGGACAGCTCCCAAGCCGCATAGGCCAAAGGCGCAGCTGCCCCTGGTTGGATCAAATGGCTCACGGCGGCGGTGAGCCCTTGGGCATCATGGATCTCCACGCTGGCATTGGCGGATACCAGCCGCGCATAGACATCTTGGAAATTATACACATGGGGCCCGTGCAGGATGGCCGAGCCTAGGGCGGCGGGTTCAAACGGGTTATGGCCGCCGATTTTCACCAGC
>JAOXSB010000195.1 GCA_025800345.1 Mangrovicoccus sp. | reverse complement strand
CGCCTGAAGGGTCCGTAAAGGGTTTGCCCGAGTGCTGAACACGCATCCCCGGCGCTTGCCCGGCGATCAATATGCGTGGCGAGGGGCCAAACCAGACCACAGGCCTTGGGCGATGTGCGGTCGCTGTGGCGGCAAAGCGATCTGCGCATAATCGGCAGGCGCGGATTTTGGCCTGTAGCGCTGCCAATTCCTCATGCTCCTGTGCCGTCATCGCGTCTTGCCTCCATCTTGGGAAAGCCTTAGCGCCAAGGGGGTCCATTGGGAAATGAACAAAGGGTGTGCCATGGCTGAGGCAACGGATCTTGATCACGCGTTTCAGGCGATGCTTGCTGCGCCCGAGGATATGCAGGCCGCTATGGCCGCCTATAGCGCCCTTGCGGATGCGCAGCTTTGGTTGCTGCTAGAAGGCGAAGCGCAGGATGATCAGATTTCCCCGCATTTGTTCGAGACCGAAGATGGCGCTTTCACTGTGGTGTTTGACCGCGAGGAGCGTTTGGCAGGTTTCGTCAGCGAGATTGCGGCCCATGCGGTTCTGCCGGGCCGGGTGTTGATCCGCATGTTGGCCGGGCAAGGTCTGGGCCTGGCGGTGAATTTGGGCAGCGACGCTGAGATGGTCTTTGCCCCGGCGCAATTAGAGTGGCTCGCTGATATTCTAGAGATTGCTCCGGAAAGCGGCGAGGCGTTGCCGCCTCAGGAATTGCGCGCGCCGCGTGACATCCCAGAGCCGTTTCTCACCGCTTTGGATGCGCGTCTTGCCCGCGCCAGCGGCTTGGCGCGCGCGGCTTTTCTGGCCCAGGCGCTCTATGCAGATGGTAGCACCCGCCATATTCTTGCGGTGATCGATGCCGTGCCCGAGGCCGAAACGGCGCTGGCTGGGGCGATTGCGGATGCGGTGCGGTTTTATGGGGATGGCGCGCCGGATCTGGATGTGGCGTTCTTTACCACCGATGATCCCATCGCCCAGCATTTGGCTGTGGTGGGGCTGCGCTTTGATCTGCCCGAGCCGCCACAGCCCGAAGAGCGCCCTGCGCGCCCGGCGCCGGGCAGCGATCCAGATAGCCCGCCGATCCTGCGTTAGGGCTCAATAGCCCGCGCTGCGATCCACCAAATGCAGCAGGGGCCGGCCGGCCTCTGCGCGTTGGATATTCTCGGCAATCACCCCTGAGGCGGTTTCGGGCCGTGTGCTCGAGGCGATATGCGGGGTCACGGTCACCTTCGGGTGCTGCCAATAGGCGTGATCTGCGGGCAGGGGTTCGCAGCGGAACACATCCAGGGTGGCATGGCCAACGCGCCCGTCATCCAATGCGCCCAGCAAAGCGTGATCATCGATCAAACCGCCGCGCCCTGGGTTCAAGATCACCGCGCCTTCGGGCAGCATCGCCAATGCATCCGTATTAATCAGGTTCTCTGTGGCGGCCGTAAGCGGCAAGAGCAGCACCAGAATTTGCGCTGTGCTTAGGGTTTCGCGGAACCCGTCTTCACCGGATAGGCAGCGCATGCCGGGCAGGTCTTTGGGGTGGCGGCTCCAGCCGGTGACCGGAAAACCAAGCCCAATAAGGCTTTGCGCGCAGGCCTGGCCCAGCTCCCCAAGGCCTAGGATGCTGACCGGGCGCTGCTTGGCCAAAGGGGGCACCACTGGGATCCATTGCCCGTTCTGGCCATGGATTTGTGCATCCATGCCTAGATGGTGGCGCAGCACATGACCGGCCACCCATTCGCGCATACCCTCGGCCAAAGAAGGGTCCACCATGCGGGCCAAGGGCTGGGTCAGGCTGGGATTGGGCGCGATGGCCTCGACCCCAGCCCAAAGGCTCAGCACCGCTTTGGCCCTGGTGAAAGGGGTGAAATCCTCCACCGATCCGCCGGGGGCATAGATCAGATAATCCACTTGCGCCGGGTCCATATCCGCGGCGGGGGCGCAGATCAGGTCCACCGACAGACCAGCGCGTTCAAATTGCGCGTGCAGCGGGGCTTCATAAGCGGCCCACATATTTGGGGCGGCGGAAAACAGGGCAGTGATCATCGGAAACCTAGCTTATCTTGGGCGGTGCACATGAGCCGATTGCACCAATCCGAACCCGGCCAGCAGCACCAGCATGGCAGAGCCCCCATAAGAGACCAGCGGCAAAGGCACCCCCACCACCGGGGCCATGCCCATGACCATGGACATGTTGACCGCGAAAAACAGGAAGAATGTCGCCGCCACCCCCATGATCAATAGGGAGCTGAACCGGTCGCGATTGACCATGGCCGAGCCCAGGCACAGGATCAGCACCCCGCCATAAAGCGCCAGTAGGGAAAACGCGCCCACAAAACCGAACTCTTCGGCCAGGGTGGTGAAGATGAAATCGGTGTGTTTTTCCGGCAGGAAGTTCAACCGCGATTGCGTGCCTTCCATGAAGCCGCGCCCGGCCCAACCGCCCGATCCTAGAGCGATTTTCGACTGGGTGATGTGATAGCCCGCGCCAAGTGGATCGCTGGCCGGGTCTAAAAACGTGTCGATGCGGCGGAACTGATAATCTTTCAGCAGCTGCCATTCGGTGCCGCGCGAGGCGAAAACCGTATAGATCGTACCTGCGCCTGCGGCAATCACCGCTCCGAAATAGAGCCAATGCACCCCGGCGAGAAACATCACGATGCCGCCGCCTGTCACCAGCAGGATCGCAGTGCCCAAATCGGGCTGTTTCAGCACCAGCGCTGTGGGGATCATGATCAAAACCACTGGCAGCAGCACCCAAAACGGGCGCGAGACCTTTTCAAGATCAAGCCAATCGTAATAGGCGGCCAGCATCATCACCAAAGCGATTTTCATCAGCTCTGAGGGTTGCAGGCGCATAAAGCCTAGATCAATCCAGCGCTGCGCCCCCATGCCGGTAACCCCAACAAATTCCACCGCCAGCAACAGCAGGACCGAGCCCAAATAAGCCAACCCGGCCATATTGCGCCAAAACCAGATCGGGACCATGGCGATGATAAACATCAGCACCATCCCCATGATAAACCGCTTGGCTTGGGGCTCGACCCAAGGGCTAAAGGATCCGCCCGCCACGGAATAAAGCATGGCCAGGCCAATGGTGACGATGGCCACCAGCAGCAACACCAGCGACCAATTCACATAGAGCAATTTACGCGCGCCGCCGGGCACGGATTTGATTTGATGCTCAAGATAGCTCATGCGCGGGTCTTTGGTTTGGCTGGGGCCGGGCGGTTGCGCAAATGCAGCGCATCAAGCCGTTCTTTGGCCGCGCCGCGATGGGCGGCGGGATAGGCTTTCAGATCGGGCATGCCGTCTCCCATGGCCGCAAGCATCACATCGCGGGCAATGGGGGCGGCCGCTTTCGAGCCGCCGCCGCCATGTTCCACCACAACCGAGATCGCATAGCGCGGCCGCTCGGCCGGGGCATAGCCCACAAACAGCGCGTGATCGCGCCGTTCCCAGGGCAGGTCTTCATTGCGAAACACGCCGCGGGCCCGTTCGGCTTTGGTGATATTGCGCACCTGGCTGGTGCCGGTTTTGCCAGCGATGCGCAAACCCTCATCATCCACGCGCGAGCGATAGGCTGTGCCGCGGCGGTTGTTGCTGACGGCAAACATCGCCCGCTGCACGCCCAGCAGATTGCTGCGTTTCAGGCCCAGCGATTGCGGCTCTGGGCGGGGCTGATCCACCCCATCCACCGCTTTGACCAGATGCGGCGTCACATCGGTGCCAGTGGCCAGCCGCGAGGTCATCACCGCCAGTTGCAGCGGTGAGGCCAGCACATAGCCCTGACCGATTGAGGCGTTCAGCGTATCCCCGATGCGCCAATCAGCATCTTTGCGTTTGCGTTTCCAAGCTTTGGTGGGGGTCAGCCCTTCGGCCACGGCGGACATGGGGATGTCATAGCGGGTGCCCAGCCCCAGTTTGCGGGCCATTTCGGTGATCTTATCGATCCCCACCCGTTGGGAGATGTCATAATAATACACATCGCAAGACTGCATCAGGCTGTTATGCAGGTTCATATGCCCATGCCCGCCACGTTTCCAGCAATGGAACCGCCGCCCGCCTGCGGTCAGATGGCCAGGGCAATAGACTGTGTCTTCCACCCCAACGAGCCCGGCCTCAAGCGCCGCAAGGGCCGTGACCATCTTAAAGGTCGAGCCCGGCGGATAGAGCCCTTGCACGGTTTTATTGGCCAGGGGGCGGTATTTGTTATTGGTCAGCAGCCCGTAATCTGCGCTGGAAATCCCGCGCACGAAGAGGTTTGGGTCAAAAGACGGGGAAGAGGCCAGGGCCAGCAAATCCCCGTTTTGGCAATCCATCACCACCACGGCCGCGCTTTCGCCTTCGAGCCGCGCTTGGGCAAAGTTTTGCAGCTTTTCATCAACGGTAAGCTGTAGGTTATTGCCGGTTTGCCCCTCGGTCCGGGACAGCTCGCGCATCACCCGGCCCACCGCATTGACCTCAATCTGCGTATTGCCCGCCTTGCCGCGCAGATCGCCCTCAAGCTTGGCCTCGACCCCGACCTTACCGATTTGGAATTCAGGGATTTGCAGCACCGGATCGGGATCTTCGAGCTTGGAGAGATCATAATCGCTGACCGGGCCCACATAGCCCACCACATGGGCGAAATCCTGGCCCATGGGATAGATCCGCGATTGCCCCACATCCGGGTGCAACCCTGGCAGGGCGGGGGCGTTCACCGCCACCCGCGAGATATCCTCCCAGGCCAGCCGGTCGGCCACGGTCACAGGCACAAAAGCGCTGCGCCGAGCGGTTTCGCGCAATGTGCGGTCAATATCTTCTTGGGTGATCGGGATCAGCGCGCGCAGCCGTTCAAGCGCTGCGGCCACATCGCCGGCATCCTCGCGCACCACCACGACCCGATAATTTTGATCATTCTCTGCAATCGGCACGCCATTGCGATCAAAAATGAGCCCGCGGGTGGGGGGCAGCAGACGCAGATTGATGCGGTTTTCCTCGGCCAGCATGCGGTACTGATCCGCTTGGTCGATCTGCATATAGCGCATGCGCAGGGTCAAAAGCCCAGCAAAGCCCAATTGCAGACCGCCCAAAACCAAGGCCCTGCGCCGGATCACGCGGGCGCTTTGGTCCAGATCTTTATCCTGCTGCTTCATGGCGTAGCGGGGTCCTTTTAACGGGCCATATCAATGGGGCGGCGAATGCGCAGCACATGTATTAAGACAAACACACAAACCGGATAGGCCAATAAGGTCACGGGCCATTGTGCCAGCACCGCGCCGAAACTGGGTTGGGGCACGACAAACAGCGCTAGAATAAGCCAGTTGGTCAAGATTAGCGCCCCATTGAGCAAAGCGAAAATCAAAAACTCTGCGGGAAAGCTTTGCATCTGACCAGGGATCACCTGCCGGCGCAGATATTCTGTGCCCAAAACCGTTAACGCCGCCCAAAGCCCGGGGGGGCGTTGCAGCAAAAAATCGCCCAGGATCGCAACAGCGGCGATCAGCCCAAGCGGCAGCAAATCCGGGCGGCGCTGCACCCAAGCGGCGGAGAGGCAAAACATCAGATCAGGGCCGGGCCAACCTTGATCCGCGATGCCAAAAGGCAGCAAGCGGACCATCAAAAACAGCGTCGCCAGCCCCAGATAGATCCCTGGCGCGGTCAGCCAGCGGCTGAGCGGATCGCTACCCATCGCTGCCGCTCTCCGGTTCTTCTGGTGGGGCTTCGGCGTTTAGATCAGGGGTCTCATCGGGCAGGCTGGGAGGCACGGGCGGGGCGATCAGCCCGCCTGGGCCATCGACTTTTTCTGGCGCGCCCGAGCGCAAAACCCGCAAAAACTCCATCCGTCCGTAATCGGCGGCCAAACGCACCCGCAGCCGGCCATCGCGGCCCTCAACGATCTGGCCCACCAACAGGTCGGGTGGAAACAATCCGCCATCGCCCGAGGTGACCACCCGATCCCCTGGGCGGACCAATTCCGGGGTCTCGATGAAATCCGTATAGGGCAGGGGGCTGTTATCCCCGATCATCAGCGCGTGTTGCGATGAGGGCTGAATGCGCACGGGGATGGTGCTGTTGGTATCGGTGAGCAAAATCACCCGGGCGCTATCGCGGCCCACCCCGGAAATCCGCCCGACCACGCCGATCCCATCCATGGCCGCCCAGCCATCGCGGATCCCGTCCCGCGCGCCGATATTGAGCAGCACCGATTGCCGAAAAGGCGAGCCGCTATCGGCCAGAACCACCCCGGTGACAAAGGTCAGCTTCGGGTCCAGTTGTAGATTGTTCAGATCCAAAAGCTGCGCATTTTGCTGTTCCAGTTGCAGCGCGGCTTCTTTCCAGGCTTTCATCTGCTGCAATTCCCGACGCAGATCTTGGTTCTGGCGGTAAAGCTGTTGATAGGTGCGAAAATTCCCAGCCATTTCAAAGCTGATGGTGACGGGTTTGAGCACCCAGCTCACTTTCGGCACCACCGCATCCACCACCGCGGCGCGCATCCGTTCCACCCGTGGGCTATCGATGCGCCATAGGATGAACAAAATGCACAGGCATAGCAGCACACCCCCCAGGAAAATCCGCCGGAGGGGGCGATAGATCTCCTGTGAAGGATCGCGGTTATAGGACACGCGGGCTCCGCCAATAGCATGTTGCGCAAAACACTATCTCAGTTTCGCGCATATCGCACATGCGTTGTCAAAGACTTAGGGCCGCCTTGGCCGGGCTGCAGGCAGGCAGGCCCTAAGGGTTAGCTTTCGTAATCAATCACGTGCTGAAGACGTTCTTCGAATTCCAGCGCTTTGCCAGTGCCCAGAGCCACGCAATTTAGGCTTTCATCGGCCACCGTGACCGCCAGCCCGGTTTGCTCGCGCAGGGCCAGATCCAGATCGCCAAGCAAGGCACCGCCTCCGGTGAGCATCACGCCGCGATCCACAATATCTGCGGCCAGATCCGGCGGGGTCGCTTCCAGCGCGGTCATCACCGCTTCGCAGATTTGCTGCACAGGCTCGGCCAATGCTTCGGCCACCTGGGCTTGGCTGATCTCGGTCTCTTTGGGCACACCATTGAGCAAATCACGGCCCCGGATTTGCATAGAGCTGCCGCGCCCGTCATCGGGCATGCGCGCTGTACCGATCGAGGTTTTCACCCGCTCAGCGGTGGCTTCCCCGATCAAAAGATTATGCTGGCGGCGCAAATAGCTGATGATGCCTTCATCCATGCGGTCTCCGCCCACCCGGACCGAGCGCGCATAAACGATATCGCCCAAGGACAGAACCGCGACTTCGGTGGTGCCGCCGCCAATATCCACCACCATATTGCCCGTGGGCTCGGTGATGGGCATGCCCGCGCCAATGGCGGCGCTGATGGGCTCTGCGATCAGGCCAGCGCGGCGGGCGCCAGCAGACAGAACCGATTGGCGGATCGCGCGCTTTTCCACAGGGGTTGCCCCATGGGGCACGCAGACAACCACTTTGGGTTTCGAGAAAGTCGTGCGCCGATGCACTTTGCGGATGAAATGCTTGATCATTTCTTCGGCCACATCGAAATCGGCAATGACGCCTTCACGCATGGGGCGGATCGCCTGAATGCTGCCCGGTGTCCGGCCCAGCATCATTTTTGCGTCTTCGCCCACAGCGAGCACTTTTTTCACGCCGTCTTTGACGTGATAGGCCACCACTGAGGGTTCATTCAAAATGATCCCTTTGGATTTCACATACACCAATGTGTTTGCGGTTCCGAGATCAATCGCCATGTCCGATGTGAACATGTCCGAGATAAAGCCCATGATGTAATGCCCTGCGCGTGCCACTGCCTGTCTGCGATTCACTGCCGCAGAATTTACGGGGTTATACGCACCGTGCCGCAGCAGTGAAAGAGGGATCATGCTCAACCGGGCGTAACCGTGCAAGCATTTCTTGGGCAGGCCGCTCTCGGTGGCCCGCCCGATTAGGTTAGCTCACGTCCTGATAATGGATTTCCTTGCCGTCATGGCCGGATTTCTCGCGCCGCACCAACAGACGGTTCAAAGCCGCCACATAGGCTTTGGCCGAGGCCACCACCGTATCGGTATCGGCGGAGCTGCCAGTGACCAGCTTGCCCTCTTCTTCCATGCGCACGCTGACGGTCGCTTGAGCATCGGTGCCTTGGGTCACCGCATGCACTTGGTAAAGTTGCAGCCGGGCCTGATGGGGGACCAAAGCTTTCACCGCGTTGAAGGTGGCATCCACTGGCCCATCGCCTTGGGCGGTGACTTGGTGATCCTCGCCATCAATGGTCAGGGTCAGATCTGCCGATTGCGGCGCTTCAGTGCCGCAAATCACGCGCAGGAATTTCACTTTAATCCGGTCATTGCCCGCCTCGACCGACGCATCGCTCATCAATGCGACCAGATCGTCGTCATAGACCTCTTTCTTGCGATCGGCCAAAGCTTTGAACCGCACGAAAACATCCTTGAGCTGGTTATCGGCCAGTTCATAGCCCAGATCCGCCAGTTTCGCGCGCAATGCGGCCCGGCCCGAATGCTTGCCCATGACCAAATTGGTTTCGGTCAGCCCGATATCGGCAGGGCGCATGATCTCGAAGGTTTCAGCGTTTTTCAGCATCCCGTCTTGGTGGATGCCGCTCTCATGGGCGAACGCATTTTTGCCCACGATGGCTTTGTTGGGCTGCACCGAAAAGCCGGAAACCGCGGCCACCCGGCGCGACAGCCCAATGATTTTGGTGGTGTCGATGCCAGTGGTGAAGGGCATGATGTCATTGCGCACACGCATGGCCATCACCACCTCCTCCAAAGCGGTATTGCCTGCGCGCTCGCCCAAGCCATTAATGGTGCATTCGATCTGGCGCGCGCCCGCTTCGACCGCCGCCAAAGCATTGGCCGTCGCCATGCCCAGATCATTATGACAATGGGTGGCAAAGATGATCTCGTCAGCGCCGGGCACTTCATTGATCAGCATTTCGATCAGCTTGGCGCTTTCCCGCGGCGCGGTATAGCCCACGGTGTCGGGAATATTGATGGTGGTGGCACCGGCTTTGATGGCGATCTCCACCACGCGTTTGAGGTAATCATGCTCGGTGCGGGTGGCATCCATGGGTGACCATTGCACATTCTCACACAGATTACGCGCATGGGTGACCGTCTCATGGATGCGGTCGGCCATTTCCTCTTGGCTGAGCTGGGTGATGTCCCGATGCAGAGGCGAGGTGCCGATAAAGGTATGGATCCGCGGCTGGGCGGCATGTTTTACCGCCTCCCAAGCCCGATCAATATCTTTGAAATTGGCGCGGGCCAGGCCGCAGATCACGCTGTTGCGGCTGGCTTTGGCAATCTCGGAAACCGCGTTGAAATCCCCTTCCGAGGCGATGGGAAACCCGGCCTCGATGATATCCACGCCCATGTCATCCAGCAGGCTGGCGATTTCCAGCTTTTCCGCATGGGTCATGGTGGCGCCGGGGCTTTGCTCGCCATCGCGCAAAGTGGTGTCGAAAATAACGACCCGGTCTTGGGCTGTCGTGTCGGTTGAACCTGTCATAGCAGCATTCCTTGAAATATCAGTCTCTGGGAGGGCGCGGGCATACCTCTGAGCGGTCGCGCCAAAATGGCACGCTCAGAGGCGGCTAAGGAGAAGTAGTCCCAGAGCCCAAAACGGGCGGAATGCGATCTGCTGTGCCATGCCCGCTCTATAGGCGGAACTGGCGGAAATGAAAAGCACCCTATGGCGCGGCGAGTGCTTTAGGCTGGAGGCTCCGCGATGGGTGCTTGCGAGACCATGCAGCGGCCTGGCCCAAGCGGCGCAGGTGGCAGCCCATTGGGGGTGGCCACATATTGGAAGGCCGCGATCATATCACCATCATCAAACGCGACAAAGATGGTTTGGGTTTCTGGCTGCACGGTGATGCCTTCGGCATCAAGCCCTGCAAATTCCAAGGAAATCACATCCAGCAACCGCCCATCTGGGGCAAATTCAAACAGACTGTCGCTGGCATCGGCGTCATCTACCGCTAAGATATTGCCGCTATGAGGGTCGCGGGTAATCCCCTGTGGTTCCATCATTTGCGGATTTTGGTCCTGGCCATAAACCCGCTGGGTGACTTGCCCATCAGCGCGCACCCGCAACAATTGCGACATGGTATCATCGGCCACCCAATAATCGCGGGTTTGCGCGTCAAAAAACAGCCCATCCGTATCAAAAAGCTGATTGGAGAGCCGATAGGGGCGGCTTTTGGCACCGCCCTCGCGGGTGACTTTTTGATAGGTGCCATTGCCATCGGACAGCAGCAGATCCTCGCCCTCTAGCGCAATGGCATCCACCCGACCGAGCTCGGCGGTGAAGCGGCGGATCTCATTTCCCCAAAGGTTCATCAACACGACCTCTCGGGTCTCATTGACCACCCATAACCCGCAATATTCTGGATCATAAGCCAGACCCGACGGGCCGGGAGCCTTAAAGCTCCGGACCAGATAGAGATCGGCGGCGAAACTGGCACTGCTGGAAATCGCAATCATCAGCGCCAGAGAAACGGTTCTGATTTGTTTCAACATGATCCGAAACACTGCCGCGAGGAGCTTAACGGGCAAATAATGGCCAGTGCCGCAGAGGTATTTTCCTTGACAGAGAACGAATCGAGTTTAGCTGGCCCCTCAAGCAAAGGGGGCAATATGCGCGCATTGGTGATCGGATCTTCTGGGGGGATCGGCCAGGCCCTGGTGCAGGCGCTTGAGACGCGGCCCGATTTTGACGAAGTGACCGGGCTTTCCCGGCGCGATCATGGGCTGGATTTCCGCCACCCCGAAAGCATCCCGCGCGCCTTTGAACCCTTGCGCGGGCCATATCATTTGATCTTGGTGGCCAGCGGGGTTTTGCACGGCGCCGGGCAGGCCCCGGAAAAGTCACTCTCGGCACTTTCCGCGGCGGCAATGGCGGATCAGTTCGCGGTCAATGCCATTGGTCCAGCCATGGTGTTGCAACAGGCGGTGCCGCTATTGCCTCGCCGGGAACGCGCTGTTTTTGCGGCGCTTTCAGCGCGGGTGGGCTCCATCGGGGATAACCGGTTGGGCGGTTGGTACAGCTATCGCGCGGCCAAGGCCGGGCTAAACCAAGTGATCCACTCCGCGGCGATCGAATTGGCGCGCTCCCATCCCCAGGCCATTTGCGCTGCCCTGCATCCAGGCACTGTGGCCACATCATTTACCGCTTCCTATCAATCCCGGCACCCCACGGTTGATCCCATTGTGGCCGCGCAAAACCTCTTGCGTGTGGCCATGGGCTTGCAGCGGGATCAAAGCGGTGGGTTTTTCGATTGGCGGGGGGACGAGATTCCCTGGTAAGGTGCGGGCAGTTGCATGGGCAAAACCGCTGTTTGAGGCTTTGAAAGGCTCGGGCAATGAAAGAAATCTAGGTGATCAAGCAAAAACCGCGGCGGGAGGCTCTTGCTTGAATTCATGCCGCATTGCAGCAATAATTTGCACAGTGAAAATAGTTTTGACGCTAGAAGGCGGCGCTCAGGCGAATCACCGCCGTGAGTGATCAGCCCGTATATTGGATGTCAGAGCCGGTGCCGGGATCGCTTACATGCAACCATTGAGCGCGCGGGCCAAGGGTTTCGAACAGCTCCGGCCCGGTGCCGGTCATCCAGGCTTGGGCCCCTAAATCGCATATTTCGTCGAATAGCGCGGCGCGGCGCTCGGCGTCCAAATGGGCGGCCACCTCATCCAGCAGCAGGATCGGGGGCGGGGCACCGCTCGCCGCCAGCGCGCGCCCATTGGCCAGAACCAGGGAAATCAGCAGCGCTTTTTGCTCTCCGGTAGAGCATTGCGCGGCCGGCATGTCTTTGGCCGCGTAAACTGCGCTAAGATCCGCGCGATGGGGGCCGATCAAGCTGCGCCCGGCGCGCAAATCCGCACCCCGAGAACTGGCGAAAGCCTCGGCCAGGGGGGCAATACCGTCCGGGCGCTCAAGGTCATCCCCTTGGAGCAGATCCAAATTGGCGGTGGGAAAGGCGCTCTGGCTGGCGCGTTGCGCGGCCTGGATTTGCGTCAGCGCGGCAATGCGATTGGCTTCTATCTCGGCCCCAGCCTCGGCCATGCGCTGCTCCAACGCTGCGTACCATCGCGGGTCATTGACCTGATCGCGCAGCAGCCGGTTGCGCTCGCGCATGGCTTTTTCATAGGCTAGAACGCTGGCCCCATGGCTGGGGGTAAAGCTGAGCGTCATGCGATCAAGAAAGCGCCGCCGCCCTTCGGCGCCTTCGGTCCAAAGCCGGTCCATGGCTGGCACCAGCCACAACATCGGCGCGATCTGGCCCAAGGCGGTTTGCGGTGCGGCTTTGCCGTCAATCCGGGTGCTGCGGCTGCTGCCGATCTCTGCTTTGGTTTCGATCTCATGCAGTGCACCATGGCGGTGCAGATCAGCGGTGATGCGCCAGCCAAGGGTTTCGGGGCGGCGGGCAAATTCCCCCGGCGCGGCCCGGCGTAGCCCCCGGCCAGGGGAGAGCAGCGAAACGGCCTCAATCAGATTGGTCTTGCCTGATCCA
>JAOXSB010000169.1 GCA_025800345.1 Mangrovicoccus sp. | reverse complement strand
TTTGCCCATCCAGATTATGCGGAAAAAGATCAATTTGCGATTGTCGATCTCAGTGCTGTGACCCAAGTGGGTTTTGGGTTTCGTCAAATGCTGGGTTTTGTGGAATGGGCGAAATCAACGCGCAAAATCGATGGTCCTTATAATCCGGGTGCGGTTTTGGCCCCTGGGGATGCGGTCTTTGGCATGTTGCGGATGTATGATCAGCTGGGCCAAAATACCCTTGGCTATGCGCTGAATATTTGCCGAAGCCGCGAGGAATTGGCGCGGGCTTTGGGGCGCTCTATGACGGATCTCAACCGGCTGTGTGGCTGGGATGGAGATGCCCGGACGAAAATTGCGCAGTAGCCTGCTTCAAGGCTGAGGCAGTTCTGCGAGTTGAGAACGAACAAGTCTATTTGAACATGGGCTGGGCAGCAGAAAAGACCGCATCTGATAGGCGGCGCATGAAAAAGGCGCACCCGTTGAGGGCGCGCCTTTCGCAATGTTAGTTGATCCGAAAATCAGGCGTGGATCGCCCCATCGCCGCAGGCTAGAGCTGCTTCGCGCACGGCTTCGGAATAAGTGGGATGCGCATGGCAGGTGCGGGCCAGATCTTCGGCGGCTGCACCAAATTCCATGGCCACGCAGATCTCGTGCAGCATATCGCCTGCCATGGGGCCGATGATATGGGCGCCCAGGATCCGGTCGGTTTCCTTATCGGCCAGCAGCTTTACGAACCCGTCAGCGGCGAAATTCGCCTTGGCCCGGCCGTTGCCCATGAAGGAGAATTTGCCAACCTTATAGGCCCGGCCTTCGGCTTTAAGCTGCTCTTCGGTTTTGCCGACGCTGGCCACCTCTGGATGGGTGTAAATCACGCCTGGGATGACGTTGTAATTCACATGGCCCGCTTGCCCGGCAAGGATTTCAGCGGCGGCCATGCCTTCATCTTCGGCTTTATGGGCCAGCATGGGGCCTTCAATGGCGTCGCCAATGGCATAGATGCCCGGCACGCTGGTGGCATAATGGCCATCGGTTTTGATCTGGCCGCGTTCGGTCATCTCAACACCGATTTCGGCCAGCCCCAGCCCGTCCGTATAGGGGCGACGGCCGGTGGCCACGAGCACCGTATCGGCCTCGATCACATGCTCGCTGTCATCTTTCTTGAGCTTATAGGCCACTTTGGCCTTCTCGCCGGAGCTGTCCACCGATTGCACCGCCGCGCCCAGGGTGAATTCCAGCCCTTGCTTGGCCAGCAGCTTTTGGAATTGGCGCGCCACTTCCAGGTCTTGGCCCGGGGTGATCGTATCCATGAATTCCACAACGCTGACTTTGGTGCCAAGGCGGGCGTAAACCGAGCCCAGCTCCAAGCCGATGACGCCTGCGCCGATCACCACCATCTCGCCGGGGATCTCTTCCAGCTCTAGCGCGCCGGTGGAGGTCACAACGGTTTTCTCGTCAATCTCAATGCCGGGCAGGCTGGTGGCTTCAGAGCCGCTGGCGATGATGATACTTTTGGCGCTGTGCAGCTCATCGCCCACTTTGACTTTGCCCGCTTCGGGGATCGAGCCCCAGCCTTTGAGCCAATCGACTTTGTTCTTCTTGAACAGGAATTCGATGCCCTTGGTGTTCTGGGCGATGACGTCTTCCTTGTAGGATTTCATCTGAGCCCAATCAATTTCAGGCTCAGCGGCTTTGATGCCCATCTTAGCGAAATTCTCGTGCATCTCGTGCACTTGATGGCTGGCATGTAGCAGCGCTTTGGATGGGATACAGCCGATATTGAGGCAGGTGCCACCCAAGGTGTCACGCCCCTCTACACAGGCGGTTTTCAGACCCAGTTGAGCGCAACGAATGGCGCAGACATAGCCCCCGGGGCCGCTGCCGATTACAATCACGTCATAGTCTGCCATCAAGTCCTCCTTAGGCAGCGTCCTGCCGCCGCCAAAATCAATTGGTCCGATCCTGCTCGGACGCCATGCGTTGTTTTCGCAGGCAGAGCGCCAGGCACCATATGACGTTTTGTCAGATCAAAACGCTGATCACCAAGGCCATCGTTGCCATAAACCCAATCACGTAGACCACAGATCGCCAAGGCTGCAAGCCAAAGGCATAGGCTGGCACGTAAAGTAGCCGGGCGATCAAATACCCATAGGCAAAACCGGCGGTCCAAGCGCTGCTCGAATCGGTCAAAATCACCAAAAACACCGCTGGCGCAAAAAGGGTCAGGGCCATGCTGTGATTGTCCAAAGCGCGGGACAGCCGCCCCACAAGAACGCTGGCTTTATCGGTGAGCGGGCCATCATCGCGGGGGCTCATGGTGGTTCTGGGGCCCAGTTCCAGATTGGCGGTCACGGCCATGAGTAGTAATTGCAGGCC
>JAOXSB010000168.1 GCA_025800345.1 Mangrovicoccus sp. | reverse complement strand
CGAGTCCACCTATCTCAATCGCCGCGCGGTGCTGGCAGGTTTGGCCGGTGTAGGTGCGCTAGGAGGGATCGGGGCGGGCCTGCCAGCGCATGCTGCCGGGCCTTATTCCACCGATGAGGCGCCCAACACTTTCGAAGAGATCACCTCCTACAATAATTTCTACGAATTTGGGGCCAATAAGACCGATCCCGCGAAATATGCCCATGCGCTGACCACGGATCCTTGGTCGATTGAAATCACCGGTCTGGTGGAGCGCCCAGGCACATATGATCTGGCCGATGTGGTGCAGGGGCAAGATATCCAAGAGCGGATCTATCGCTTCCGCTGTGTCGAGGCATGGTCCATGGTGATCCCTTGGCTTGGGTTTGAACTGGCGGGGCTATTGCCCCGAGTGGGTGTGCAGCCAAGCGCCAAATATGTGGCTTTCGAAACTTTGCACCGGCCCGAAGAAATGCGCGGCCAGAAAATGCCTCTGCTCAAATGGCCCTATCTGGAAGGCTTGCGGCTGGATGAGGCCATGCATCCTTTGACCCTGA
>JAOXSB010000117.1 GCA_025800345.1 Mangrovicoccus sp. | reverse complement strand
GCAGGTACCAGCGGACAGCGCAAAGAATGACCTCACGCGGGAAACGGTGGTGTTTGAACGGGGATCTACGCGGCATAGCCAACCTCAAAAACCTGAACCTCCCCAAGCCGGGCGATTAATGCATCAGTCCCCGATAAAGATAGGCACCGGGTTCGCCCAGAAACCGCGCCGGAAAAGCCGCTATGGGCTTGCGCCCATTGAGGGCCTCGCCATAGAGCCGGTAGATGGCCGTATCACCTTGGCTATGAAGGCCCGTCGCGCCAGGGCGGTTTGGGTCAATCACCCGTAGATGGGTCAGATCGCGCCGCAATAGCGCACGCCAGCGCTGGCTCAACACAACCCCTTGCAATGGCGCGGCATTGGCAAATCGCACCATTTGAGCAATCGGCGCAGGCGAGGGGTCAGCTCGGTGGCTTTGCCCGATCGCTCCCAGGTTCAAGGCGAGGACCACCGCGCAAAGCCCGGCCCAAAGCCGCGGTGCCACACGCAGATCGGTCAGCAATAACGCGCCAAGAAAAAGGATCGGCGCAAGATGGCGCAGGTTTTCAGGGTTCTGCATGAAAAGTGTCCAGAATATCGCCGCCCAAAACCCAGCCAAAGCGGCTTGGCGGGGCAAGGAGAGTCCGGTTTTGCGCCCCTGCCAAAGCTGTGCCAGAGCAGCGATGCAGCTCGCCCCCATAGCCGTCGCCAAAAACCCATGGGCGGCTAAGCTATCTGCCCAAAGGGGGCGGGCTTCGCTCTGGCTTAGGGTGGTATTGCCCCAATGTAGAAAATGCCCCTGAGAAAAGCGCAAAGCCTCGCCAAAATAGCCCGCGCCTTCATGGGCAAGCAGCACCACCAGCACTGGGATCGAAACCGCTGTGACACCCAGCCCCAAAGCCACCAGCATCCGGGGCTGACGCAAAAGCGGCACAAGCGAAGCGGCAAAAATCACGCCATATGAGGGGCGTGACCAAAGCGCCAGCCCTAGAAACAGCCCCGCGAAGAGCGCCATCATCATCTGTTGTTTCCGCAACAGCTCAGAGCCTGAAAGGCTCGGAATTGCCCCAAGAAACAAAAGGTAAAAGGCAATTCCGCTACCATCGGATAGGCCAGATATGGCCAGGGCCGTTAAAATCGGCTGGCTCAGGGCCAACAGAAAGGCTGCCATGGTGCGGGCGGGATTGCGCGTCCAACGCCACAGCACCCAAGCGGCGCAAAACGGGATCGCCAAAGCAATGGCAATGGTGGTGCTTTGCAGCGCATTGATCGGTGTATCGATCCACATATGGCTTAAGCGCCCGAGCCCCACAAATACCGGATATCCGGGGAAATGCGGGGCAAAATCCAAGATCGAATAGCGGCTCAGCGCGCGGCTGAAATATAGCGCATCATTCGAAGACAGGCTCGGAGGAAACGACAGCAGCCATAATGCGCTAGTGATCCAGCAAGCTATACAGAGGAAAATGCCCCCAGCGATTACGGGGGGCGTCCGGCGGTACCGACTGCGCAGCTCAGAAGGCGGCATCAATAATCGCTGTCTTCATCCTCTTCCTCACCCTCAGCATAAGGGGCAAGGGTCTCCAGAATGCTCTCCATCGCTTTATCAAAAGCCGCAGGGTCCGGGTCCTTGGAGCCAACCCCCAAAACCCCAGGCTTGCCCACGGCATCCAAAGCCGCATGCATCTGCTCGGATACGGCTTTTTGATCCTCGGGCTCTAGATCCCCTTGCAGGCCATCATAAAAGGTCTGGGCGATCACCACCAAGGCCGAGGCTGTGCCGTAGGTGTCAATATTGGCTTTGGCCGCCAGCAATCGGCGATTGATCTGATTTACAAAGGCCCGATTCAGCACATCTTGGCTGGCTTCGGGATCTTGGGTCTGCATGGCCAGCACGAAATCTTGTTTGATGCCTGGATCGCCAGGGTAATCCCCATCGGCTTTTTCCATGCCTTCGATCTTGGCCACGAAACTGTCAAACACGTCTTCTGCACCATCCCAATCGCCCGCCGCGACCGCGGCCAAAAACGGATCGCGGCCTTTTACCAGCGGATCAGATTTCGGCGATGCATAAGTGTAAGCCGCCACTTGCAGCGGAATGAGCGCCGCGAGCGCCGCGGCAATAAGGGTACGTTTGAGCGTATGTCCCATAGGATCCTCGTCGGTCTTGGACGCGTCAGGCGACGCTTTCAGTTTCAATCACAACCCGCTCATTGCGGTGGTCATGGATGGCACGGCGGCGATCAGCGCCTTCAACCAGGCTTTGGGCGGCCATGACGCCCATCTCCATCGCCGTGTCGGTGAATACATAACGGAAGGTGCCTTGCCGTCCGCATTGCACCAGGTTTTCAATGCCGCTGAGATGCTGGA
>JAOXSB010000004.1 GCA_025800345.1 Mangrovicoccus sp. | reverse complement strand
AAAGATCCTGCTGACATTGATTATCTCGCCGGTTTTTGGGTTCTTCTTGGCTTGGGTGCTTTATAAAGCCGTCAAGGCGGTGCTGCGCGATCCCGCGCTTTACGAGCCGCAGCAGCCCGGTGTGGTGCCGCCCAAAAGCGTCCGTATCCCGCTGATTGGCGGTCTGATCGGGGTGTCTTTCCTGCATGGGTCGAATGATGGGCAAAAATCCATCGGGCTGATGCTGATGGTGCTGATGGGGTTGGCGCCGGGGCTTTATGCAATTGATCCGGTGAAAGATCAGGCCAGTTATCAAGAAACCGTGGCGGTGATCGAAGAGCTTGAAGATTTGGTTGCGCCGATGATCGGGGATCCGCGCACCCCAGAGGCAGCGTTGCTGTTTGAGGAATTGGCGCATTTGCGGGATGTGGCCCAGCGAGATTGGGAAAACCGGCCGATTTCGGAAGAGGAGAAAATCCAATTTCGGGCCGAGATCTTGGATGTTCACGAGGTCTTGGGGCGTACGTTGAAATCGGCAGATAGCCATCAAATGCTTAGCCATGAAGACAAGCGGCGACTCCACCACGCGTATGATTTCACCACGCGTCTGATCGAGAATGTGCCGTTTTGGTTGATATGCCTTTCGGCCATCGCTTTGGGGCTTGGCACGATGATCGGCTATGAGAAAATCGTCAAAACCTTGGGCGAGAAAATGGGCGATAAGCATATGAGCGCCGCCCAAGGCGTGGCCGCCCAAGCTTCGGCCATGGCCGCGATTGCCGCGGCGGATATGGGCGGCGTGCCGGTCTCGACCACCCATGTGCTGACCGCTGGGGTGGCTGGTTCGGTGCAATCTTCGGGTGATCAGGTGCAATGGAACACCATCGCGCGGATTCTCGTCACCTGGTTCACCACCTTGCCTGGAACGCTGCTAGCGTCGTTTTTGATGGCGCTGATCTTGCATACGGCGCTTGTGTGATCACAAGATGAGGCCGCCTCAGGCGGGGGTGGTCTCATTTTTCACGCCTGCGACTCGCAAGAATTCCGACAAAAATAATAAATTATTGCGGCGCAAAATTTGTGATCACATGGATTTTCTTTGTGATCACGGATCTGGGCTCAGGGCGCGAATTGCGCCAAAAGACCGCGCTTTTCCGGCGGCTCCTTGGCTGACAGCCGATAAAAAAATGCTATCACATGCATCAATACCAAAGGCGATCATCCGAAAGGGGTACCCATGGCTGACGTGAACCGGGGCAACCGGCCGCTTTCTCCGCATCTACAGGTTTACCGACCTCAACTGACCTCGATCTCTTCGATTATGGTTCGGATCACCGGGATCGCGATCCTGGCATTGTCGGTCATTGTGGTGTTCTGGCTGCTGTTTGCGGCAAGCTCCGAGCAATCTTTCACGGCCTTTGACGGTCTGGTGCGCAGCTTCCTGGGCGATCTGGTTCTGTTTGGCGGCATGTGGGCGCTCTTTTATCACATGTTTGGCCGTTTGCGGCACCTGATCTGGGATCTCGGCTACTGCGTGGATGTCGAAATCTCGTCGAAGATGGCGATCTTTATGTTCGTCGCCTCCACTGTTTTGGCGCTGTTCTTCGCCATCATTTTGTAAGGATCCTTCCCATGGCTTATTTGACCGATCGCAAACGCGCGCAGGGCCTGGGTTCGGGCCGTCAGGGCACTCATCACCATTGGCAAATGATGGCCAGCTCGCTGGCGTTGGCATTTATCATTCCCGCCTTCGTGATTACCTTTGGCATCGGCCTAGGTAAGCCCTACGAGGAGGTGCTGGCCTATTTTAGTCGACCGGTTCCCGCCATCATCATGGCGTTGAGCGTGGTCGTCATCATCAACCACGCCATGCAAGAGGCGCTGGTTGCGGTGGAAGACTATGTGCATGGCACTGCGCAGAAAATCACTTTGATGGTGGTAAAGGGGGTGTCTTTCACCCTGATCGCAACTGGCCTTTTCGCTATCGCGCGCCTGGCCCTGTAACGGATATCCCGGCAGCCGCGACGGATCGCCCGCGACCTGACCCGCCACCCTAACGAGAGAAGGCTGAATCGATGGCAGCTTACGAATACGAGACCCATGAATATGACGTGGTGGTGGTTGGCGCCGGTGGTGCCGGTCTGCGCGCCACGCTCGGCATGGCCGAACAGGGTCTGCGCACCGCTTGTGTGACCAAAGTTTTCCCAACCCGCTCCCACACGGTGGCGGCTCAAGGCGGGATCGCCGCCAGTCTGAGCAATATGGGCCCCGATAACTGGCAGTGGCATATGTATGACACGGTCAAGGGGTCCGATTGGCTCGGTGATACTGATGCGATGGAATATCTTGCCCGGGAAGCGCCCAAAGCGGTTTACGAGCTTGAACATTACGGCGTGCCCTTCAGCCGGACCGAAGAAGGCAAGATCTATCAGCGCCCCTTTGGCGGCCACACCACCGAGTTTGGCGAAGGCCCCGCGGTGCAGCGGACCTGTGCCGCCGCCGACCGGACAGGCCACGCGATCTTGCACACGCTTTACGGTCAGTCGCTCAAGAACAACGCTGAATTCTATATCGAGTATTTCGCGCTCGACCTGATCATGTCCGAAGACGGGCAGTGCCAGGGCGTGGTGTGCTGGAAGCTTGATGACGGCACCATGCATGTGTTCAACGCCAAGATGGTCGTGCTGGCCACTGGCGGTTATGGTCGGGCCTATTTCTCGGCCACCTCGGCCCATACCTGCACCGGCGATGGTGGCGGTATGGTGGCCCGTGCGGGTCTGGCGCTGCAGGATATGGAATTCGTGCAATTCCACCCCACTGGCATCTATGGCTCTGGCTGTCTGATCACCGAGGGCGCGCGCGGCGAAGGCGGTTATCTGACCAACTCCGAAGGCGAGCGCTTTATGGAGCGTTACGCGCCCCAATATAAAGACCTTGCTCCGCGCGATTACGTGTCTCGCTCCATGACCATGGAGATCCGCGAAGGCCGCGGTGTGGGGGAAGAGGGCGATCACATCCACCTCAACCTGAGCCACCTGCCTGCCGAAGCGCTGGCCGAACGCCTGCCGGGCATTTCGGAAAGTGCTAAGATCTTTGCCGGTGTGGATGTCACCAAAGAGCCGATCCCGGTTCTGCCGACGGTGCATTACAATATGGGCGGCATCCCCACCAATTATTGGGGCGAGGTTCTCAACCCGACCGCTGAAGACCCCACCGCTGTTGTGCCTGGCCTGATGGCTGTGGGCGAAGCGGGCTGTGCCTCGGTGCATGGGGCCAACCGTTTGGGCTCCAACTCGCTGATCGACCTTGTGGTGTTTGGCCGGGCCGCCGCGATCCGCGCTGGCAAGGTTGTGGATGCAGAAGCGTCCAACCCGGTGCTGAACCAGGCCTCTGTGGACAGCGCCTTCACCCGTTTCGACGGTCTGCGCTATGCCAAGGGCTCCATCCCCACCGCGGATCTGCGGCTTGAGATGCAGAAAACCATGCAGGCGGATGCGGCAGTGTTCCGGACCGCTAAGACCATGGCCGAAGGCGTCGAAAAAATGACCGCCATCGCCGCCAAGATGGATGATCTGCAAGTCACCGACACATCGCTGGTTTGGAACTCCGATCTCATGGAGACGCTGGAGCTGACCAACCTGATGCCCAACGCGCTGGCCACCATCGTGGGCGCAGAGGCTCGTCAGGAAAGCCGCGGTGCCCATGCCCATGAGGATTACACCACACGCGACGATGAAAACTGGCGCGTGCACACCGTATCCCGGGTTGAGGGCAACAAGGTTGATCTGAGCTATCGCCCGGTCATCGTCGATCCTCTGACCACCGAGGATGAAGGCGGCATTGCGTTGAAGAAAATCGCCCCCAAGGCGCGGACCTTCTAAGGAGAGACGATATGGTACAATTCACGCTCCCGAAGAATTCCACGATCACCACGGGCAAAACCTGGCCTGCGCCTCAGGGCGCGACCAATGTCCGCAAATTCCAGATCTATCGTTGGAACCCCGATGACGGGAAAAACCCGCGGGTGGATACGTATTTCCTGGATATGGACAAATGCGGCCCCATGGTGCTGGACGCGCTGATCAAGATCAAAAACGAGATTGATCCCACGCTCACCTTCCGCCGGTCCTGCCGCGAAGGGATCTGTGGCTCTTGCGCCATGAATATCGACGGCATCAACACGCTGGCCTGTATCTACGGGCTTGATGAGATCAAGGATGATGTGAAGATCTATCCGCTGCCGCATATGCCCGTGGTCAAGGATCTGATCCCGGATCTGACCCATTTCTATGCTCAGCATGCTTCGATCATGCCTTGGCTGGAAACCAAGACCAACCGCCCGGCGAAAGAGTGGAAGCAATCCATTGAGGATCGCAAGAAGCTTGACGGTCTTTATGAATGTGTGATGTGCGCCAGCTGCTCGACCTCTTGCCCGAGCTATTGGTGGAATGGTGATCGCTATCTTGGACCAGCCGCACTGCTGCATGCCTATCGCTGGATCATCGACAGCCGCGATGAGGCCACGGGCGAGCGTTTGGACGAGCTGGAAGATCCGTTCAAACTGTATCGCTGCCACACCATCATGAACTGTTCCAAGACCTGCCCGAAAGGTCTGAACCCGGCCAAGGCGATTGCCTCGATCAAACAGATGATGGTCGAGCGCGCGCTCTGATCTTGCCGCAATGCAAATTTGAAAGCCCCGGTCTTGTGCCGGGGCTTTTTCTTTGGCGGGCGCGAGCTTAGGCAGGGCCTATGGAACGTGGATTGAGACTGACCGGGGCAGAGGTTTTGGGCCCAGCTGGCATTGCTGCGGCGGATGTGATCCTTCGGGCCGGACGGTTTAGCGCGCAAATTGACGCTCAGGACCACAATTTGCGGCTCGATGGGCTCTGGCTGCTGCCAGGGATCGTGGATCTGCATGGGGACGGGTTTGAACGCCATCTGGCGCCACGCCGGGGCATGGTCAGTGATTTGGGCCATAGCCTGCGCCCGGTAGAGGCTGAGCTGGCGCAAAACGGCATCACCACCGCTTGGGCGGCGCAGTTCTGGTCCTGGGAAGGGGGGATGCGCGGCCCGGCATTCGCCACCCGCTTTGCCAAGGCGCTCAGCGGCGCGTGCGATTGGCTGCGCCTGGATCTGCGCATGCAGCTGCGTGTTGAGGCGCATATGATCGAGGATGGGGACGCTATTCGCGAATTGGTGAGCGCTCACGGCATCGATTATCTGGTGATCAATGATCATCTGCCCCATCGG
>JAOXSB010000267.1 GCA_025800345.1 Mangrovicoccus sp. | reverse complement strand
CCGATCTGCTGCACCTGCTGGATCACCCGGCCTCGGTCGGGCAGCTCAACCTGCGCCAAATGCTCACCTGCGTGCCGGAAAACCCGGTGGAAGACCCGATCTATCTGGAGCGGGATTTCTCGGTGGATGACAAATTGCTCGAACAGATGCGCACCCGCTTGATCGAAGGCGGCGAGCGCCAGATCGAGCTGATGCCCAATGAACCGTTGAACAACCGCGATAAATCCGTGGGTGGGCAATTGGCGATTGATATTGAGCGGATGCTAAACCACCAGCTTGAAACGCTGCCCGCTGCGGCCTTTGAAGATCGTCGCGGGCGGCGCTATCTCGACGCGCGCAGCTTGCGGGTGATCACCCAAGGCTCTGCCGGTCAAAGCTTTGGCGCCTTTTGCAATGACGGCATGGTCATGGATCACACCGGCACCTGCAATGACGGGGTGGGCAAAGCCGCTTGCGGCGGCGAGATTATCATCCGCGCGCCGGGGGGCGGGGCACCGTCTGAAAATGTGCTGATCGGGAATTTTGCCCTATTCGGGGCCACGGGCGGACGCGCCTTTATCCAAGGTCAGGCAGGCGACCGCTTCGCAGTGCGCAATTCCGGTGCCACGGCTGTGGTTGAAGGCGTGGGGGATTTCTGCGCCGAATACATGACCAATGGGGCGATCCTTAATCTCGGCGGTTTCTCCAAAGGCTATGGCAATGGCATGTCCGGGGGCTTTGCCTATCAATACGACCCCGAAGGCCGTTTGGCCGATATGCTCAGCCAGGATTCCGTGTTCATGGGGATGCTGGGCGATGGCTCTGCCGAAGCCGAAATTCACCGCGATGCAGTGCATCAGATGCTGCAATGGCACCATGAGGCCACAGGGTCAGAGCAAGCCGCAGCGCTTTTGGCCGATTGGCAAAGCGCGCAGGCCAATTTCGCTTGGGTGATGCCCAAAGCGCTGCTGCAATACCAAGACGCCGATGCGATCTTGCAAGCCAAATCGCGCAAGGATCTGATCGAAGAGCTTTCCACCGCCCTGGCCGCCCATCAAATCGCCGAGATCAAAACCGCCTGGAAGACCGGCCAGCCTGTGTTGCGCGGGGTCACGCCGGACTATGGCGAGATGGATACAGACGAGATGTTCCGCCTGCTGGGCAGTTATCTGGTGCTGGACATGGCGCAGGTGCTGGCGGGCAAGAAACTTGGCAAATCCGCCGATCTGGCCCAGCGGGATAAAATCGCGCGCAATCTGATCCTGACCGAGGATTTCGGGTTGATGACAGCCTTGGCCAAACACGCCAAAACCGCCGTGAGCGATTATGACGATCCGGGTCTGGCCACGCTGGTGGCCCATAAACGGCTGCGTGATTTCAAACGCGCCCTGTCCTTGCGCAATATCCTAAGCATGGACAGCCCCGGCACCTATTCTTGGATTTTGCATCAAGACGCTAAGAACCGTGACCGGCTTGGCATCATCCCCAGCTTTGATGCGCTATTTGCCCAAACCGCGCTGCCCGATGTGGTGGCCCGCACGGCAGCGGAGTGAACGATGAAACTACCCTATATTCCCGAAGACGCGCCGTTTTCCGGCGATCAGCGTGCCTGGCTTGGGGGCTTTTTGGCGGGGCTGCATTCGCGCCAAGTGATGGGCGGGGCCGTGGCAGCCGCCCCGGCCGCAGCGCAGATTGCCGCCAAACCGCTTGATATCCTTTTTGGCACCCAGACCGGCAATGCCGAAGAGATCGCCAATGAAGCCGCCGCTCTGGCCCGCAGCCGTGGGTTTGAACCCCGTGTCGCTGATCTTGATGCGATCGAGATGGATCAACTGGCGGCGATGGAAAATCTGATCGTGGTGATTTCCACCTATGGCGAAGGCGAGATGCCCGACAATGCCCAGATCTTTTGGGAGGCGCTCGCGGCCAGCACCGCCCCGCGCTTGGAAAATCTAAGCTATGGGGTGCTCGCCCTTGGGGATACGAGCTATGAGTATTTCTGCCAAGCGGGCAAGATGATCGACACCCGCCTGGAGCAGCTGGGCGCGCGCCGCCTGGCGGACCGCGTCGATTGCGATGTGGATTTCGAAGACCCCGCCAATGCTTGGTTGGAAAGCGCCATCCCTGATGCGGGCACCGCAGCAGCGGCAGCAGATGCGCCCGCCCCAGAGGCCAAAGCCAACGCGGCGGGCTATTCGCGCAAACACCCTTATATCGCCACCATGCTGGAAAACCGCCTTCTTTCCGGGGCGCAATCGGCCAAAGAGATCCGGCATCTCAGCTTTGATCTGGGCGATAGCGGCCTGAGCTATGAGGCTGGCGATGCTTTGGGGGTGATGCCCGTGAATGCACCGGGTCTGGTGCAAGCGATCCTGACCCGGCTGGGCGCGGATGCCGATAGCGCGATTGAGGGCCAGGACGCGCCTTTGGGCGAATTGCTGGCAACGCGCTATGAGATCATGACACCCTCGCGCGATCTGATCCGCGCGCTGGAGCCGCGCGCCAAAGATGCAGAGTTTAGCCATGTGCTCGGCCATGGGGATAAAGAGGCGCTTGAGGCGTATCTTTGGGGCAAAGACACGCTTGATCTGTTGAACCTCAACCCGGATCTGGCGCTGGATGCATCCGAGCTGCTGAGCTGGATGAAACCTTTGCAGCACCGGGCCTATTCGATTTCCTCAAGCCCCAAAGCCCATCCGGGCGAGGTGCATCTTACCGTGGCCGCGGTGCGTTGGAGCTATAACCACCGGGCCCATGGGGGCGTGTGCTCTACCTTCTTGTCCGATCAGGTGCCCGCAGGACAAAGCGCCGGGATTTTCGTGGCCCCGAACAAAAGCTTCCGGGTGCCCGAAGATGACAGCGCGCCTATGATCATGGTCGGGCCCGGCACCGGCATCGCGCCGTTCCGCGCCTTCCTTGAAGAACGCCGCGAACGCGGGGCCAGCGGCGCCAATTGGCTGTTCTTTGGCGATCAGCATCGGGAAAGCGATTTCATCTATGAAGACGAGATCAGCGCCATGAGCCAATCGGGCCTGCTGAGCCGCCTGGATTTGGCCTTCTCCCGCGATCAGGCGGAAAAGATCTATGTGCAAGATCGCATGACCCAACAGGGCAAGGCGCTGTTTGCCATGCTCGAAGAGGGCGGTTCCTTCTATGTCTGCGGCGATGCAAGCCGTATGGCCAAGGATGTGGATAGCGCCTTGCATCGCATCATCGAGACCCAGGGCGGCATGTCCCCCGAGGCGGCAACCGACTATGTCAACCGCCTCAAACGCGACAAGCGTTATGTGCGGGATGTCTACTAAAGAAAGACCCCATGCCTGCCAATTGCACGCAGCCCGATTGCACGCTCTGCCCGGGCGCAGACCTGCCCGCCACGCTTCACGACCTGCGCCAGATCACGCAGGTCGCCGAGCTGGGCCATGATCTTGAAACCCTGGCCTTGATCGGCACCTCTTTTGAAGATGCGCTTTTCACCACCCGCAATGGCGGCGCTTTGATCAGCGGGCGCGGTGGCTATGGGCCGCTGCAAACCAGCAATATGCCCTTTCGCATCAGCCGCGGGCGGGTGACGATGCGCCTGGCCGCGGGATCGCAGCTGCGCCTGGCCCGCAGCGCGGCTCTTAAGGAACGGGCGCTACCTGGCTCGGTCATCGCGGTGGATCACGGGGGCCATGTGCATCACCGGGTGCAATATGTCTCTCCAAATGATCACTGCGTGGCGCAAGCGCTGGAAACCATCCCCGAACGCAGCGTGCCGCTGCAAAGCCCGCCTGTGATAAGCAGCAATGTGATCTCTCTGGCGGCGATCCGGGCGGCGCGCATGGGCTGGGACCGGGCCGATGCTGGCATCCATCTGAACGGGCTGCTGCGCGATAGGGGCGCCGAGCGGCGAAATAGCTTGCCCCATATGGGCGGTGAGCGCGCCTGGCGGGTGATCCCAGAGCTGCTGCCAAGCTTTCTGGCCTATCTGTGCGACAAGCATAACAGCTTTGCCCGGATGGTGCCGGCGGCTGGGATGCTTCAGGCCAGCGCAGAGCCCATTGCGCGCGCCAATCAGATCGGCAGCCTGTTTATGGGCCAAGGGGGGCAATCGGTGTTTTCTTTAGATTGCGCCCAGATTTGCCATGCCTGGGTGGTGGCCTCGCGCCGATATTGGCAGCTAGAGCTTTATGATGGCGGGGGCAAAGCGCTGGCGGTGCTCGCCGATGACCCCCATGGCACTGCCTCGACCTGGCGCGATTTGCTGGCCTCGCTGCCCCGCGCCGCCTAAGCCCTGCGGCAAATCCCATGAAAGGCCGCCATATCAGGCTAGACCGCCTGGTTAGCGGCCGCTTCAATCTCGCGCAGGCGGGCATAGAGCAACCCCGCGGCGACGCCGATCAAACCATATGAAATCGCCATGCCAAGCGCGGTAATACCCCCCGCAGCAAGTTGGAAAAGCAGGCTCGTCAAACTGGTGAGCTACCCCCCGAAATTCGGACACTGACGTAAGCTACGATTTGTTGTCTGCTGATCTTCGACGAGAAGGAGATCAGAGATGTCGAAACGGAAGAACCATTCGCCAGAATTCAAGGCGAAGGTTGCGCTCGAAGCGCTGAAGGGTGAACAGACGGTCGCTGAGCTGGCGAGCCAGTTTGGGGTTCACCCTACGATGATCCACAGTTGGAAGCGTGCGCTCTTGGAAGGTGCGTCCGGTGTATTTGAGCGTGGCGGCAAGAAAGCCCCTGAGATTGACGAGGAGCAGGTGAAGGACCTGCACGCCAAGATCGGGGAGCTGGCCGTGGCCAACGATTTTTTGTCCAGAAAGCTCAAGCCGTGGATCGGCAAGTGAGGCGGAAGATGGTTGAACCAAGCAATCCGGACCTGTCTATCGGCAAACAGTGCAAGCTGCTGTCGATCTCGCGGTCGTCGTTCTATTACACGCCCAAGGGCGAGACGGCGATGAGCTTGGCGCTCATGCGCCAAATTGATGAACAATTCCTTGAGACACCGTTCTTTGGCGTTCGGCAGATGACCTGGCACCTGCGCAATGAAGGCCATCTGGTGAATGAGAAGCGTATCCGCCGCCTGATGCGGCTGATGGGCCTCATGCCGATCTACCAGAAGCCCAACACGAGCAAGGCGGCGAAGGGGCACAAGAGCTACCCCTATCTGTTGCGCGGTCTGAGGGTGACGCGGCCCAACCAGGTCTGGGCGGCCGACATCACCTACCTGCCGATGCGACGGGGCTTTCTGTATCTGGTCGCGATCATGGACTGGCATACGCGCAAGGTGTTGGCCTGGCGCATCTCGAACACGCTGGAGGCCGACTTCTGCGTTGAAGCGTTGAACGAGGCTATCCATCGCTTTGGTCCGCCGGAGATCATGAACACCGATCAGGGCAGTCAGTTCACATCCTTTGCCTGGACCGACCGGCTGCGCCGATCCGGCGTGCGCATCTCAATGGATGGAAAAGGCCGGTTTCTTGACAACATCTTCGTGGAGCGGCTGTGGCGGAGCCTGAAATACGAATGCGTCTACCTGCACGCCTGGGAGACCGGATCGGAGGCGAAAGCCGGTGTCGGAAAATGGATCGAGTTCTACAACCTCAAGCGACCCCATTCCGCACTTGGCGGTACACCCCCAGCCGTGGTCTATTGGCTGCGAAAAGACAAAAACCAAACCGGTCAGCAGGAGCAGAGAGTAGCTTAAACTACGTCGAAACCTGTCCAAACATTGGGGAGTAGCTCAGAACTTCTCTATGCCACTGTGTTCGTTCCTGCCCCTTCCCAAGTCTTTCATTGAGAGACAGGATATGATCCACCGATATATAGCTTACCTTATAGCTAGAATTACGAATATCACGCCGATGAATATCCGTGCCAAGATATTTTGTTCCAATGGGCTTCGCCCAGGGGCGCGATGCCCAGGAGGGTGCTGTTTCGGCAAAGAATGATCCGCAAGGCAATATCAGGGCCATTGCGCGCAAAGCCACCAGATACTGG
>JAOXSB010000235.1 GCA_025800345.1 Mangrovicoccus sp. | reverse complement strand
TCCACAGTTTGCCATGATCATCACAATCTCGCATTGGTCGGCACAAATTACGCAGATATGGCCCTCGCGGCCCAACATATTGCGAAATTGGGCGGCGGATTTGCGGTGGTTAATGACGGGCAAATTCTAGCTGACCTCGCGCTGCCACTCGCCGGGCTGATGAGCCATGAGCCCTTTGAAAATGTTCATGAAAACTTAATCTCCCTGCGTAGCGCAGCCCGCAGCCTTGGGGTCACCTTGGAAGAACCATTTTTGCAGCTGGCATTTTTGGCCTTACCCGTGATCCCCGCATTGAAGATTACAGATCGTGGCATGGTGGATGTCACAAGTTTTCGCATTCTCCCGTAAAGTTTGGCAACGCGTTTAAACCGATATTCACTCCTTCCGCTGCACTCTCGGCCTGAACATGTTTGATCGGCCAAGCGGCCTGATCGGTCGGTCCAACTTGGTATGAGTTCGCAATCTTTGGCTGTCATGGCCGGGATGGTTGTTTGGGAGCAGGATATGAAGGCTTTGACAATATGGGCGCGGCGCCGCGGCGCAATAAGCCCGCCGAACCGTTGTAGGGCGCTGCAATTCCTGGCCTGCACTGGCCAAGGGGTCGTATTTAACACGCGTAATCTTCTTCGCGACTGATCATGCAATGCCCTGCCGTTCTCTCTCCTTTACGCGTTGCGCCATCTCGCGATTTTTCGATTTGCCCAGGAGCAGAGGCAATGGCGCGATCTCTTTGCCCTTTGTCACCTGAACCAGATTACAGCGACATGATGAAACACGATACGAGCGCGGCCCAGGCTCACATTCAGACCATGCCGCGCACCGGGGAAGGATAGTTTTATGTGTCCAGCAACCCCGCACGCTGGGAGTAAGGGTCATGGCGCGCGCCCATTGCGCGTTTTGATCGTTGATGATTCCATGACCATGCGCCGAATGGTGCGCGACAGTTTGAGCCGCGATTCCGGGATGGAGGTGATTGGCGAAGCCTCGCACCCGCTTGAGGCGCGCGATGCGATCAAGGTTTTAAAACCCGATGTGCTGACGCTGGATGTGGAAATGCCCCATATGAATGGGCTCGATTTCCTCAAACGGCTCATGTCTCGTCGCCCAATGCCAGTGGTCATGCTGTCTTCATTAACTCGTGCGGGCAGCCGCGCCGCGGTCGAAGCACTGGCGCTTGGCGCGGTAGATTGTGTCGAGAAACCGGCCGGACCCAGTGCCAATCTTGCGGATCTGCCAGACCGTTTGCGCATGGCGGCCAGCGCCAATCTTAGCGGGCATACCCAGCCAGCCCATACCCGCTCTTTGCCAATGGGCGGTGGTAGCAACCTTGCCACCGCGCCCGCCAGCGGCCCGCTCAATGGGCGTATCGTCTGTATCGGAGC
>JAOXSB010000221.1 GCA_025800345.1 Mangrovicoccus sp. | reverse complement strand
GTGATTGTCCAAAGCGCGGGACAGCCGCCCCACAAGAACGCTGGCTTTATCGGTGAGCGGGCCATCATCGCGGGGGCTCATGGTGGTTCTGGGGCCCAGTTCCAGATTGGCGGTCACGGCCATGAGTAGTAATTGCAGGCCCTGTAGCAAAATCGCCAAAGCCAAAGCGGTCAGTTCTGGGGTCATCACAAGCTCGTCGTGTCGAGGGGAGAGAGAAAGTCGCTGCGCTGGATCTGGCCTGGCCGCTCGATTGAACAGAGCAGCCCGCGCAGGCGCAGGGGGCAATGGTCGGCGCGGTTTATCCAGCGATAAGAGGCATCGCCATAGCGGGCGCGCCATTTCACGCAAGCATCATTGAACACGTCGGAAACGCGCAGCACGGCACTGCCCGCTTGAAGGAGGCTGCCGCTGGGCAGATTGGCCTCGCTCATATCCAGATCAGCGATGATCGTATCGCCGGGATGGGGCATGTTCGGGCGGTTGCAGACCGTGTCCCAAACCTGTGTGGGCAAGATGCATACCTGAATACGCGGGTCCGGGCGCCCATCGGGCAGGCGCAGCCAAGCATGTTCGGCCCAACGATCCCCGATCACCCCGCGATCTGGGCAAAGGCTGAGGGTGTCTGGATGGGCGCGGGCGCGGA
>JAOXSB010000220.1 GCA_025800345.1 Mangrovicoccus sp. | reverse complement strand
ATCCAGCGGCAGACGGGAAAACACCGCAAAACCGTATTGGCCGGGAAAGGCGCCATAGCCCCAAGCATCCCCAGGCCCGCCCAAACGCCCATCGCCATCCAGATCAAAGCCCGAATCAATCCCGGTATTCACTGGCGGCATGTAAATATAGGGATAGTGGATTGGATCGCCCCCGGCTTGGCCCTGGTTTAGATAATGCTCGTGAAAGATCTGCGCCGCGCGGCTTTCCTGGTCTTGGTCAATTTCATTGAGCAGCAAGATATCTGGCCGGATCCATTGAATAATCTGCGCGATTTTCTGGGCTTGGGCGTCTTGCCTGCCCTCTAGATCAGCGATGAGCGCGCCCGCGCTCTCGCGATTAAGCGCGGCATTATAGGTGGCGATGCGCAATTGGCTTGGCTCCTGGGCGAGTGCGGCGATGCCGAGCAGCGGGGATAACATTAGGGCGGCAATCCAAGCTAGGCGCTTTTCCATGTGATTATTCCTTACGCGTTTGGCTCAAGCTGCCCCAAGGCTGTTGCAGCCATGTGACAACCACCCCATGGCGCTAGGGCAAGCTCATAAATTGCGGGGATTTGATGGGGGCGGACCTTTCGTGCCGTGTTATTTTCCCCCATAGTAACGGCGAGGCAATGGAATGCGGCGCGCCCAGCAGAGGCAAGACCGTGATTTCCTGACACAGGTTTTCTGGAGGGAACCAGAATGATGCATAAAAC
>JAOXSB010000201.1 GCA_025800345.1 Mangrovicoccus sp. | reverse complement strand
TGGCTGCGGAATTTACCAAAGCGCTGCATGCGGCCAAAGCTGCGGGGTTTTCCGATTGCAGCCCGGGCCGTTTTTTGCTGCCCGGCGATATGGCCGGGGCGCCGGTGCTCAGCTTTGCGCCGCTGCCGCCGGTGGCAGGCGGGACTGGCCGAAACAGTTTGCGCGGGGCCTGCGCCCGGCGCTTTGATGCCTATAAGCGCGAGGTGATCAAACCGTTCTTTCGCGATCATTTCGCGCGGATTGACCGGCAAGTGGTGCTGGCCGATGTGCTGGGGGCGGTGGCTGCGGGCCCTGCGGCGCTTGAGGATTTGCGCCGCACCTTGGCCGAGATCTTGGCGGTGTTCCGCCCTGGCCGGAACCAGTTTTTGACCCAGCTATTGCTGGGCCGCCGGGTGGAGCGCATCTTATTTGCCGCCACCAAAGCCGATCATATCCATCACAGCCAACATCCGCGCCTGACCGCTTTGACCGAAGCGATGCTGCGCGAGGCTAAGGATCGCGCCGATTTTCGCGGCGCGCGCAGCGAAGCGATGTCATTGGCCTCGCTGCGCTGCACCACCGAAGAAATCCGTGCCCATCAGGGTCAGGATTTGGCCATGGTGCGCGGGCGCGGCAGTGATGGGCGGCTCGCGGCGTTTCACCCAGGTGATTTGCCCATGGATCCCGCGCGGCTTTTATCGCCGGCGCGGGGCGGGGCCGAGGCCTGGGCCGAACAAGCCTATCGCGTGCTCGATTTCGCCCCTGCGGCGGTGGATCTCGCCCCAGGCGAGGGGCCGCCCCATATCCGTATGGACCGGGCGGCGCAGTTTTTGATCGGGGATCGCTTATGAGCCAAGAGACACCGCCAAGCGGCGCGGCACCAGGCCCGGTTTTCATCGATTTGGAGCAAGAACAGGGGCAGGATGGCGGGCCAAGCCCGGCCGATGCCCCGCCGGTGCCCGAGATCGAAGAGGCTCCCAGCCCGGGGGAAACCGCAGCCATGACCCGTTTGGCCAGTGTGGCGGTGCGCTCTGGCAGTGGCTGGAGTGGTTGGTTTTTCGGTTTGGGCGGCGCGCTGATCGGGGTGCTGGCATTTTCGGCGCTCTGGACGGCGCTGGAAAACATGATGGCGCGCTCACCGATTTTGGGGCTGGCCGCGGGGGCTTTGGCAGCCGCTTTTGCGCTGCTCTGCGTGATCTTGGTGATCCGCGAAATGGCCGCTTTTGCCCGGTTGCGGCGCATTGATCATGTGCAATCGGCCGCCGCCAAAGCCGTGGCCGAAGATGATCTTAAAGGCGCGCAGAATATCGCCTCGAAACTGGTGACGTTTTACGGCAACCGCGCCGAATTGCGTTGGGGCCGGGATCGGGTCAAAGACCGTTTGCCCGAGATTTTCGATGCGGATGCGGCGCTGAATCTGGCCGAGGCGGAATTGCTCGCACCCTTGGATGGGGCGGCCCTGGCCGAGGTGGAGGCCGCCACGCGGCAAGTGGCGACCATTACTGCGCTGGTGCCATTGGCCTTTGCCGATGTTTTGGCGGCGCTGACCAGCAATTTGCGCATGATCCGCCGCATCAGCGAGATTTATGGCGGGCGCTCAGGGAGTTTGGGTACCTGGCGTTTGACCCGCGCGGTTCTGGCCCATCTGGTGGCCACGGGCGCGGTGGCTGTGGGCGATGATTTGCTCAGCTCGCTGGGCGGGGGGCATTTGCTGGGCAAATTGTCCCGCCGTTTTGGCGAAGGGGTGGTCAATGGCGCGCTGACAGCCCGGGTGGGGGTGGCGGCGATGGAAGTCTGTCGGCCCTTGCCCTTCATCGTGCGGGCCCGGCCATCGGTGACCGGGCTGCTCAAACGCGCATTGGCGGGGCTGTTTTCCAGCAAGGAAAGCCCGGACAGCGCCCAAGCCAGGGAGGATTAAGCCCCGCTGGCGCGCAGATTTTCGCTGCCGGTTTGTAAGGCGCGGTTGATATCGATGATACGGGTGATTTGATCTTCGACCTGGTCTTGGAACCCGTCCAGCTGATTGATGATGCCGCTGATACTATCGCGCCCTTTATGCAGCCGCGCGCCTTCGATCTTACACATCATCCGGGTGCTGCTCAGCCCGGTGACCAATCGTTTCATATCGACGATGGCCCGGGCAAAGCCTTCGGTTTCATGGGTTACGCGGGACAGCCCGCTGAGCGCTTGTTCGCGAAATTGCAGTGATTGCGCCGCCAATTCTGCGCCCGCATCGGCGTTTTTTCCCTCAAGGATCCGTTGCGCCATATCCGCTTGGGTTCCGGCCAGTGCTTGGAGGAATTGCGCTGTGGCCAAAGCGTCTTGGACGCGCCCGAATGTGCCGCTGCTATCGGTGATGAAGCGTTCAGTCCATTCGCTGATCTCATCGGACATGGTGCTGTAATTGGCCGAGATCACGCTGATGGGCCCGCCCGAGGCCTCGAGCTGCGAGGCGAGAATGCGCATATTGATGGGCACGCTGCGAATGGCGGCAAATGTATCGGAAAGCGCGCGGGTCAATTCCTCGACCTCGCGCAATTTTTCGGTCAGGGCCTCAAACTGTGCCAGCATCGGATCGCTCCCTTGGCCCAGGGCGCTATTGCGGCTGGCGATTTCAGCGGAAAAAGCTTTGGCGATGAAACACGTAAAGCTGGGATAGCCAATGCCCGCGAGCTGATCCAAGAAGGCTGCACCCGCCGTTTGCGGGGGCAGGTTTTCCTTCATCTCGGCCCGGCGCAGCACCGCATATTCGGCCTTAATCTGATCCAAAAACTCGCTGCTGGGTTTCATCTGGATCGACGCATAGCCGTTCTCAATGGGGCAGATCAGAGCAAATACCCAATAGCTGGTGCCATCTTCGGCCTGATTTTTCAGATAGGCGCCGGTGGGCTCGCCCGCTTTCAGCCGCTCCCAAAGCAGCCAAAACAGCCCCCGCGGCATTTCCGGATGGCGCAGCTTTTTATGGGGCTCGCCAATCAGATCCTTGACCCCATAGCCTGCGGTGCTGGCAAAAGCCTCGTTCACAGCGGTGATTTGCCCCGCAAGATCGCTTTTGGAGAACAGCAAATCCCCATGCTCTAGCGCGTTGCCCTCCAATATGCGCGCCGCATCCTGAGCGGTGGAAGGGGAATCAGCAGTCATCATTACATCGGTCATGGGGAGCCCTGGTCGCAGAAAGAGTTGCCCGAACCTCGCATGGCTTCCTTGTACCCGGGTTAACGGCAGGGGATTTGGCATGGGCGCTCTCTTTACGCCTGGGCTTTGCCTGCCTATAAGCCGCCTATGGCATGGAAGATTGCGAATATTGCGCGAATTACCGGCCCGGCGCTCTGATCTCTGAGCTGCCGGGATTTTTCGCTTTGCCGCGCCGCATGCGCGCCGCCTCTGATTGCTCCTCATTCCCCGAAGGATTGCCCGATGTCGTCCGACACGTCCGCCCCCGCTGAGTACAAAGACACGCTGTTTTTGCCGAAAACCGATTTCCCCATGCGCGCAGGTTTGCCAAAGCGCGAACCGGGCTGGCTGGCCCGTTGGGAAGAGATCGGGGTGTATGAGCGTTTGCGCGATGCCGCCGAAGGCCGCGCGCCCTTTACGCTCCATGATGGCCCGCCCTATGCCAATGGACATCTGCATATCGGCCACGCGCTGAACAAAACCATCAAAGACATGATTGTGCGCTCGCACCAGATGATGGGCTATGATGCGCGCTATGTGCCCGGTTGGGATTGTCACGGTCTGCCCATTGAGTGGAAAATCGAAGAGCAATACCGCGCCAAAGGCAAAGACAAGGATGATGTGCCGATCCTGGAGCTGCGCCAGGAATGCCGCAAATTTGCCGAAGGTTGGGTGGATATCCAACGCGAGGAATTCAAACGCCTCGGGGTGGCGGGCAAATGGGATGATCCTTATCTGACCATGAATTTCCACGCCGAGCGGGTGATCGCTGAGGAGTTTATGAAATTCCTCATGACCGGCACGCTTTATCAAGGCTCCAAGCCAGTGATGTGGTCGCCGGTGGAGAAAACCGCCCTGGCCGAGGCCGAGGTAGAATATCACGACCATCAAAGCCACACGATCTGGGTGAAATTCCCGGTCACCCGCGCGGTGGAACCCACCGGCAGCGCCTCGGATCTTTTGGGCGTGAATGTGGTGATCTGGACCACTACCCCTTGGACCATCCCTTCCAACCGCGCGGTGGCCTTTAATCCGGCCCTGTCTTACGGGCTGTACGAAGTCACTGAAGCGGCCGAGGACAATTGGGCGAAAACCGGCGATCTTTATTTGCTGGCCGATAACCTGGCCGAAGATGTGTTCAAATCCGCCCGTGTGGATGGCTATGAGCGCAAGCGCACGGTCACTGGGGAACAGCTTGATCTGGTCTCATGCGCCCACCCGTTCCGGGGCATTGAGGGTGGCGAAGGGGAATGGGATTATCCCGTGCCCATGCTGCCGGGTGATCACGTCACCGATGAGGCGGGCACCGGGTTTGTGCATACCGCGCCCAGCCACGGGGCCGATGACTATGTGCTTGGGGTCAAGCACGGTCTGGTCATGACCTATAACGTGCTCGAAGATGGCAGCTATCGCCCGGATCTGCCGCTCTTTGGCGGGCTCGCGATCCTGACGCCCAAGGGCAAAGAGGGCAAAGCCAATAAGGCGGTGATCGATGCACTTGCCGGCAATGGCAATCTGATCGCGCGGGGCCGGGTCAAGCATAGCTATCCCCATTCTTGGCGGTCCAAAGCACCGCTGATCTTCCGCAACACGCCGCAATGGTTTGCCGCCATCGACCGGCCTGTGGGGGATGGCCAAGACCAGTTTGGCGACACGATCCGCAAACGGGCGCTGGAATGCATCGACAGCCAAGTGGCCTGGACCCCGAAAACCGGGCGCAACCGGCTGCATGCGATGATCGAAACCCGTCCCGATTGGGTGCTGTCGCGGCAACGCGCCTGGGGCGTGCCGCTGACCTGTTTCACCAAAAAGGGCGCCATGCCCACGGATCCCGATTTCCTGCTGCGCGATGCGGCGGTCAATGCCCGCATCGCTGACGCGTTCGAGGCCGAGGGGGCCGATGCATGGTATGCGGACGGGGCCAAGGAACGTTTCCTCGGCAATGATCATAACCCCGAGGATTATGATCAGGTTATGGACATCCTGGATGTGTGGTTCGATTCCGGCTCCACCCATGCCTTTGTTCTGCGTGATCGCGAAGATGGCAGCGAAGACGGCATTGCTGATGTCTATATGGAAGGCACCGACCAGCATCGCGGTTGGTTCCATTCCTCGCTGTTGCAGGCTTGTGGCACCACCGGCCGCGCGCCCTATCGCAATGTGGTGACCCATGGGTTCACGCTGGACGAGAAGGGCAATAAAATGTCCAAATCGCTCGGCAACACCATCGCGCCGCAAGATGTGATCAAGCAATATGGCGCTGATATCCTGCGCCTATGGGTGGCCCAGACCGATTACACCGCCGATCAGCGCATCGGGCCGGAAATCCTCAAAGGCGTTGCCGATAGCTATCGCCGCTTGCGCAACACCATGCGCTTTATCCTGGGCAATCTGCATGGCTTCACCGAGGAAGAGCGCCTGCCCATGAACGAGTTGCTTGAGCTTGAACATAACATCCTTGCTATGTTGGCCGAGCTCGATGAAGAGGTGCGCGCGGGCTATCAAGCCTATGATTTCCAAGGCGTGTTCAGCAAAGTGTTCAACTTTGCCACGGTCTCGCTCTCATCGATGTATTTCGATATCCGCAAAGATTCGCTCTATTGCGACAGCGCCGACAGCATCCGCCGGCGCTCGACCCGCACGGTGCTGGATATCCTTTTCCACCGTCTGACCACTTGGCTTGCGCCGATCTTGGTCTTCACCATGGAAGAGGTCTGGCTGGAACGGTTCCCCGGCGAGGGCAGCTCGGTGCATTTGCAAGACTTCCCCGAACCTCGCCCGGAATGGCGCCATCCGGAATTGAGCGATCGCTGGCACACGCTCAGCGATCTGCGCCGGGTGGTTACCGGTCGGCTGGAAATCGCGCGGCGGGACAAAGAGATCGGCTCGTCGCTTGAGGCAGCGCCGATCCTGCATGTGAGTCCCGAGATCGTTGAATGGGTCGATGATCCCGCGCGGTTCGCGGATTTCTGCATCACCAGCAGCATTACGATCACCTGTGACCCTGCGCCCGAAGATGCCTTTAGGCTCGATGACGTGCCGGGGGTGGCTGTGGTTTTCGCTCTGGCGGAGGGCGAGAAATGTCAGCGCTGTTGGAAAACCCTGCCCGATGTGGGCAGCCATGCGCATCCGGGCACCTGTCAACGCTGTAGCGACGCCCTGGACGGGTAATTCAGCGCTTAAGCAGTCAGATCAGGGCCGGTGCAAAGATGCGCCGGCCCTTTTACTGTTCAAGCGGCGCGGCGGCGCTGGCGAAGCATGGCAAAGCCGCCCAGACCTGCCAATAGCATCCAGCACGCTGCGGGCAGGGGCACCGGCGCCACGGGCAAGGCGGCGCTGGTTGAACTGACCGCAAAGCTTTCAACAGGAGCGGCAAAGCTGCGGGCTCTGATCAAAGGCGCGGCAAAGCTGCTGGGGGCAAAGGCGCTGCTTTGCACCGAGATGGAAAAGCTCGCGAGCATCAATTCGGGCTCGGGCTCCGCCGTTTGCGCCAGCGCAGCGCGGGCTTCGGCCTCCACCTGATCATGCATGATCTGTGTGAAGTGAACCCCATCCCAATAGGCGGCCACAGCGCAATCGGTATCGCCAGCGCGCGGGCCGACACAAGGGCCAAGCTCTTCAACGCCATAGATGCTGCCGCCATTGGCGATGGTCTCATCCACAAGCCGGCCAAGGGCATAGGTGTCGACCAAGGTGCTGTTATAAGGCGCAGCTTCTAGATTGGCCTCCAGCGCATCATTATAGGCCACCGAAGCGTTTGTCAGCGCGTCCCGCAACCGAACGGGCAGCGATTCCACCCAAGGCAATTTGCCCGTATCCAAAGCATTGAAGACCAGGAAATCATTGATCCCGGCGCTGGCCATGCTGGCCATGGCGCTATCGACCGCTTGGGCAATGCTATGGGAGTAATCGATGATCTGCTGGTTCAACGTGCGCGGTTTGCTGTAATCCAAATTGGCGTTCAGATCGCGCAGATCATTGCTGCCGATCCAAATCGCTGCCAGCCCCTGATCACCGATGCTCTCGGGACTGGTGGCTTGAAGGAAAAGATCGACCTGCCCGGTCAAATCAACCGTGCCATCATCCTCTGGCCCGTTATTGCGGTTGCCCAATGCGGTCGCCCCGCCATGGGCAAAATTTCCAGATGCTTTTCCAGCCGCGTCAAACTCGGCCAAAATAGGTTCGTTCCAAACCCGCCCATTGGTGGCGCGTCCCACAGGGGTTCCAAAAATCTCTGTGACGTATCCGCGATTTGTGGCGACATTGCCATTATCGCTCATACTGCCGCCAAAAACCCAAAAACTGGAGTAGTCGTCGCTGATTACAGAAGCTTTCGCATTGGGAAGCAAAGAGAACAACCCTAAGGCGAATGCGAAAACCGTCATGGCATTTTTCATGCCGAATCTCCTACACGTTTACCCATTGGCGCAATATTCATTGCTGAAATAAATTTGATATTAAATTACCCCTTTGTCGCGGTTAATCTGCCTGACATAGCGTTAAGCTTTGTAAATTATCAGAAATTTAATTAATTTTTACTTGGGGAGTTGTTTATTTTTAGCGCTTTGGGAATAGATTTGCGCCGAAATCGCAAGTGTTCGTAAAACAGGTTCGGCGAAGTCATGTGGTGTGTTGAACCCATTCGGTGCAATTATAGGTAGAAGTTATGCATGTTTGCGCATGTGTGTGCCCCTTTGTTCGCGACAGAAAGGGCGAACCCTGGAAGGCGGACTTTTCATGCGCTGAGGCCCTGGTTACCCGTTGAGAAAAAGGTGAAAACTGTGAAGCCGCTCCAGCGGCTGCACGCATGTCACAGGCATTGGTTGGTCAGGTTTTGTGATCTGAGGGCGGGTTTTACGGCCTTGCAGGGCAGGGGATGGTTTCTGAGCGCGCCCCGTTAAAGCGATTAATTCATCTTTAGGGCGATGGCGAGAAAGAGGGGGCAGGCCATGGGGAGCGCCATCAAAAGAGCTGCCCAAGGAGAGCCCCCTTACCCTGAATTCCAAGATGCGCTGCTTTGCCCGCAATGGCCCATGAAGGGCCTGCTATTTCATCGACTTTAGGGTCTTTGACAGTTTGGCTCGGTCCATCGGGGCAGATGCGGCGGATTGTGCCGTAAAACCCTGTAACGGATGTTTCGTCTTTTTCTGCGGGCACATCTGCAAAAGCACCGGTGGGTGGGTGTGATATTTTGCTGAAGTTTTGGGATGTTTTCCTCTTTTGAATAAATTGACCCAAGGTCAATCTTTGAGAGCTAAAGCCGTGAACCCTATCGTTTGATGGTGTTTGTGCTTGCTAGGGTTTTTAAGAAAGGCGGCAGTGCCGTTAATAAGGTAAAACAAGTGCGCTGCCATGGCGGGGGCTTGGGCATTTTGAGCGGCCGGCCACGGCCGGTCATGGGCCGTGGGGCGGGGCCTCCTTGGCAAGGCGTCCTTGGGATGCGCTAATGGGTCAAGGGCGGGGCCCATGCGATTTGCCCCAAGGGCCTGAACAAAGGACAGGGTGGGATGCTCAGTTTAAAAGCGAAATTCTTCAAATCGATGCTCCGGCGCCAGGTGAAACCGGCGCTGCAAAAGCTGCTTGCGGATGAGGCGGGGTTTGCCGTCAATATTGTGCGTTTTCGCGCCGAGATGGAGCGCAGTTCTGCCCGGTTTCCCACGCCAAAGGATGTGAGCTACACCCCGTGGGAGGGGCAGCCCCGGGCCGCCGAAATCGCTTCCAGCCCCCAAAGCAATCCCGATTGGGCGATGCTATATCTGCATGGGGGCGGCTATATTTTCGGCGCGCCGCTCACCCATCGCAGCCTCACCGGGTTCTTCGCCCGGAACTTGCCGGCCAAAGTCTATGTGCCCGATTATCGTTTGGCCCCCGAACACCCGTTTCCTGCGGCGATTGAGGATGCGGTGGCAGCCTATCAAGCGCTGCTTCATATGGGCTATGGGCCGCATCAGATCGTGGTGGCGGGGGATTCCGCGGGTGGCGGGCTGTCCTTGGCCATGTGCCTGAAGCTGCGCGAGATGGGCATCGCTCAGCCCTGCGCCATGGGGCTGGTCGCGCCCTATACGGATTTGCTGAACACCCGCCAATCGGTGGTGCTGAATGCCCAGAGCGATGATATGTTCGTGCCGGAAATCTTTGGCCAGATCGAGCATCACTATTACGGCACGGCGCAGCCAGAAGATCCGCTGATCTCGCCGATCTATGGGGATCTGTCCGGGCTGCCCCCGATGATCGTGCATGCCAGCAGCTCTGAGATTTTGCTTGATGACAGTTTGCGATTGGCTGCGCGTGTGCGCCAAGCGGGCGGGCAGGTGGATCTCCAGATCATGGAGGGCCTGCCCCATGTGTGGCATGTGCTTTGCGGCTTGGTGCCCGAGGCCGATCGCGACGCCCTGCGCATGGCCCTGTTTCTGCGCGGGCAATTGCAGCTGGCAGAGCTGCCCTAACCGGCTGGGCAGGGGCCATGGGCGAATTGCGATTTGGGCGCAAAACAGAGCAATTATCGTCTTGTCCTCCGAGTTTGCGGCAGATAAACGGGTCAGCGGAGACGTGGCCGAGTGGTCGAAGGCGCTCCCCTGCTAAGGGAGTATACCGGAAACGGTATCGAGGGTTCGAATCCCTTCGTCTCCGCCATCACACAAGGCGATTTGAGCAATATAAGATGGCCATCCGAGCTATGAGGTTCGGGCTATATCCCTTGTAGTAATTGGATGATCACACAGCTTTGAAGCAGTATTAGGATCGACAATAAAACGCTCACCCAAGATAGCCACATGGCGCGTTTGGCCAGCTTCTTCGCTGCATGCGCATGTTTGAGCGCCGAAAGCGCATGCCCATAGGCTCAGTGATCTCTGTCCCCATATCAACAGTGAAAATCAGCATGGGTTCCGGCATGGCGCCGCGTACAGAGTGCCATTGCAAGGTGCGACCCATTCCTTTTGCGCCTGGGCTGGTCTTTCCCAGCCCATCCGTTAGGGTGCGCCCATGATCTATGACATCAAATTGCGGGTCTATTACGAATATGAGCACCCGATTGATCTGGGGCGTCAGGTGGTGCGGGTTGTGCCGCAGAAACTGGCGCGGGATCAGCGTTTGATCACCAGCCGTTTGGAGATCTCCCCCAGCCCGGTGGAGCGTCGCGATGCGCTGGATTTCTTTGGCAATACCCTGACTGAGCTGGGCTTTGATTGTTTCAGCACCGAGCTAGAGCTGAACCTGCGCGCGCGGGTGGAACGGCGCGGCGGGGCCGGGGGCTTGGATCTATCGCCGCCGCGTCCGGCGCTGCTGCAAGAGCTCGAACATGAAACCCGGCTCGATGCGCTCTCGCCGCTGCATTTTCTGGGCAATAGCCCGCGGGTGCGTTTGTCATCCCTGTTTCAGCGCTTTGGCGAGGATCATACAGCCCATTGCGCCACGGTGCTGGAATGCGTTGAGGCTCTGGGCCAAGCGCTGCATCAGGAGATGGAGTTTCTGCCCGGCGCCACCGAGGTGGACACCGCCCCGGAAGTGGCCTTTGAAGAGCGCCGCGGGGTGTGTCAGGATTTCAGCCATATTATGATCGCGTCGCTGCGCTCTATGGGCATTCCGGCGGGCTATGTGAGCGGGTTTTTGCGCACTTTGCCGCCGCCCGGGCAGCCGCGTCTGGAAGGGGCCGATGCCATGCATGCTTGGGTGCGGGCCTGGTGCGGGGCGGATCTGGGCTGGGTGGATTATGATCCCACCAATGCCATGCGGGCCGGGCGCGATCATGTGGAGGTGGCCGTGGGGCGTGATTATGCGGATGTCTCGCCATTGCGCGGGGTGACGCGCTCTTCGGGGCAGGGTTCGACCGGGCATAGTGTGGATATGATCGAGTTGACCGAGAGCTAAGCGGTTTTGCGCTTTCCTGCCCGGCCCAGATAGGGCAGAGCATTGGCATTGCTTGGGAGATAGAGCCATGGCCGCAGCGAAGAGCCCTCAGAAAACCGCGCTTATTTACGACCGGATCACGCCTGTGAGCCCAGAGCGTTATGGCAAGCATAGTATTGAATTGGGGAAAGATTTTCGTTTTGCCGCCGGGCTTGACGCGGTGCCTGCCTTGGGCGAGGAATTTGCCGCGCTCAGCCGGTTTTGTCCTGTGGTTTTCGCCGGGCCCGAAGACGCGCCGCTGCCCCATGCGATGCTGGGGGTGAAACGGGGCCAGAACTTGTTTATCGGCCCGAATGGGGGCTGGGCTGGGCCATATATCCCTGCGTTTTTAAGGCGTTACCCTTTTATCAGCGCGCCGAGCCGGAAAACCGGCGGGATGATCCTATGCGTGGATGATGCTTTTGCCGGGCTGAACAAAAACGGCCGGGGGCAGGCGCTGTATAATCGCGATGGCAGCCCGAGCAAATTGCTGAGCGATGTGGCCAAGTTCATCGGCAATTTCGATGCCAGTCTTGCGGCCACTCAGAGCTTTGTAAAACGGTTGCAAGCCTTTGATTTGCTTGAACCTATGAGTATTCGGATCCGCGATGGCGAGGGAGATGTGACCGGCGAGATTGGCGGCATGTATGGGGTGGCCCCGGCCCGGCTGGAGGCGCTGAGCGATGAGGCGCGGGGCGAGCTTGAGGCCACCGGGGATGTGCAGCGCTGCAAATTGCATATTCAATCGCTCAAACATCTGGAGCGCAAAGCCCCCAAACGGCCCGTGGCGGCCAAGCAGTAATCCATGGATTACATGCAGATCTTTCCGTAAGTCTAAGAAACTATGCGGTATTTTATCTAGAGAAGCTTTGCATTGGACGGGATCGCGCGCTAAGAACGGATATCGGCCCAGAAGGGACCGTCCTGAAGAATTAACACTCGAACACGTGGTGGGGACCGCGGATGGGGTGTGCAGGAGGGTTCCACAAGGGTGGGGCCCTCCTTTTCATTTGCACGCGTCTCAAATTGGCGGCCCTGCGCACCGATCCTGCCAGGTTTTGGGCAATTTGCCTGATCTCACGCAATTTGTGCAGATCCTGCAGATTGCTGAAGGTCAGACAATTTGCCTGAGGGTTTTTTGGTCAAACTGCCTGAGCTGGGGCATTTTGCAGGAGCTGGCCCATATTGTCGAAAAATGCCGCGCGCGCAGCCATTTTCCGACCCAATTTGCGAAGCGCCGCCCCGTGGGGGCGGACCGGCGCGGCCCAACAATGCCTGTTGGGCGGGGCGACGATCACAGGTGGTTTCTGTGGTGAGGCGTGAGGGCGATCGGGCAAGATTCCGCGTTGAACATAGCGCGGCGAATGCCGCATTTGAGCACTTACCAAACCTTGGACTTTCCCGCCGCATACGCGCACAGCACAAAAATCTCTGCGATTGTATCATTTGCAGTGCAGCCGATCGGCGTGAAGAGCGACCGTCTAGGATTTGGCTGCGTTCTGCGGATCAACCAGTTTCAGAAGTAATCAGAATAGCAGCGGCCAATGCTGCCGCAGCACGCCAGTACTCTTCCGGAATATCTTCTAGTGAGTATTCCGATCCCTCTTCGCCAGCAAAGATCTGGCGACGGTAATTCGTGAAATCCTGACCATAGAAACCCCATTCTTCCAATTGGTTCCTTAAGGCTCCCCCGATGCCTTCCCTGATCTCGAAGCTTTCATTCTGTAGGTATTCCTGAACGAGCTCCTCTAAACCGATGACTGTATCGATGTCCTCGTTCATGACCAGCCAAGCTTCGGCGAGTCGATTGATATTTAGGCGCGAGGATTGCACCGCTATGACGCCGTTATCCCATCGCTCGATAACTACATAAGTAGAATTTGTTTCGGCATCGGCGGTTAAAGAAGCATGAGGGATAAGTCGATTAATCATATCTATGGCGGCTGATACCTCGGCATTTACCCCGCCCTCAAACGCGAACCCTGCATCGATCGATCCGCTGTAGGTTCGTGTCACCAGAAGTTGATCGTAGCGATGTTGCGCCAGCGTTTCGAGGGTCCGTCGGCACTCTTCGATATTCTCGACCCTGTCCGGGAGGAGCTCCTGTATGCTGGGGTAGGGAACAGTACCTATTACGCCGGCAAAAATCACTGCTGCACTATCCATGAATAGGGCTTCTAGTGAAGTTTCGGCTGTAACAATACTCCTGACCTCGGCTGAACCGGCAACTCTACCGACGATGTCTAATGAAACCCTGACGTGGCGTGTTCTTCCACTACGTACTCCGTTCCCTTGCTCAGGTTCGGTTCGGAGTGAGCGGTAGCAATCTCTCGCTGCTGTGAGGACCTCTTCGTAGGGGCTCACGCTAATTACGTCACCGACCTTAATCGTCCTGTTTCTCAAGATAGGCATCGCTTTCAACTCGCGGAAAGCGTAGTAAGCAACCGCAGTATGAAGATCCGTTGCTTCTTGTGAAAATGCTGGTGAGGCAAGCGCTATTCCACCCACCAGGACGCTGCTAAGTACATTTTTCAAATTGTTGTCCTGCTTAAAAAGTGATTTTGAAAATATCTGTAATCTTAAGAACGATCCTATCACGTGGGCATGATTCGGAGCAATTCAGGTATGGCTCCGTGAATTTTGAGGCCGTACGCAGCGAACGACCGCTTCGTCCCGTGCCCACAATGCCAAGAAAGACCGTTCCTGCCCCCTGCGCGGCTTTGAGTGTTCCGAATGGGTCGGCAGTCCGGGGGTTAAAGCAGCGCCTATTATGACCCTCTCTGGTCGGGGTCTTATGACGTCTAGCCACCCAGATTACTCCCCCTTGCGGCGGGGCAGGGCTGCTTGGGCCGGGCTTTAGGGGGCGATGCCGCCCAGTTCGCAGATCCGTTGCCATTCGGCGGCGCGCACGGGGTGCACTGAGAGGCGGCTGGATTTCACCAGCACCATTTCCGCCAAGGCCGGATCGGCTTTGATCGCTGCCAGGCTCACTGGCTGGGCCAGGCTTTGCAGCGCGCGGATATCGACGCATTCCCAGCGGGGATCATCGCTGGTGCTGTCGGGATGGGCTTCGGCGCATATTTCGACAATGCCCACCACGGATTTTTCCTTTTGGGAATGGTAGAAAAACCCACGATCCCCCAGGCGCATCTCGCGCATGAAATTGCGCGCCTGATAATTGCGCACGCCGTCCCATTCCTCGCCCGCCGGGCCTTTGGCCAATTGATCGGCCCAAGACCAGGTGGAGGGTTCGGATTTGAACAGCCAGAACGCCATCAGCCGATCACCCGTTTCCATTCATCGATGGTGACGCTGTCAAACAGCCCGGCTGCCGCGTAAGGATCGCCCGCCGCCCAGGTTTTGGCCGCGTCCAGATCGGGCAAATCCAGCACCAAGAGCGAGCCGCACATCTGCCCTTGGCTATCCAGAAACGGGCCGGCCTGTTGCACCGCATCGCCTTGACCCAAATAGGCCAGATGCGCATCGCGGGTGGCTTTGCGGATCTCCAACGCGCCGGGGCGGTCCCGGCAGATCACGGTAAAGAGGGGCATGGGATGTCCTTATTCCATATTGCGCCGCAATCCTATCGCAGCCCGGCGCGGCTGCAAGCGCGATCAGGCTTTGGGGCCTTTGCGCCCGGAGCCCAAAAGCGCCGGGCTGGTTTGATCCAAGGGCCAGCGGGGCCGGGCGGCCAGATCGAACCCATCCCTTTGGCCCAAACGGTAAAGTTCGCCCCCGGCCCAAGCGATCATCGCGCCATTATCGGTGCAAAGGCGCAAAGGCGGCGCGATCAGGGGCAAATCCTCGCCCTGGGCCAGCGCGTCTAGTTCTGCGCGCAGCATGCTATTGGCCGCCACCCCGCCAGCGATGCAGAGCGCGCTGAGATCCGGGGCGATTTCCCGCGCGGCGGCAAGGGCCCGGCGGGTTTTTTCGCGCAGCACCGCGGCCACGGTGGCTTGAAAGCTGGCGCAAAGATCGGCCCGGTCTTGGCTGCGCAGCCCCCCATGGGCCGCCACCGCCCCATCCCGGGCCCGCAGCAGAGCGGTTTTCAGCCCCGAAAAAGACATATCGCAGCCGGGCCGGTCCAGCAGCGGGCGGGGCAGGGCGAAAGCTTTGGCATCGCCGGTCTCGGCGGCGCGCTGCACTGCGGGCCCGCCAGGTTGGGGCAGGCCAAGAATTTTCGCGGTTTTGTCAAAGGCCTCGCCAGGGGCGTCATCAATGGTGCCGCCCAAACGGCGATATTGGCTGGGGCTTTGCACCAGCAAAAACTGGCAATGCCCGCCCGAGACCAGCAGCATCAAATAGGGAAAGGCCAGCCCATGGGTCAGGCGCGGGGTCAGGGCATGGCCCGCCAGATGGTTCACCCCCACCAAAGGCAAGCCGCTGCCTGCGGACAAGCCTTTGGCGCACATCACCCCGGCCAGCACCCCGCCGATCAACCCTGGCCCCGAAGTGACCGCAATCACATCAAGATCGCTCAGGCCGAGCCCGGCCTCGGCCAAGGCTTGTTCCACCGCCAGATCCATTTTCTCTGCATGGGCGCGGGCGGCCAATTCCGGCACCACCCCGCCAAAAGCCGCGTGCAGCGCCGTTTGATCCATCACCACATTGGCCAGGATTTCGCCCGGGGCATTGGCCGCGCCGGGCATGCGCAGCACTGCTGCTGCGGTGTCATCGCAACTGCTTTCCAGTCCCAACACGGTCAATGGGCGCGGATGCGGGGCGCTCTCGCCCTGGCGGAGGATTGTCTCGGACATGGGCGGGGGCTATCACTGGGTCAGGAGCCATACAACCGCCCGAGGCGATCTGATGCCCCAACCCCGCCTATTGCTCAGCCGCCCCCGGGCGCAATCGCTGGAATTTGCCGCAGCGGTCAAAGCGCGGTTCGGGGAGGATTTTGATCCGGTGATCGCGCCGGTTTTCGAGATCGTTTTTCGCCCCTTGCAGGCGAATCCGGCGGAGTTTGATGGCTGGGTTTTCACATCGCGCAATGGGGTGGCGGGGTTTGTGCAAGCCAGCGCCCATCGCAATCGCCGGGCCTGGTGCGTGGGGGACGCAACGGCACAGGCGGCGCGGGCGGCGGGGATGGCGGCGCAATCGGCGGGCGGGGCCTTGCCTGATCTGGCGCGGCTATTGGCGGATCTCTCGACCCAGACCCGGCTTTTGCATCTATGCGGTGCCCATCAAGCGGGGGATTTGGCCGCCATGCTGGGCCCATATGGGCCGCAGCTCACCCGGCAGGTGATCTATGACCAAGAGGCGCAGCCCATATCGGCTCAAGCCCAGGCGCTATTAGCCGGATCTGCGCCGGTGATCGCGCCGGTATTCTCGCCGCGCAGCGCCCGTTTGCTGGCCCCCGCCTTCGAGCAGGCCCGCGCGCCGCTTTGCCTTGCGGCAATGAGCCCCGCTGTCGCCAGCGCACTTCCAGTGCAGGCTGCCTGGGAAATAGTCATTGCGCCGCAAGCAGATGCGCCAGGGATGCTCGAGGCTATGGGAAAGCTCCTGAGCATGGGCAAGTTTGCTTGAGCCAATGGCAAGGGGCCGTTAAGCTTCGCATAATTAGACCGTGGGGGACGCGGGCAGAGGGAGATATCGCCGGTGGTGAGTTCTAACGACAAACGTGATGATCAAGATGCATTGTCTTCTCAGGCAGAGCAGGCGGAGATCTCTGGTGCTGCGGCCCAGGAAAATGGCATTGAAGATGCCGAAATCGTTGAGGAAGCCCTAGAGGCGGCTGAGACGACTGAAGCGGCGGGCGAGGCGCTTGAGGCAGATCCCGAGACGGATCTGGCGGAAGATCCTGAGAAAACCGCCGAAGCAACCGATGAATTGCCAGAGCCAGAGCCGCGCAAGCCGCTTTATGAAGCGGCCCAGCCTGCGCCGGCCCCGGAAAAGAGAGGCAATAGTTTCGTGCCCGGCCTTTTGGGCGGGGTGACTGCGGCAGCCTTGGGCTTTGGCGCGGCGCAGTTCTTGGATGTGGATTGGCTCAAGCTTGGGGGCAGCGAGAATAACCTGACCTCGGCCTTGCAAGATCAAAACAGTGTCATCGACAAGCAAGCGGGTGTGATCGCCGATCTGGAAAGCCGTTTGGCGGAAATGACCGCGGCAGTGGCCAAGCCGGACACCAGTTCGCTGGAAAGCATGGTGGGCAAGCTCAGCACCGGGGTTGTCACCCAGCTTGGGGAAGTCACGGAAACCGTGTCTGGCCTGGCCGGGGTGGTCAGCCAGATGCAGGCCAATATGGGCGAGGTGACCACGCAATTGGCGGGCATGGGCGAGAGCTTGAGCAGCGTGGATGAACGCCTTGTGGCGGTGGAAAAGCGCCCCATGGTGGAAAGCTCGGAAACCGCCAAAGCGGCGTTTGACGCCTATGAAAAAGAAGTGGCCCGTCTGACCGCCTCGCTGGAGGCGCTGCAAGCGCAAAGCGTTGAGGCCGAAGAGCGGATGGCCTCGCTGCAAGCGGATGCGTCGGTGCAGTTGGAACAGGCCGAAGCCGAAGGCGATGCGGAGCTCAAAGAGGTTCAAGACGCGCTGGCGGGGGCAAAAACCGAAGCGGCCATGGTGGCGCTGAGCGATGCGATCCAAGATGGCTCGCCCTATGGGGAGGCCCTGGCGGTGCTGAGCGCGGCGGCGCCGGTGCCTGAGGCGCTGAGCGCCAATGCCGAGGCCGGTGTGCAATCTTATGTGGCCCTGCGCCAAGCCTATCCGGCGGCGGCGCGCGGTGCGTTGAGTGCCTCGCTGGACGCGGTGGGCACTGAGGCCGAGCCGCTGGATCGGGTGGTTGCGTTTTTCCGCAGCCAAACCGGCGCACGCTCGCTTGAGCCCCGGGATGGGAGTGATCCTGACGCGGTGCTGTCACGGGCTGAGGCCGCTGTGAAATCGGGTGATTTGGACCTGGCCCTGACGGAGCTGCAAGCGCTGCCCGAAGCAGGGCAAGCCGCTATGAGCGATTGGGTTGGGGCGGCCTCGACCCGGGTGGCGGTGGTGGCTGCCGCTGCTGAATTGTCCGCTGCTATTCCTACCAATTGAGGACGTGTAACGATGCTTTGGTCTCTTATTAAAGTCCTCATCTTCATCGCCATTGTGGCGGCGTTGGTCTATGGGGCGGAATTGCTGCTGGCCTCTGGCGAAAGTCTGCGCCTGTCGGTGATGGACACGGAATTTGTGCTGGGGCCGATCCAATCGGTGTTGGCGGCTTTGGCTCTGATCGTAGTGGTTTGGCTGGCCGCCAAATTGCTGGGCCTGCTTTGGGCGTTCATGCGTTTTTTGCTGGGGGATGAAACCGCGGTCTCGCGCTATTTCGCGCGCAATCGCGAACGCCGGGGCTATCGCGCCCTGTCGGATGCGTTGGTGGCCCTGTCTTCGGGGGAATCGCGCCAAGCGATGGCCAAGGCCAATAAGGCCGAATCCCTGCTCAAGCGCCCGGATCTGACCAGCTTGATCACCGCGGAGGCGGCGCTGCAATCGGGCGATAAGGCCCGCGCCGAGGATGTCTATAAAGGCATGTTGACCGATCAGCGCACCCGTTTTGTGGGCGTGCGCGGCCTGATGAAGCAAAAGCTGGAAGCCGGCGATACGGACACAGCGCTGAAACTGGCGGAAAAAGCCATCGCGCTGAAGCCGAAAAACGCGGAAACCTCGGAGACTTTGTTCAGCTTGCAGGCCCAGAAAGAAAACTGGGCCGGGGCGCGCAAAACCCTGGGGACGAAGGTCAAATATGGCAGCTTGCCCAAGGATGTGTTCAAGCGCCGCGATGCGGTGTTGTCCTTGGCCAATGCGGCGCAATTGGTCGATGGCGCGCCCAGCGAGGCCGAAGATCAAGCGATCCATGCCAATAAGCTGGCGCCGCATTTCGTGCCTGGGGCTGTGGCGGCCTCGAAAGCCTATATGGCCCGCGGCAAGCGCCGCCCGGCGATCAAAGCTCTGCGTGAGGCTTGGGGCCATAGCCCGCATCCGGATCTGGCCGCGGCCTTTGCTGCGATTGCGCCCGATGAGACCCCGGTACAGCGGGTCAAGCGCTTTGAAGAGCTTACCCGGATTTCCCCCGATCACCCGGAAACCAAAATGCTCTTGGCCGAGCTCAATATCGCGGCGGAAGATTTCCCCGCAGCGCGCCGGGCCATGGGCAAATTGGCGGAAACCGATCCCACGGTGCGGGCGCTGACCTTGATGGCGGCGATCGAGCGGGGCGAGGGCGCGGATGATGCGGTGGTCAAAGGCTATCTGGGCCGGGCGCTGACCGCATCGCGCGGGCCGCAATGGGTTTGTGGCAATTGCGGCAAAACCCATGCCGCCTTTGTGCCGGTCTGTGACAGCTGCCAAGGCTTTGACACGCTGTCTTGGACCACAGCGCCCAATGAGGAAGCCGCCCTGTCGGATTCCGCCGCCGGGATGCTGCCCTTGATCGTGGGGGCGGTTGCCGATCACGCCGAACCTGCGGATGAGGATGTGGTGGAAAGCAGCGCTAGCGAAACCGTGATTGATGCCAGTGCCGAGACCCCGGCTGAAAGCGCGGATGAAAGCGCAGAAGATCCGGCAAAACCCGCGGAAAAAATCTGATTTTGGACTATCGCTCCTAGCAAAGACTTGCTAGGAGCGCCTCCGGGCCGCTGTAGCTCAGCTGGTAGAGCACGTCATTCGTAATGATGGGGTCGTAGGTTCGAGTCCTATCAGCGGCACCACATCTCAGAAATTAATTTATGCAAATCAAAATATTAGGTGGGTCGGTGTAGATATTATCCCCCCGCTCATCCCCCTTTTGGCTTTCGTGCCGGTGTTTTGTGGCCAGTTCTGGGATTTTAAGTTTGCCATCAATCAATACGAAAACGGCCTATCCCGCGAAGGAAGGGCCGATAATAGGTTTTGACAGGTTTTCAGGAATCAGCGCTTGCCGGTTTCGGCTATGTCGATTGCCTCACAAGTCAGCCGATAGATTACCTCGAACATGCCGCACTGCGCATCCATCAGGCCACTGACGTTAAGCTTGGTATCGGTTGCCGCCGCGCCCACGGTTGAAAGGCTCGCAATCTCATACAAGCGCCGGATAGTGTCGCGCTCATAGGTTCCCCCATACATGCTGTTACTATCGCTCATTTGATTTCCCCCTTTGGCAGTGTGACGGTATCC
>JAOXSB010000149.1 GCA_025800345.1 Mangrovicoccus sp. | reverse complement strand
CGTGGAATTGCCCGGCGAGGTCAGCTTTCGGCCCGGCATGACCGTGCGCCAGGCCCTGGCCCGGGCTGGCGGCACCAAGCTGCTGAGCGAAACCGATGATATGCGCGTGGTCGAGATGATGGCCCGGCGGGACCGGATCGGGGATCAAGTCGATGCCGCAGACAATCGCATTCACCGCTTGAAACAAGATCTGCTGAGCTTGCAAACCCCTTTGGGGGATGAGGTCGCGCCAGTTGATGGCACCCAAAGCGCGGCCAATGCGGCTGCCAGCGTGGCCTCTGTGGCCGAGGCCAGCGACCAGGCGGTGCGCGAAGCTTTGGGCGATGCCTGGCTCTCGGCCCGGGAGGATTTGCGCGCCTCGGAACATTCGGCCCGTCTGGCCAAGCTGGAGAAATTGGAAACTCGGCTAAAAGTGCTGGAAGATCTTGAAGAAGTGGCCGAGGAAACCGTGGCCATTGAAGAGGAAAATGTGGACCGGGCCAAGGAATTGGCGGAACGGGGCGTGGCCACAGCAAATTTGTACAATGATGTGCGCCAAAGCTTGCTGCAAGCCGCGTCGCGCCAGCTCGACACATCGGGCGAGGTGTTGGAATTGCAGGTCACCATCGCCCAAACCCAAGGCGAGTTGGATTCCGAGCAAATCGAAGACGCGTTGAAATTGCTGGAAGAGCTGGAAAAAGAAAGCGCGCAGCGCCTGGCTTTGGTGTCAGAGTTTGACACTTTGGACGCTTATCTGGCCAATCTTGGGGTGGTGTCCGAAGATGATTCCGACATGGTCCAGCGGATCCGGCTTTATCGGGCGGATGCCGACGGAAATGTGAACGGTCGCATTGCCAAAGCCGATGAGATCGTTCTGCCCGGGGATGTCTTGGATGTGGTGATGGAAGCCCCCGCGGTCGAGCAAGGCTAAACCATTGTTCTGATATATAAATATCAAAAGGGGGCAATGGGTTATTGCCCCTGGTTTTGAAGAGTTGTCTAAAGTTGTGTCATGAAAACCACCCCGTACCGCCGCGATGTGAAGCGCTTGGATGTTCTGAACTGGCCAGATAGATATCGGGCGGTTTCCGAGCGGCTGTTGCGCCGCCTTTTCTTCAGGCCCGGGGCGCTCTGTGCAAGTCTTTGAGATCATGATGGCATCCCGCGGGGCCTGCCTGCCAGTTCCCCAAGAATCTCGGGCATGGGTTTCGTGATCACAAACTCGCCAAACCCGCGCCCTACTGCGCCTGCCACAAGCAAACCCCGGCTGCTTTTTGTCATGCAGCAGGCTTTGGGCTGGATCACCTATTCCAAAGAATTGCAGCAGGTGTTGGAGACCCGCCAGGATATTGAGTGGGCCTTTTTGCCCATGGTGCCGCGCAATTGGCGCCACCGGCTTTTGGTCAATCCATTCATGAGCCCAGGCAGCGGGCTGTTGCGCCGCCTGGATCCGATCACCGCTTATGGTGGGCCGCTCGGGGCAAAAGTGCGCCGCAAGATCGACGCATTCCGCCCGGATATTGTCCATTGCGCAGGGCATTTTCTGGCCGGGGCGGTGCCCTCGGGGCCGGGCCAGCCTTTGCTGACAGCGGCCACGGATTCCACTCGCTGGAATATGGCCCGCCAGCGCGGAGAGCCGCGTTTGGAACACACGGCCCGCTGTTCCGAGCGCGATTTGTTTCAGCGCTTGGACCGGGTCTTTCCCTGCAGCGATTGGGCCGGGCAATCGGTGCTGGGCGATTACCAGGTGGCCCCAGAGCGGGTGGAAACCTTGCCTTTGGGGGTGGATCCGCGCCCGATCGGGCAGGCCCGTGCCGGTCAAACCGCGCGGCGCCCCCAGATCTTGATGATCGGCAAGGATTTCGAACGCAAAGGCGGGCCGAAATTGGTCTCTTGGGTGCAAGGGCCTTTGGCCGGGCGCTGCCATTTGCATATCGTGTCGAAAACCGCGCCAAACCGGCATTTGCAAGGGCCTGATATCACCGTGCATGGGGCGGTGCCCCATGGGGAATTGATGGCGAAATTGCTGCCCCAGATGGATTTGCTCTGCCATCCCACCCAAGCGGATATGTCTTCCTTTGTGATCATCGAAGCGGCTTTGGCCGGGGTGCCTGCTTTGGCCAGCAATATTGGCGGCATTCCTGAATTGGTCCAAGATGGCAAAACCGGATGGCTGCATGGGCCCGAAGATGCGGCCGGGTTTCTCGCCCGGTTCGAGCAGCTTTTCGAAACCCCGCAGCTTTTGGCCCAAGCGGGCGCGGCGGCCAAAGCCCATGCGCTGCAAAATTTCGACAGCCGCATAAATTGCAACCGCCTGATCGACCGGCTGGTGGTGATGACGGCCCAGGCCAAACAGCCCAAGGGCTAACCCCTTTCTTTGCCGCAAAACCCCTTGGGGGCGCCCTTTGGGGCAAGGGCAAACCCCGTAAGTGTGAAAAGCCTTTCAGGCGCGGCATTATCGGCCACTGCTCTTGCGTTAATAATCGGGATATGATGCCCTTATCTGCAAAATAACTCCCGTAGGTTGCGTGTTTTGCGCCTGGGCGTTTTACGAGTGAATGTAGCTGTGTCGCCCCAAAGCCTGTCCCCTTCTGTTGAGATCCCGCCAAAATCCCCGGTATTTGGCCCTGGGTTTTTTGGCAGTTTCGGCCCGCTACCCACACCTTTGGCGCAGCATCTTTGGCCCGAAACCCGCGATTTTGACCCGTTTGGTCCTGGCCGGATCAGCGGGGCGCAATGGCAATTTGCCGGGCTTACCCTGGCCGGTCATGTGCGGCTGGACAACCGCGCCGAGATCGCGGCGGCTTTGGGCGCAGATGGGGCGCAAGCTTTGGCTTTGGGCGGCATGGGCGCAGATGCGGCGTTGATCGCTTTGGCCTATCGCCATTGGGGCATTGACGGGTTTGCCCGCCTGGCCGGGGATTTCGCCCTCGCGCTGTGGGATGGGGCCGCGGAAAATCTGCTATTGCTGCGCGATCATATGGGGGTGCGCCCGCTTTATTACAGCGCGGGCCATGATCACCTGGCCTTTGCCGCCGAGCAGCCCCGTTTGCAATATGAGCCCCCCGGTTTGGGGCAAGCGGATATTGCCGGG
>JAOXSB010000167.1 GCA_025800345.1 Mangrovicoccus sp. | reverse complement strand
GGGGTTTGCTGCACCCCATGCACCGTGTTCAGCACGATGGGGAAAAACGCGCCCAAAAAGGTGATGAAGATGATCGAGCTTTCCTCGGTTGGCCACATCAAAATCGCCAGCGGGATCCAAGCCACTGCCGGGATCGGCCGGAGAATTTCGATATAGGGCGCGATCATGGCCCGGGCGATACGCGAGCGCCCCATGGCGATGCCGGTCAGGATGCCTAGGCCCGAGGCGATCAAAAAGCTCAGCAATACCCGGCGGATACTGACGCCGATATGCACGAAAAAGGCGCTGTCACTGATATTGGAGATGGTGGCGTCCAGCACTTCGCTCGGGGTGGGCACATAGCGGAAATTGACCCCGAAGTCCCACGCGTTCTCGCTGGCCACATGCCAAAGCACCAAACCGCCGGAAAGGGAGAGCAACAGCAAAAGCGCGCTTTGACCAAACTCGCGCAAGGCGGCGGGGCTGATCCGAGCCGAAGCGGGATGCGGGGCCTTGGTGGCAGCTGGG
>JAOXSB010000159.1 GCA_025800345.1 Mangrovicoccus sp. | reverse complement strand
GATTATGCCTTTTTAGAGGCTGATATTTGCGATCCTGCCGCCATGGCACAGGCGTTTCAGGACTTTGCCCCCGAGGCGGTGATGCATCTGGCCGCCGAAAGCCATGTGGACCGCTCGATTGACGGGCCGGGCACCTTTATGCGCACCAATATCATGGGCACCTATACGCTGCTCGAGGCGGCGCGCGCCTATTGGGAGCGCGCGGGCCGTCCCGAGGGGTTTCGCTTTCACCATATCTCGACCGATGAGGTGTTTGGGTCGTTGCCCGCGGATAAATCGGTGATGTTCACCGAGGACACGCCTTATGATCCGCGCAGCCCCTATTCGGCCTCCAAGGCCAGCTCTGACCATCTGGTGCGCGCCTGGCATGAAACCTATGGCCTGCCGGTGGTACTGAGCAATTGCTCGAATAATTACGGGCCCTATCATTTCCCCGAAAAGCTGATCCCGGTGATCATCCTGAATGCGCTGGCTGGAAGGGATCTGCCGATTTATGGCGATGGGTCGAATGTGCGCGACTGGCTTTATGTCGAGGATCACGCCGAGGCGCTGCTGACCGTGGTGCAGAAAGGCGCGCTGGGGCGCTCTTATAACATCGGCGGCGAAAACGAGCGCAGCAATCTTGAGCTGGTGCAGACGCTCTGCGCCATTCTGGACGAGATGCGCCCCAAAGAAGGGCAGGGGTCATATGCGGATCAGATCACCTTTGTGACGGATCGCCCCGGTCATGATGCGCGCTATGCGATCGATCCCACCCGCATCCGCGCTGAACTGGGCTGGCGGCCCTCGGTCACCGTTGAAGAAGGGCTGCGCCTGACGGTGCAATGGTATCTTGAAAACGAAGACTGGTGGCGCGCCCTGCAGGCCCGCGA
>JAOXSB010000144.1 GCA_025800345.1 Mangrovicoccus sp. | reverse complement strand
ATCAGCTTTTTGTAAGCCTTGCGGACCTCGGCCTTGGACCAGCTGTCATTGGCCTCCAGAATCTCGATGGCACGGCGTTCGGTGGGGGGTAGGCGGCGGCCACCGCCACCCGAAGTGCGGCCTTTGTTCTGGGTGCTGTTTGCCCCCAGAACCTGATGCGGGTCTTCGATGCCCAGACGCGCCCAGGCACGGGCCTCGGGGTCACCCATGGGCTTGGTTTCACGCTCCCAGACCTTGTCTTTCGTGCGTTGTGCATTCAGTTCGGCCTCGGTCGTGCCGTCGAAGAAGTTCCACTTCTGATTGTACTCGCGCACGTGCTGCTGGCAGAACCAGTAGAAGTCATCCAGAACGTCCGGGGCCTTGGGTGCGCGGTACTTGCCCGCCTCTTCACAGCCCGGATGATCACAGATTCGCACCGAGGTCTCAGATGCGCCCGACATGCCCCGACGCCCGCGCGGGTTCTTTTTCTTGGCGCTGGAGACGGACATATCGAATCCGAAAGGGTCTGATTTCGTCATGCTGTGATCCTTAAGAACGCATCTTCTCGACTCGGAGGCAGCAGTTTAGTCTAAGCAGCCGAAAGTAGAAGAGGGGGGCGGCAAGTTTTTTGCCGCTGAGCGTAAAAATGACCGTGACTGACGAAATCCGAACCCGGCTGCAGGCCGCCTTTGATCCGCATGAGCTTGAGGTGGTGGATGAAAGCGAAAGCCACCGGGGCCATGCCGGGTTTCAGGAAGGTGGTGAAAGCCATTTCAACGTCCGCATCCGCGCCGCCGCATTCGAGGGCCAATCCCGCGTGGCCCGGCATCGTGCGGTTCACAAGGCGCTGGGGGACGTTGTGCCGCGTATTCATGCCTTGGCGTTGGATATTGGGGTTTAAGCGGTTTTTAGCGGTCTGGCTTGGGCCAGAGCCTGTCTGTTCTCGCAATCCTGAAAATATGTTACCCTGATCGCGGTTTTCTAGGCGCAAGTGGTTTGTGCGCGGCGCGATAAATTGTTTTCAGGGATTGTGTATGCCCAAATTTGACAAGACCTCCAAATTCGGAGTCGATGGTAAACAGAAATATATGGACGACCGGCATCCCGTTCTGAACGAGGACGGATCGGGGGTTCGAAAATGCCAGTGCTGTGATAGCTGGTTGGCGCATTGGCAGAACAACTCAAAATCGAGCCGGGCGAAATGTGTTTACCTGGGGTGCAGCGCCAATGCGGTTCATGGGGCGCATATCAAGTTCTATGAAATAGACAAAGGCCGGAAGTTCCCGAAGTCCTGGCTGATTCCGTTATGCGCCAAGCACAACAACCCCAATCATAAAAACCCGTTCTATATCAGCGCCAGATGCGAGTTGATTGCTGAGAAAGCACAAAGAAAATGTGGCAAGACAACCAAGATATCGAACCGGAATAATAACTTTGAAATCAAAGTTATAAAGAAGGCGCCTAAGCCGAAATGCAAATGTGACGATGCTCTGGAGCATTATCGGGTCAATGCAAAATCCAATCGCGAACGGTGTGCCGTCACCCCTTGTGGGAAACCCGCAAAAGAGGCGTATTTGGTCAAGTCGGTTGACGCGCGAACCGACAAAAAGCTCTGGCTGGCCCCGATTTGTTCAAAACATGCATCCTCTAAAGATCCTATGTTCATTGAAAGCCT
>JAOXSB010000143.1 GCA_025800345.1 Mangrovicoccus sp. | reverse complement strand
CCGATGGGTGAGCCATTGGCGATATTGCCGCCAATCGTGGCCGCATTGCGCACCTGGACCGAGGCATAGCGGCGGATCAATTCACCAAAGCTGGGGTAATGCTGCGCGATAATCGGCTGCAGATCGCTGAGCGTGGCCATGGCCCCGATCCGCAGCGCCCCGGCCGTTTCACTGATCTGGCGCAGTTCGGGGATGGTGTTGAGAAAAGCCACCTCGCCTAATTCGCGCAGCTGTTTGGTGACCCAAAGCCCCACATCGGTGGCCCCGGCGATCAACACCGCCTCTGGATGGGCCAGATACCAATCGGCAAAAGCATCCAGGCTTGAGGGCGCGGGGGCGGCCGCGTCGGGGGGCGCGCTTGTGGCTGGGGGCTCGCCCGCGGCCGTTTCGCCAAGGGCGGGCTCATCGGCAAGCCAAGGGGGCACCGGCTGGGCGGCGGCCTCCTCGGCGGCGCGGATGATCGGGGCATAGCCGGTGCAGCGGCACAGATTGCCCGCCAGATAATCATCGTGATTGGTGGCGCCGCTGCTATGGGCGGCAGCCATGGACATGATGAAACCCGGGGTGCAGAAACCGCATTGGCTGCCGTGATGGGTGATCATCGCCTCTTGCACCGGATGCAGCGCGCCATCCGGGCTGGCCAGCCCTTCGACCGTGCGCAACGATTTGCCCTGCAATTGCGGCAAAAACAGGATGCAGGCATTGAGCGCGCGGCTGCCATTTTCATCGCTGACCATCACCGTGCAGGCGCCGCAATCTCCCTCGTTGCAGCCTTCTTTGGTGCCCGTCAGGCCGCGGGCTCGGAGCCAATCAAGCAAAGTACGTGTGGGCGGCTCACCCTCTATCGTGACGGGTTCACCGTTTAACATAAACGACACAGACATGTGAAAACCCACCGCTTTCTCTGACCTTTGGCCTTTTCCGGCAAACCCCTCTGCCAATGCGGCCAGAACCCGATGCGGCGTAAAATTCTGGCTGCGGCCATGCGTAGCTCAGTGAGAAAAGCGGCAAAGCGAGGGTTTGGCAAGAAAACGCAGGCAATAAGGGCCGCGTTGCTGGGCGAATGCGTAAAAATTAATCACTCACGCGGAAGCTTGAACATTCGTTAAGATCCAAGCCCATTGCGAAGAAAGCTGGCGATCTGCAAAGCGCTGTGGCAGCAGCGGCCCATGGGGGGTACAACCAGCCAATGAGCAGTGATCCCCGATTCATCCATCTTCGTCTTCATAGTGAATATTCTCTGCTAGAGGGGGCGATGCGGGTGAAGACCCTGGCGGGCAAAGCCGCGGAAATGCGCATGCCTGCGGTGGCTCTCACAGATACCAATAACATGTTCGCCGCCCTAGAGTTTTCGGTCTCTGCCAAGAAAGCGGGTGTGCAAGCGATTTTGGGTTGCCAGGTGGATTTGGCCTATGAAGCGCCTGCGCCGGGGGAAAAGCCGATCCCGCCCGCGCCAGTGGTGCTATTGGCGCAATCAGAGGCGGGCTATCTTAATCTGCTCAAGCTCAATTCCGCGCTTTATCTTTCCCATCCCGGCGCGCTGCCCCATGTGAGCACCGCGCAATTGCTTGAGCATAGCGAGGGGCTGATTTGCTTGACCGGCGGGCCGGATGGGCCATTGGGGCGGCTGTTTCGCACGGGGCAGGGCGGCAAGGCAGCCGCGCTTGCCCGCACCCTGGCGCGGGGGTTTCCCGACCGGCTTTATATCGAATTGCAACGCCATCCCGGCGATACGGGGCTGCCCGAAGCCGAGGCGGCGAGCGAGCGGGGATTGGTGGAACTGGCCTATGGCGAAGATCTGCCGCTTGTGGCCACCAATGATGTCTATTTCCCAAAACCGGATATGTACGAGGCCCATGATGCGCTGATCTGCATCGCGGAAGGGGCCTATGTGGATCAGAACGAGCCGCGCCGCCATCTGACCCCGCAGCATTACTTCAAATCCCCCGAAGAGATGGTGACGCTATTTGCTGATCTGCCCGAGGCCGTGGAAAACACCGTCGAGATCGCCCGGCGCTGTGCTTTTGCCGCCGAAACCCGGGCACCGATCTTGCCGCGCTTTGCCGAAGATGAGGTGGAGGAATTGCGCCGCCAATCCCGCGAAGGTTTGGCCGCGCGCTTGGCGGTGATCCCCCATGCGGATGAGGTTTCGGCCTATGAGGCACGGCTGGAATTTGAGCTGGGTATTATCGAAAAGATGGGCTTTCCCGGCTATTTCCTGATCGTGGCTGATTTCATCAAATGGGCCAAGCAGAATGATATTCCGGTGGGGCCGGGCCGTGGTTCGGGCGCGGGCAGCCTGGTGGCCTATGCGCTGACCATCACTGATCTGGACCCGCTGCGCTATTCGCTGCTGTTCGAGCGGTTTCTCAATCCCGAACGGGTTTCCATGCCCGATTTCGACATCGATTTCTGCATGGATCGCCGCGAAGAGGTGATCCAATATGTTCAAGAGAAATATGGCCGCGATAAGGTGGGGCAGATCATCACCTTTGGGGCGCTGTTGTCGAAAGCAGCGGTGCGCGATGTGGGGCGGGTGCTGCAAATGCCCTATGGGCAGGTGGACCGCCTGTCCAAGATGATCCCGGTAGAAGGGGTCAAGCCGGTCAGCATCGAAAAAGCCCTGCGCGATGAGCCGCGCTTGAAAGAGGCGGCCAAAGCCGAAGAGGTTGTGGATCGGCTTTTGACCTATGGTCAGCAGGTGGAAGGGTTGCTGCGCAATGCCTCGACCCATGCGGCGGGGGTGGTCATCGGGGACCGTCCATTGGACGAGCTGGTGCCGCTATATCAAGACCCCCGCTCGGACATGCCTGCCACTCAGTTCAATATGAAATGGGTGGAACAGGCCGGGTTGGTGAAATTTGACTTTCTCGGGCTGAAAACCCTGACGGTGATTCAGAACGCCATGAAATTGATCGTCGGGCAGGGCAGGCCGTTGCACATCGCCCCGGATGGCACGCAAATCTATGAGCCCACCGAGGGGGCGGAAGGGGATATCAACGCCATTCCCTTGGATGATGCGGCGACCTATCAGCTTTATGCTGAGGCCAAGACGGTTGCGGTGTTCCAGGTGGAAAGCTCGGGCATGATGGATGCGCTGCGGCGCATGAAACCTGATTGCATCGAGGATATTATCGCGCTGGTGGCGCTCTACCGCCCCGGGCCAATGGAGAATATCCCGAAATTCTGCGAGGTGAAGAACGGCGTCTCGGATCGCGAGCGGCTGCACGATTCGATTGACCATATCCTGGACGAGACCATGGGGATCATCGTCTATCAGGAACAGGTGATGCAGATCGCCCAAGAAATGGCGGGCTATTCCCTGGGCGGCGCGGATTTGCTGCGCCGGGCCATGGGCAAAAAGATCAAAGAGGCGATGGATGCGGAAAAGCCCAAATTCCTAAAGGGCGCCGCGGAAAACCAGGTGGATGAGAAGAAAGCCACCGAGGTTTGGGATCTGCTCGAGAAATTCGCCAATTACGGGTTCAACAAATCCCACGCCGCTGCCTATGCGGTGGTGAGCTATCAAACTGGTTGGCTCAAAGCCAATCACCCGGTGGAATTCATGGCCGGTGTGATGAATTGCGATTTGCACCTGACCGATAAGCTTGCGGTCTATGCCGAAGAGGTCAAACGCCGGCTTGAGATTGAGATCGTGCCGCCTTGTGTGAACCGTTCGCTGGAAACCTTCAGCGTGGATCAAGGAAAAGTGGTCTATGCCCTGGGCGCGCTGAAAAATGTGGGCGTTGATGCGATGGCCTTGATCACCCAGGCGCGGGGCGATGCGCCTTTCGTGACGCTTTTTGATTTTGCCCGGCGGGTGGATCTTAAGCGCATTGGCAAGCGCCCGCTTGAAATGCTGGCCCGCGCCGGAGCGTTTGATCAGCTTGACCGCAATCGGCGGCGGGTTTTCGACAGTTTGGATGCGCTCGCGGCCTATTCCGAAGCGATCCATGAACAGCGCCGGTCCAATCAGGTTTCGCTGTTTGGCGAGGCGGGCGATGATTTGCCCGAACCGCGCCTGTCCAAAGCCAATGATTGGCTACCTGCTGAGCGTTTGGCCGAGGAACATAAAGCCGTGGGCTTTTACCTCTCTGGCCATCCGCTGGATGATTACATGGCACCGCTGAAACGGCAGGGGGTGAAAACTCTGGCGCAGATCGAAGCCGAAGCCGCAGGCGGGGCGCTTGTGGCCAAGCTTTCAGGATCGGTTGCCGCGCGTCAGGAACGTAAATCAGCTCGGGGCAATCGCTTTGCTTTTGTCCAGCTTTCCGATCCCACCGGGCTTTATGAGGTCACGGTGTTTTCCGACACACTGGAAGCGGCGCGAGAGCATTTGGAGCCGGGCAGCAATGTGGTGCTGACCGTCGAGGCGCAGATGGAATCTGATCAGCTCAAGCTGCTATGCCGCGGGGCGCAGCCCGTGGATCGGGTGGCGGTGGCGGGCGGAGCCACAGGCATCCGGGTGCTGTTGGAAAGCGACGAGGCCCTGGGCGCTGCATCGGCGATTTTGGCCGAAGCGGTGGCTCAGGATATGCGCCAGGGCGCGCCAGTGAGCCTGTGCATGGTGGCACCGGATTTGGGCGAGGCGGATGTGAGCCTGCCCAGCTCCTATGCCATCACCCCAGCCATCAAAGGGGCGATCAAAAGCCTGCCTGGGGTCGTGTTGGTCGAAGATATTTAGACCGGCTTAGTCGGTGCTTTCTTCGATGGCATAAAGCCGCAACACATCCAAAGGCACAATTTCCAGTGCCCGCTGATGGGTGGCCTCAAGATTGACCTGAGGCGCCGCACCTTCTTCATGGGCTTGCAAAAACCGGGCCGCGCAAAGGCACCAATGATCGCCATCCTTAAGGCCCGCAAAGCCAAATTCCGGGCGCGGCGTGCTCAGATCATTGCCAAGATATTTGGAAAAAGCGAGGAATTCGGCGGTCATCACCGCGCAAACCGTATGGCTGCCTTGGTCAGCCGGGCCAGTATCGCAACAGCCATTGCGGAAAAACCCGGTGACGGGATCGGTGGAGCAAGAGGCCAAAGGGCCTCCGAGCACATTGATGGATGGATCGACGCTCATGGGCAGGCTCCTTGCAAATAGGGTTATCGAAATCGGTCCGCCAGGCGCTGTAATGCGCTGCGCGGGTCTGGGGCGGGGGCTGCCGCCGCGGCGGGCTGCGGTTTTTTTGGGGCGGCGGGCTTTGCCCCGTCGGGGCGGGCTTTGCCGGTGGACGCGCGGGGCGGTGCCACGCGCATGGCCACCGCATTCATAAAGCGACCACTATCACCAGCGGCCAGATCGGCTGCGCCATCAGAGATGCCGCGCATCAAATCATCCATCATCGGTTCTTCGGCTTTGGCAAAATCGCCCAACACATAGCCAGAGACACGGTCCTTATGCCCTGGATGACCAATGCCGATACGCACGCGCCCGTAGTCTTGGCCCAGATGGGCATGGATTGAACGCAGCCCATTATGGCCCGCATGACCGCCGCCTTGTTTAAAGCGGGCTTTGCCCGGGGCCAGATCAAGCTCGTCATGAAAGACGATCACATCCTTTGGGGCGATATCGAAATAGCGCGCGGCCTCGCCCACGGCTTGGCCTGATTTATTCATGAAGGTGCCGGGTTTGAGCAGCAAAACCTTGGTGCTGTCGAAACGGCCCGTGCTGGTGTCTCCTTGAAACTGACTGCGCCAAGGGGAAAACCCATGATCGCGCGCGATCTGGTCGAGGGCCATAAACCCCGCATTATGGCGGTTGCGCGCGTATTTCGTACCGGGATTGCCAAGACCAACAAAGAGACGCATTGCCGTGAAACCTATGGGGAAACTGGCATCCTTTTTGACGTATTTTTCCTGCGCTTTCCAGCAAAAGCCCTCAGGATCATGCCGAGGCCCCGTGCCATTTCTTGCAGGGCTCATATTTCTAGCAAGAGACGGGCCCCTGCGCGCTCTGGTGATCTTGTCTTTGGCAAAACCGGGCGCGAAACTCGGCCCGCTGGACAAAGAAAAGGATGTGCCATGTATCTGACGATGAACCGGTTTAAGATCAAACTTGGCTCGGAAGAGGTGTTTGAGACGATCTGGAAAACCCGCGATAGCCATCTGAAAACCGTGCCCGGCTTCAAAGGCTTTCACCTGATGAAAGGCAGCGCCACAGAGGCCTATACCCTTTATGCCAGCCATACATTTTGGGAAAGCGAGCAGGCCTTTAAAGATTGGACCACCTCAGAAGCCTTTCGCGCAGCGCATAAAGGCGCAAAATCCAATCCCGAGATCTATATGGGCCCGCCCGAGCTCGAAGTGTTCGAATCGGTGATTTCCGAGGGCTAATCCGCGGCCTGGTCGCGCCCCTGGGGCAGTGGGACCAGCCATTTATGCATGACCAATATATCGGTTAGCCCATCACGGGGGTGGACAAAAGCGCCAGGCACACGGCCCATCGTGGCAAAGCCCAGCTTGCCCCAAAGCGCCACCGCGGCGCTGTTATTGGCCACCACCGCGTTGAATTGCATGGCGAGAAATCCCAGATCGCGGGCCAGATCCTGGGAATGCAGACACATCAGGCGGGCCAGGCCCTGGCCCCGTGCCTCGGGCGCGACGATATAGCCGCAATTGCACACATGTGATCCTGGCCCGGCGGCGTTTGGCTTGAGGTGATAACTGCCCAGCACCGCGCCTTGGCGCTCGGCGATGATGCAGCGCAAGGGCAGCTCAAACCAAATCCGGCGGAAATCCTCCGCATCGCTGTTTGGGTCGATGGCATAGGTTTCGCCGGCGGCCATGATGCTGTGGAAGATCGGCCAAATGGCGGGCAGATCCCGCTCTGTGGCCTCGCGCAAAATAAGATCACTCATGGGCCTGCCTTACTACATCACGTTGAACGCCTTTGGGCAGGATAGGCGTTTGCGCCTGGTAGGAACAGCGCCCTGCAACGAAAAACGCGCGCCTCAAAGGACGCGCGTTCACAGCTTTCGAAAAGCCAAGAAGATTAGGCCTCTGCGGCTTCTTCTACGGCTTCTTCACCTTCTTCGTCATCGCCACCGGCCAGGCCCGAAGGCGCTTGGATGCTGGCAATGTTGAATTCGCGATCAATGGTCGGCTTGGTCCCTGCGGGCAGGGTGATGTCCGAAATGGTGATGGTGTCACCGATGTTCAGACCGGTCAGATCCACGGTCAGTTTCTCGGGGATGTCACCGGCGGTCACAACCAGCTCGACCTCAGGGCGCACAACGTTCAGAACGCCGCCGCGTTTGATGCCGGGCGCTTCTTCCGTATTGAGGAACTCAACGGGGATGAAGAGGTTGATTTTGGTGGTCCGGCGCAGGCGCATCAGGTCAAGATGGGTCGGCAGGTCTTTGACCGTGTCACGCTGCACGTTCCGGCAGATCACGCGCACATCTTCCTGGCCTTCAACCTTGAGGTTGTAGAGCGTGGAAAGGAAACGGCCTGCCTTGAGATGCTTAAACAACACGTTGAAGGGGATATTGATCGGCAGCGGATCGTTTTCGCCACCATAAACAATACCGGGTACTTTGCCGTCACGACGTGCTTGACGGGCGGCCCCCTTGCCCGTCCCCGTCCGTACCTCGGCTACCAGATCTGGGATCTCACCAGCCATGGGAATTCTCCTGAATAAGGGCGAGCATCCTCCAAGGGTGTATGCCCGCGTTTCGAAGCCGCGCGCTTAGATCAGAAATCGGCTCAAAGCAAGGATGATTTTGATTGGCAGTGCGGTTTTGCGCCCCTAGATCCGATTAACTGCTGCAAGGGAATGGTTTTGACTGGAAAATCGGTAAAGAGTATCGCAGTTACCGCTATGCGTTGCCTATTGGTCAGTCTTTCGCGGGCTTTGCTTTGAATGGCTGGCGGCGAAGATTTGACGCGATAAGAAGATCTGGCGCGGTAATGATTGCCAAGCAATAGCGCTTGGGCGGGGCAGCACGGAGTATGGTTCATGAGCGATATTGAGCGCAGAACCCAAAAATTGGCCGATGCCTTGCAGCGCGCGGGCAAAAGTGTTGCGCCCAATTCAGAGCAAAAACCCGCCAGGCAGGCGGTGCCGATGAACGGGCCGATTGAGCGCAGCCTGGAAAAATCTTTGCCCCCTGCGCCGCGCCCTGAGACCGAGATCATTCCAAACATGCCTTTGCCAGGGCAGGATGCGGCATCGCAAAAGCTCGAGATGCCGGACCCGCAGGTATTGGTGCCTTTGGCCGAGAAAAGCGCCGCTGCCAACGTGCCGCCGCCGCTACCGCCTTCCCCGTCTGCGGGGCAGGGCAACGGGCGGCCCCGGGCGAGCTTTCAGCACAGAACTTTGCCGCGCCCGCCGGAAAAAAAGAAATCACGCGGCGGGCTATGGGCGGCGATGGCTTTGCTTTTGGCGCTTGGGGGTGGGGCAGGCTGGTTGGTGCTAAGCCAGCAGCCCGAATGGCTTGGGGGCGAGGGCGCGCAGGATGGCGCGGAAACCGCTCCGCCGCCCGTTGCGGATCCTGTCACAGAGCTTGCGGTGAGTGGCGATCAAGCGGGCGAAAACGCGCCTGCCGAGGAAGAACCCGCGCCAGTGGTTGATCCAGTGGTTGATATCGACCCGACGCCCGAGATTGAACCGCGCCAGAGCTTTGCGGATCTCTTCCCAGAGATTGCCGCAGAAGAAACGCCCATGCCGCGCAATGAACCAGCCGCGCCTGCGCCCAGCGTCGTGCCGGATACGCCAATTGCCGAGATCGCGCCCGTAGAACCAGTAGCGCCCCCGGCATTGCCTCCAGAACTGCCCGCTTTGCCGGAAACCATGGCGCAGCCCGAGCCCGCCCTGGAGAGCCGCCCGGCTTTTGAGCTCGCAGCGCCCGCCCAAGCGCTGACCCCAACCATCACTTTGGACAGGCTCGCGCCAGCGCCGGAAGGGCGGCAACAGCAAGAACTGTTGGAGATCGCCCAAGAACCGCCGCGCCCTGCTTCTGTCTTTGCAGAGCCCACCGCCTATATTGTGCAGGATTTTGAAGGACTCGATTTGGCCGAACAAATCGCACAATCGGTGGTGATCACGCCGCCAACCCTGTCTGATTTGCTGCGCGCACCCACCGCAATCACGGATCGCGGTTTCGAGGATCTCGCGCCCAATCTGGGGCAGGCAACCGCTGCGGCGCCCAATGTGCCAGAGCCGCAAGACCAGCCCAGCCCGGTGGCACCAGAGGAGACAGCGCCCGAGACGCCCGTTGCGAGCGTTTCTCCCGAAGAGCGCCCGGCAGAGCTGGCAACGCTTGTGGATCGTCAATCCAACGCGACCCCGGCCCCTCGCGTGGAGCCCGAGATCGCGCAAACCGTGGCCCCAAGCGATTTGGTATTGGCCTATCCTTTGGTGATTGCGGGCACAGAGCCCAGCATAGCAGAGCCAGTTTTTTCTGACCCGCATAGGGTGATCATTCATTACAACCCGCTGACGCCTGGGGCTTTGAGCGAGGCGCGCCGAATCCAAGAGGATTTGCGTGCCGCTGGGGCCGAGAAGGTCGAAATCGCCACCATTCGCTATCCTATCGACAATACCCAGGCCCGTTACTATTTGGACAGAGATCTCGCCTTGGGAGATGCGGTGGCTCGGATTGCTGGGGATGATGTGTCTTTGCGGGATTTCACCAGCTTTAGCCCTGCGCCATTGCCCGGTTTGATCGAGCTTTGGGTCGCCTCAGACGCGCCTTAATGGCAAGGGCTACAAATTAGGGTTTTTTCCCTCGCGCCAAACCGCTAGAGAAGCGGCGCTCGAGCGAAGGGATAGATGCTATGGCCAATGTTGTCGTTGTCGGCGCCCAATGGGGTGACGAGGGCAAAGGAAAGATCGTTGACTGGCTCTCGGAGCGTGCCGATGTGATCGCACGTTTCCAAGGTGGCCATAATGCGGGCCATACCCTGGTGATCGACGGGGTGACCTATAAGCTCTCCTTGCTGCCTTCGGGTATTTTACGCGACGGCAAATTGGGCGTGATCGGCAATGGTGTGGTTTTGGACCCTTGGGCTTTGGTTGCCGAGATCGAGCGGATCGAGCAACAAGGCGTCAAAGTCACCACCGACAATCTGGTGATCGCAGAAAATGTGCCGCTGATCCTGCCGGTGCATCAAGATCTGGACAAGCTGCGCGAAGAGGCTGCGGGTAAGGCCAAAATCGGCACCACCGGGCGGGGCATTGGCCCAGCTTATGAAGATAAAGTGGGGCGGCGCACCGTGCGTTTGGCGGATCTGGCCGATCCGGCCACGCTGGATGCACGCCTGGACCGGCTTTTGGCCCATCACAACCCGCTGCGCCGCGGCCTTGGCCAGCCCGAGATCGACCGGGCAGCGTTGAAAGCCAAGCTGGAAGAGATTGCGCCCAAGGTTCTGCCCTTTGCTGCGCCGGTTTGGAAATTGCTGGCCGAGCGCCGCCGTAAAGGGCAGCGGATCTTGTTTGAGGGCGCCCAGGGCGCGCTGCTGGATATTGATTTTGGCACCTATCCTTATGTGACCTCCTCCAACACTTTGGGCGGTATGGCGGCCACGGGCACTGGGCTTGGGCCGGGCTCCATCGATTTTGTGCTGGGGATTGTCAAAGCCTATACCACCCGCGTTGGTGAAGGGCCGTTCCCCACTGAGCTTGATGACGAGATCGGCACCCATCTGGCCGAAGTGGGCCATGAAAAAGGTACTGTGACGGGCCGCGACCGTCGCTGTGGTTGGTTCGACGCGGTCTTGGTGCGCCAGACCTGCACCACTTCGGGCGTGAATGGCATCGCATTGACAAAATTGGATGTGCTGGACGGGCTCGAAGAGCTGAAGATTTGCACCGGCTATGAGCTTGATGGCGAAGTGCTCGATTATCTGCCCACCGCTGCGGATCAACAGGCGCGGGTGAAACCCGTTTACGAATCCATGCCGGGCTGGTCGGAAAGCACCGCTGGCGCGCGATCCTGGGCGGAATTGCCCGCCGAAGCGATCAAATATGTGCGCCGCATTGAAGAGCTGATCCAATGCCCCGTGGCATTGCTCTCGACCTCGCCCGAGCGCGACGATACGATCTTGGTCACCGATCCTTTCGCGGATTGATCTGCTTGAAACCAGGGGGCAGCGCGATACCTGCCCCTTGAGCAAGCCTTAAGGAGAGCCCCATGGCCCTATCATACAAAGCCCGTCGCCGCTGGTCTTTGGTGATTTTGCTGGTGGGGCTGCCCATTTACATCGTGGCCGCGGTTGTGCTGACAGCCCAGTTTGAACGCCCATCGCTGTTTGTGGAGCTATTGGTCTATGTGGGGTTGGGGCTGGCTTGGGCCATGCCCTTCCGCTTTGTGTTCCGGGGGGTGGGGCAGGCAGATCCTGACGCGCCGCCCTCTGACGATCCCTGAAAATGAGCCATCGCGCCCCTGTGGCCCCTGTGTTGCATAGCCTTGATCCGGTTTTGCTCATCGGGGCGGGGCCGCTTGATCCCGGCGCGTTGCGCACCATGCATCAAAACGGGCAGAAGATCGTCGCTGCAGATGGGGGCGCGGCCCATGTGATCGCGGCGGGATTGCGCCCTGATGCGGTGATCGGGGATATGGACAGTCTTGATCCGGCCCTGTCTGGGCGGCTGCCAGCGAAGATCCTGCACCCCATTGCCGAACAAGACAGCACCGATTTTGAGAAATGCCTTAGCCGGATTGCCGCGCCTTTGGTGCTGGCCATGGGCTTTGCCAGTGGGCGCATGGATCATCTGTTGGCGGTGTTTAACGGCATGATCCGCCATCCGGATCGGCGCTGCGTGCTGATCGGAAGCGAAGATCTGGCGGTGGTTTTGCCGCCGCGTATGGATCTGGAATTGCCCGTCGGCACAGCGCTGTCGCTCTTTCCCATGGCGCGCTGTGAAATGCGCGGGGCGGGGCTGCAATATCCGCTTGATGGGCTGGTTTTTGAACCCCAAGGGCAAATCGGCACCTCGAATTGCGTCATCGGCCCGGTGGATCTGAAGGTGGATGGGCCGGGAATGTTGCTGATCCTGCCCAAGGCGCATCTGCAACCTCTGTGCGAAGGCTTGGCCCGCGCGCCCGCTTGGTAGGTTTTTGCACTCGCAGCGCTGCGCCCGGGGGGCTATACCCAAGCGGAACCAGCTTGGAGAGCTTGCGCAATGACCGATTTAAGCCCGTCGGATCTGGCGAAATTCGCCGCGGCCCGTCGATCTGTGGATTTCGTGGAAGATGGGATGAAACTGGGGCTGGGCACAGGCTCTACCGCTGCTTGGATGGTGCGCTGCGTTGCCGCCAAAGCCCGGGCCGAGAATTTGCGCCTGACTTGCGTGCCCACATCTGAACGCACGGCGGTCCAGGCCAAGGCGCTTGGGCTGAATGTGGTGTCTTTGGATGAGGCGGGGTGGCTGGATCTGACCATTGACGGGGCCGATGAATTCGACCCGCAAATGCGCCTGATCAAAGGTGGCGGCGGGGCCCATCTGCGCGAGATGATCGTTGCAGCGGCCTCCGATCAGATGGTGGTGATCACCGATCCGGGCAAACAAGTGGCCCAGCTTGGAGCGTTTGCCTTACCCATCGAGGTCGTGCCTTTTGGCATCGACAGCACCATGACCCATATTCGCAAAGTGCTGGAAAGCGCCGATGTGGCCGGGCGCGAGATCGCTTTGCGCAGCTCTGAGGATGGGCCGTTCTATACCGATGAAGGCAATTGCATCATCGACGCGGCTTTGGGGCAAATTGGCGCGCCCGAAGCCCTAACCCAAGCGCTGAACGCCATTCCCGGTGTGGTGGAAAATGGTTTGTTCATCGGGCTTTGTGACAGGGTCGTGATCGGCCATGGCGATGGTAAGACCGAAACCCTATCTGCCGATGAGGATGCAATCGAGACCGGCCAGGTTGACCCCAATGAGGCCGCCAGCCTTCCCGGCTAAGTGCCAGGGTGCGGGCAAAGGAATAAGCGAGGATTAGAAATGGCGTTTGATTATGATCTCTTTGTCATCGGCGGGGGCTCTGGCGGGGTGCGGGCGGCCCGTGTGGCCGCTGCCGAAGGGGCCAAGGTCGGCCTTGCCGAAGAAAGCCGGATGGGTGGCACTTGTGTGATCCGGGGCTGTGTGCCGAAAAAGCTGATGGTCTTCGCTTCTAGCTATCGCGAGGTGTTTGGCGATGCTCAGAGTTACGGTTGGGAGCTGACCACCGGCGAATTTGATTGGCCAAAATTCCGCGGCAAGCTTGAGGCCGAACTGACCCGGTTGGAAAATGTTTACCAAAGCTTGCTCAACGGATCAGGCGTGACCTGGTATGGCGAACGCGCGGTGCTGGAAGACGCCCATACTGTGCGTTTGGCCGACGGGCAGAGCTTTACCGCCAAACATATCTTGGTGGCCACCGGCGGGCGGCCTTTCGTGCCCAAGGATATTCCTTCCAGCGCGCATATCATCACCAGCAATGAGATTTTCCATCTGGACGCGCTGCCCAAATCCATTTTGATCGTGGGCGGGGGCTATATCGCGTGTGAATTTGCGGGCATTCTCAATGGGCTGGGGGTCGAAGTGACCCAGTTCTATCGCGGCGCGCAAGTGCTGCGTGGCTTTGATGATGAAGCCCGCGGATTGGTCGCTACGCAGATGGTCGAGCGCGGTGTGAAACTGCATACGGGCACCAATATCGTCGAGATCGAAGAACGCGAAGGCGGGGTCTGGGTCAAAGCCACCGATGGCAGCCATCGGGTCTATGACAAGGTGATGTTTGCCACCGGCCGGGTGCCCAATTCCAATGGGCTCGGGCTGGAAGAGCTGGGCATCAAACTGGGCCGCAATGGCGCGGTCGAGGTCGATGCGTATAGCCAAACCGCGGTGCCTTCGGTCTGTGCGATTGGCGATGTAACCGACCGGGTGAATCTGACCCCAGTGGCGATCCGCGAGGGCATGGCCTTTGTGGAAACCGTGTTCAAGAACAACCCCACCGCGCCGGATCACGATCTGATCCCCTCGGCCGTCTTCACCCAGCCCGAATTGGGCACTGTGGGCTTGAGCGAGGAAGAGGCCCGCGAGCAAGAACCCGTGGATATCTATTGCTCGTCTTTCAAAGCCATGCAGCAAGGCTTTGCCGGGCGCGAGGATCGGGTCTTGATGAAACTGGTGGTCAGCCAGGCCAGCGGCAAAGTTTTGGGATGCCATATCGTCGCTCCCCAAGCGGGAGAGATGATCCAATTGGCTGGGATTGCCGTGAAAATGGGGGCAACAAAAGAAGATTTTGACCGCACAGTTGCAGTTCACCCCACCATGGCCGAAGAATTGGTCACCATGAAGGCTCCGGTAAGATCGACTTGATTTCGGCGGATTAGTGATCATTTTTCATTCAACGCATCTGCTGCGCAAGAAAAGGTAATCCTCTATGACAGGAAATAATGGCGGACCCTGGGGCGGCGGTGGCCGCGGCTCGGGAGGTGGCGATGACAACCGGGGCGGCGGGCGCCGTCCGGGTGGTGAGCAGCCGCAAATCCCCGAGATCGACGAGATCGTCAAAAAGGGCCAAGAACAGCTCAAGGTTTTGATGGGCGGCCGTGGTGGCTCTGGCGGCGGCAAACGCGGCGGCACTGG
>JAOXSB010000108.1 GCA_025800345.1 Mangrovicoccus sp. | reverse complement strand
TCGCCATTGAGCTTGGCGCCCAATGGGGTTGATGCGGCGCAGCAAGCGCGGATCGCCGCCATTCTTGACGAAGATTGGTATCGTGAACGCCATGCTCTTGCTGTAGGTGATGATGCGATGCTGCATTTCTGCGAGCAGGGTTTGGTCAAAGCCTATGCCCCATGCCCGGAGATGGCGGCCAAAGATGGCCTGTCCTTGACCCATTGGGCGGTAGAGATCCTTATCCGCAACGGCATTAAGGTCGGTCCCAGTGGGCAAGATCTGCAAGCCATTGATCAACCCGGCCTGTTGGATCCGCTCTCCCTCAGCAATCCATCGGGTAAGAAAATAGCCGTGGTGACAGCGATTTTCGGCGGCTATGATAAATTAATGCCCGTCCACAAGGCTTGGACGGAACATGCGGATTTCTTTTTGTTTTCGGACCAGGTGTTTGAAACTGGGCCGGTTTGGCAGCAAGTCTATGCCAATTTCTTTCACACGGACCCCACCCGGCGCGCCCGTTTCGTGAAACTGCATTTGCCCACCTATTTTGCCGAATATGACACGGTGCTCTGGGTGGATGGGAATGTGCTTATCTGTGATGATCCCAAGAAAATCTTGGAAGATGTCGCATTTGAGGATCATGATTTCGCGACATTCTCGCATCCTCAAAGATCGAGTTTGATTGCAGAAACGGGTGCTTGCTTGCGCTTGAAGAAAGATGAGCCGTGGATTTTGGCGCGGCATATGAAACAAGTGCAAGACCATCCCGCGTTTCGTGGCACGCAGCTTTATGAAACCATGGTTTTGGCCTTGCGCCCAAACGCACCTGCGGTGCGCGAGATGTGCAGTGCTTGGTGGCGTATGATGTCTCACGGATCGCGTCGGGACCAACTCAGCTTGCCCTTAGCGATCTCGGAAGTGGACAGCTTGAGGGTTGGGCTGTTGCCCGACAATATCGAAACCACGCCCTATTTTGCCAAGATTATGCACTGAGGGCTTGGGTATGGTCTCTGCTCCGCCGAAAACCGAGGTCATCGTCTGTGTGCATAACAGCCCGCAGGATGTAGAGCTCTGCTTGAAATCTTTACGCGATACTTTGCGTGCTCAGGATCGGGCGATTGTGGTTGACGATGGCTCTGATGATGAAACGCGCATCATTTGCGAAGAAATCACAAGCTCTTGTGCAGATAAGTTCACCCTTATTCGCCGTTCAGAGGGAAGTGGCTTTTGTCGGGCAGCCAATGCTGGCTTGCGTGCAAGCCGCGCGGATATGGTGATCTTACTCAACAGCGATACCATTGTCTGCGGTGATTGGATTGCGCGCATGGAGGCCTGTATGCAGGCCAATTGGCAAATCGGGATCGTCGGGCCATTGTCCAATGCGGGGGGATGGCAATCGGTGCCGCAATTGCCGACAAAAGAGCGCCCGGCCAACCCCATATCCGCAGATGCGGCGAGTTTGTTAAAGTTTCACAGATATGCGTCTGTTTATAAACAAAATTTTCCTTACCCTTTGGTTGAGCAGATCAATGGGTTTTGCATGGGGTTGTCCAGGGAAGTTATTGAAACGGTGGGATATTTTGATGAAGTAGCCTTCCCGATGGGCTATGGTGAGGAAAGCGATCTTACCTTTCGTGCCTTAGATGCAGGGTTTTTATGTGCGGTGGCCACGGATTGCTTTGTCTATCACGCGAAGACAAAGAGCTATTCATCAGAAGATAAAGAAAAATTTAATCAATCGGGGCAGGTTCAACTCAAGGCGCGCCATGGGGTGGAGCGGGTCCAGATTTCTGTGAAAAACACCCATCAAAACCCGATCTTAGCGGCGATCCGTGAGGACGCGGCAGATTACTTCCGCCGCCAAGGCTGGTAAGCTGCCCCGCCTGGCGTAAGCCCATGGGGCCGACGCGGGCGCGCCAAGGGCCGTTCAATAAGAGGTTGCGTGCGATCTTGGCGCGCGCTGCGCCAAGATCAGGGATCAGTGCTTAATCGGCCGGTGCGAGGTTTGATGCCGATGCGCGGGCGGGTTCCTTGCCGACAAATTCTGCTGTCACCGTGGGGCGGGCATATGGGGCAAAGCGGAGCGCTTCGTATTCGTGGTCAAATTCTGCTCGCCGAGAGGTGGCGCTTGATGTGGTCACGCCGCCATGGATCTGGTGGAAAGTGCCCTCGCCCAGCAGCATTTTGACCGCCGCATTCGGGATTTCACAGGCGCGTTTCCACAAATCGAGATTGACGAGCCCGCCCCCTGGGCTTCGGAAATCCTCATCCAGCCCATCCAAATCGCGCCAGCGGTCGCGGTGTAGGAACAGCGCATTGCTCTCTGACGGCAGCACCCGCCAGCCTTTGCCCGAGGATTTGGAGAAGACGGAAATGTCAAACAGGCGATAGCCATCCTCTTGCCAGCCCGCCTTGTCCAAAAGCGCGTCTTCAGCGGCTTGGTCATAGCCTTTGGTCACCGCCAAAGATTGCACTTCCTGACCCAGATGGAAGCCATGGGATCCGATCACCGCGGCTGTATTGCCAGCATAGGCATTCAAAGCGCCGCTGAGCAGCCCAGGGGAGGCCATGCGCGCGCCATCGATCATTAGGCCCACAAAATCCGCGCGTGCCACTGCCAGGCCGATATTGCCCGCATGGCAGGGGGAGACATTGCGCTCTGGCACAGTGATAAAGCGCGTATTGGGGGCAATGGCAGCGCAGGCAGATAGATCCGCCGGGCTTTGCGAGGCATTGTCCACCACGATAATTTCGTAATCTTCCGCGGCCAGCCCGCGCTGCATGGCCGGTGCGAGGCTTTGCAAGGTTCGTGGCAATTCGCGGGCCATGTCATAGGCGACAATCACCAAAGACAATTTTGGCGTTTCCGGCACCGCCGCGCCGCGCAGGGTTTCAGCCGGGCTCGGGGCGGTTAAAGCCGCCGTGAGATTGCCTCGGCGACCGGCGCTGGCGGCTTTGGTCAGGGTTTTGATCGGCACGGGGGCGAGGCAGGTTTCGAGCTCTTCGATATTGTGCACATCAAAAGCCCCATCGGCGATACCGGCGGCGATTTCATCGTAATTTTGTTCCAGCACCCGGTTCTCTGGATCGAGCCCGGAGACCAAGGCCAGGCCCTTGCGATAAGGGCCGATGAAGGTTTCAAACACGGACACTGTCAGATCTGGGCGGTATTTGCGCAAGATCGGCACGATTTTATAAACATCCCCGCACCACGCGTTAAAGCGCCGGTCGCGCTCTAGCATCTCCATGCGGTCGGGCAGCACGTCATCGAGCATGATCACGCCGCCTTTGCGCATCCATTTTTCGGTTTCGATGAAATCGCGGACGACAAATTCTGCGAGATGCATCCCATCGATAAAGGCCAGATCGATCCCATTGGGGAAAAGCCCGGCGCAACGGGCGTGATCCGCAAAGAAATCATCGCTTTTCTCGCGGAAGAGATGGCGCGGCGCGTTTTGTGCGTTGGTCAGGGTGAAAGCCGGGTCCACCCCCACGGCTGGGCAGCGGGCCAAGGTCAGGCTGGCGCCGGTATCCATGCCGATCTCGAAGTACATTTTCGGGCGCAGGGCCTCATGCACTTGTCTCAGGCAGCGCAGATAGCCCAGGCGTTTTTCGGGCACCCCGTTGCGCTCGGCGGTTTCCGCCAGCATTCCACGCGGCTCCAATGGCGTGCGGGCCCGGCGCTCATCGGCGGCGCCCCCCACGGCCAGGACCGGCTCATAATTGTCTTTCAGGGCGGCGCGGGTGCGGCCCACATAGATATTGGCGAGCTGTTTCAGGATGCGATTGCTGACCCGGCCAAATTCCCGCGAAATGGTTGGGATGCGCTGAGTTTGCCGGCGGGTTTTGCCGAACAGGATTGCGCTGCGAGCATTCAAGATCGTGTCGGTGCCTGTCACTTCTTCATGGCGGATCTTGAATTGTGCCACCAATTGGTCGCGTTCTTCGGGGGATCTTTGGGTGGTGGTGCCCCGGTGATCTTGGTGAAAGCTGCCTTCGCCTGATAAGGTGATATAGCTGTTTTCAGGCTCATGGATCAGGCGCGAGAAAATTTCCAAATTGGCAAAGCCCGCACCTGGCTCGCTATAGCGCTCGTCAAAACCGCCAAAACGATCGAGCACATCACGGGTGGTAATCAAGCAGTTGGTTTCAATGGCTTCCACATAGGTGCGGTGATAATTCTCGCCGGGATAGACAGCATATTCGAACAGGCTATAGCCATTTTCCGGCCATCCTAAATTGGCCAGATCTGCCGTTTCTTTGGCGAAAGCATCCGTTTGCTGGGTCAGGTTTTGCGATTCCAGCCCCAGAATATATTGTGGAACATTGATCACCGGATTGGGGAAATGTTGCCAAGCGTCACGGGCATTGCGCACCACGCCCGGGGAAAGCATATGCGCCCCATCGATCATCACAGCGATCATTTCGAATTGGGCGGCGGCGATCCCTTGGTTCAGGGCAAAAACCGGCGATGGGTGATCATCAAAGCGCAAGATCTTCGAGATATGGGGGTGCCGTTCTTGCAGCCCTTCGGGCAAAGGCAGGGTGGAGCCATTGTCCACGATGATGACTTCGATCTCGTGATCTTCCATGCCCTGATAGGCTGGCGAGCAGCTGGTCAGGGTGCGCTCGATCTGATCGGGGATGTCATAATAAGCGATGACAAAGGTAAAGCCGTTAAATGTGCTTGGCTGCGCAGGCACATTTGAGCGATCGGTGGCCAAGCGGTCGGTGACCCGGTCGAAAATGCTTTGGTAATTCCGATCACGTTTTTTCAGCCGGTCCCGTTCCGCTTCCAGCGCTCGAATATGGGTGAGGAGCCGCTGAATTTCGGCATCCGATTTCTCGTCGCGGGGCATGGCATTCTCCGTCACTGCGCGCTGACGTTTGGTAGCGAAGCGATTTGCTCTATACAAGCCAAGGGTCATTGGGCAGGGTCTCGCTACCCAACGTAGCAGTGAGACTTGGCCATGGCTCTTGACCTGATGAACAACCTTGTGTCGAAAAATGAAGACCTGGTGGCACAGGTTGCAAAATCCGCAGCGATTGCGCGCGGATCCGGTCAGATTGGGGATATGGTGCGCTTGCGGGATCTGCGGGTGCAATCAGGTAAATTGCTGGATGAGGGCAAAGCGGGTTCACAGGCTTGGAGACCGCAGCGTGAGACCCCGCCGGATCTATTCACGCCCGGGCCAGGTGAACTGCCCGAGGTGGATCTACGAGATCTTTCTGACGCAACGCTGCGCAGCGCCATGCATCACCATGGTGCGCTGATCATACGCAATCTTTTCTCGCCGCAAGTGGCAGAAGCCTTCCGCCTGGGGATTGATAAGGTGCGTGATGCGGCGGCGGCGCATGTGGCGGCCGATGAGGCGGGCGATGCGATGGAGCGTTCCACCATCTCTAAGGGCTATTTCATGCCTTTGGGCTCGGCATCGGGCAAAACCCGCGTCAAAGCGCATTCTTTCCTTGGGAAAAGCGGTGCCATCGAGACATTTTTATCGCCGATTGTCTCGCAACAATTGCTGGACCGGTTTGAAATCCTGGGGCTGCGCCGTCTTTTGCAGAACTATTTTGGCGATGAGCCTTGTGTGTCCTATCAAAAAAGCGTGCTGCGTCGGGCCGAGCCTTTGGAATTCCCCTCTGAATGGCATCAGGACGGGGCGTTCATGAACCAAGGCATTCAAAGCCTGAATCTTTGGGTATCGCTGACCGATTGTGGCGCGGGCACGGAAAGCCCGGGCATGGATCTGGTGCCGCAGCGGCTCGAAGAGATCATTCCGCCGGGCACCAATGGCGCAGTGTTCAACTGGTCGATTTCCGGCAAAACCGTGGCGGAGAAATTTGGGGATGTGCAGATCGCCCGGCCCTATTTCGCGGCGGGCGATGGGGTGTTTTTCGACCATTTCAATCTGCACGCGACCTCTTCAGATCCCAGCTTTACCCAGCCGCGCTATGCGATTGAAAGCTGGTTCTTTTCAAAATCCCGCTGCGCGGTGAACCAAGTGCCCGTCTATTGGTAGGTTGGTTGGGTTTTCAAGCCAAAGCAGGGCGGGTTATCCCGCCGCCTTGCTCCAATTGAGAAGCTTTTTGAGACCCTTTTTCTTTTTTTTCGGTGTCGCGGCAGTGGCTGCGGTTTCACGCTGCGCCGGGGCGTTCAAATCTCCGGTTGCGGCGGCTTCGCGCAGCAGCGCGAGATGCTCGTTTTTCAGCTCAAGCGCGGCCTCAAGCGCTGCATTGCCGCGCCGTAACTCATCAAGCGTAAGATCATATTGCGACAGGATTTGCGCAAGAACCGGGCTGGCCGCGTCGAATTCTCTTTTGATCCGCGACAGGCTTTCTAGGGCTTCGGGCGCGTTGGGATCGCGGGTCAGCACCCGCAAGGCGGCATAGGCATCGCTGATCCAGCCCTGGGTCAAATCGTTTTGCACCACTTCTTCGCTAGAGGCCGCATGGCTGCGCAGCCCATCGCTTAGAAAGTCTTCGATATCTGCCCCGACGCTGTCCAAAGTATTGGGAAAGGCGCCGCCGAGATCGCGTTGTAGATCGGCTATGGCGGGGATTGGCTCGCTCAGCAGACGATCATAGGCGATAAAGGCGCGTTGGGTGCCTTCGGAGGCGGCGACCGCATCCAGCATATAGCGCAGCCAAAGCAAAGCGGCATTGGCTTCACTCATATTGTTGCGCCGCACCAAAGACGCGATGACCTCAAGCGGGTTGCGCAATGCGATCACCACTTTGAATGGCACTTGCCCGTCAAAAGCCGCGCGGTAATGGGGCACCAAGCGGCAGATCCGAGGCTCTTTGATGATGGCGGGTTGTGCGTGAGGAAACTCATCGCTGATCAATGCCAAAAGATCTGTTTGGAAATCTCGGGCGGTGCTTGCGGGCAGGCGCGGCAAATCCCCCACAGCCCAATCGGACCACACAAGGCCGGCTTCTTTCAGCAGACCGTCGTCAAGCCGGGCCAGAGGCTGGCTTTCCCAATGCCCTCGACGATTGGAAACATTGCTTTTGATCAATGTTTTGGGGAGGCTGTAGCCCGTGATGCTAAGGGCGCGGGTCAGGGCAGAACTGCCGCTGCGATGCATGCCCAGCACCAGAATAATTTCCGAGGGTAGAGCAGGGGTGGTGACGGCGTCGGACATAAATCTGTTGCTCCCGGGCCGACGGCATTTGGCAGACCCCTGCGCTTGGCCCAACAGCAGAGCAGGAGCAAAAACAATGATACCAGCGGGGGCAGCGACGATCAAAGCCGCGGGGTGTTGCCCGTTGGTTGATCCTGTCCTGGCGGCGATCTTGGGGCAGCCTAATCACCGAAACAACCGGGGTTCAACCATCTCGCGGCGGCTCCGTTGCGGCCTTTGAAATGACACGCCCGGGAACCCCTATTACCGTCGCCCCATCGGGGACATCGCAATTCACCACCGCATTGGCGCCGATCTTCACATCTTTGCCGATGGTGATCGGGCCGATGACTTTGGCGCCAGTGCCGATGCGCACCCGGGAGCCGATTGTGGGGCCGATGATATTGCCTTCGGCCAAGCCGATGGTCACGAAGGGCCGAATAATGGCACCGGGGCCGATCTCTACCAGCCCGTCAATCACCACTTGGCCATGGGGCAGGACAAGGCCTGGCTGTAAGATCACTGGCGCGCCGATATGCACCTGGCCTGTGACGATGGCCAAACGGCGCAAGATCATTGGCAGTCCTGGTATCCCAAGCCCGCGCAAATAAGTGGCCAGGCGCGCTAAGAACAGCGGGAAAAATCCATCGGCCGCCCAGATCATACGGATCACCAGCCAGAGCCCGGCCCAACTCTTGGTTTGGGCGGTTTCGCCGGACATGCTGCGCGCTGCAGCTCGGGCATCCTGGCATATTGCGTCCCAGAATTGGGGGTTCCGCTGGGCGCGTTCGCGCATCACGGCGCGGTACATTTTGCTTTGAGATGTCACAGGCGCATCACTTGTTTCTTTGGCTGCAAAGCTGATGCCAACCCCAAGCCGCTTGGGCCAAAGCGGCGCGGGCCGCGCGGTCGCGGTTTAACTCGGCATGTAGAGGCGCGCGCCGGGCGGCTTCCGCGCAGATTTCCGCGATGATATGGTCTTTGGATATCTCCTCGCGGGGGGAAAAATAATCCTGGGGTAGGTTATAGGTTTCGGCAAAGCGTTGATTGCTCGGGGCAAAAGCGCAATCCACATAGGTTTTTAGTCGCGCCAGAAAGGGCATGTCGGGTTTAGATCCTAGATCCATGGCACTGCTTTCGCGCATGAAATTATTGGCATCGCTTGGTCCGGGCATCTGATGGCCTGCCTCAATGGCACAGGCGATGGCTTCGATCAAAACTGGATGGAAAGAGGGATTGCGGGGGGCTTTGATCATTGGAAATGCTGGCGGGCCAAACGCGCTGCGTTGACAAAAATCTTCGACCAGTGAGGGTTGGGCGTTTGCGATTGGCAACAGCCCCATGGACAGCTTAATCCCATATGGCTCTAGTGCCGCGTGGGCAGCTTTGGCGCTTTCTTCCCAGTGGAAGAAGACATGCCCGCTGAGCTGCCGCCCATACTCCCATCCCCCCAAGATACAGGCGATTAAATGCCGCTCAATGCCCCAGAACAGCGTTGGGTCTAGGTCTTGGCGTTGCAGCAGATCCGCGGTTTCGCGCAGGCGGTCGGGGCTGCGAAATAGCCATTGCCCATAGCTCGACACCAAAAAATCCGATTGTTTGCGGCAATATGCGATCGCCATGACATCATCGGAATGGGCGCGGGCGATCTGGGCGAGCTGGCGCAGGATCGGCGCTGATTTGAACACCATTTCATGGCTCAAGATCAGAGGCTTATCCGGTTTCTGGGTTTCAATGATTTGATGAAATTTTTGCAGCAGATCCTGACTGGGATCCGGCTGTCCCAACGCATGGACTTCATAAGGGTTCAGCAGCACCGTGTTGGCCAAGTGGTGCAGTGGCCCATCGGGTTCGAGAAGCGCTTGCTGCACCGAGGTGGAGCCGCATTTCTCTGGGCCTAAATGTAGGATAATTCGCCCCATTTTCCCTCATATCTCTGGCCTCGCCTGGCCTGTCTTTACGCCTGGGCCGCGCCAAGGTCGAGACCCGTGCTGTGACGCCTAAGAAAGCGTGAGAATATCGATTAAAATGCTGTCTAGTGACGGGCTTGCTTTTAACGGGTCTTTTATGTCTGGCGGTCATTTCTCCCAAAAGTTGCAGGTGGTGCTGGTGCGCGGTTTTCGCCGCCATGCTCACGCATCGGTCAAATTGGGGGACTTTATGTTCGGTCTTAAACCACCTTCGAAAACAGCTCAGGCGGCGGATATTTTTGAAACGGCTGCATTGGTCGCGGCGGATGCTTCGATGGCGATGATTTGGTTCGAGCCCAATGGCACCATCGAGAAAGCCAATGAAAATTTCTGTACGCTGATGGAATATGACGAGGATCAGATCATCGGCAAGCATCACTCGATGTTCGCGCTTCCTGGCGATGCAGACACCCCAGCCTATCAGCAGTTTTGGAAAGATCTTCGCACAGGAAAGGCTCAGACAGACACGTTTGCGCGCGCCACCAAATCTGGCCGTACTGTTTATATCGAAGCATCTTACGTGCCCGTGCCCGATGGAACCGGCGCTGTGACACAGGTGGTGAAACTGGCCTCTGACGTGACCGAGAAAATGAGCCGTGCGATTGAGGCTCAGGGCAAGGTTGAGGCCGTTGGGCGTTCAAATGCAGTGATTGAGTTTACGCCTGATGGGATAATTTTGGAGGCGAATGATCTGTTTTTGCAGACCGTCGGCTATGACAAAGGCGAGATCATCGGGCAGCATCACCGCATGTTCGCCGACCCGGATTATGCGGCCAGCGCCGAATATAAAGCTTTTTGGAAGAGCCTCGCAGCAGGTGAGCATGTTTCTGGCCAGTTTCGCCGGGTTGGAAAGGGCGGCAAAGATATCTGGCTGCAAGCCAGCTATAACCCGATCCTTGATCTCACTGGAAAGGTGATGAAAGTGGTGAAATACGCCGCTGATATCACGGAGGCTAAGTTGTTGAACTTAGACAATGCCGGGCAGTTGTCAGCGCTGAACCGATCTCAGGCGGTGATCCAGTTTGATGTCAAAGGCAATATCATTGAAGCCAATGACAATTTTCTAGCTGCGATGGGCTATGCGCGCGAAGAGTTAGCGGGGTGCCATCATTCGATGTTCATGCCCGCAGATCAACGTGACAGCCAAGCCTATAAGGATTTTTGGGCAGCTTTGGCGCGGGGCGAATATCAAGAAGCAGAATTCCCCAGGGTAACGAAATCGGGAAAAAAGATTTGGATACAAGCAACTTACAACCCAATCTTAGATGCCGATGGGGTGCCTTACAAAGTCGTGAAATTCGCCACCGACATCACCGCACGTAAACAAGCTGTAAGCGATTTTCAAAAGGCGATCTCCAAACTGAGTGATGGAGATCTTAGCGCGCGCTTGGTCAATGAGATGCCCGCAGAGTTCGAAGAATTGCGGGCCGATTACAACTGCGCAGCCAATCAGATCGCGACCTTGGTCCGGTCTATTTTGGAAAGCGCTGAGACAATCCTTACAGAGACGAAAAACATTAATAATGCCTCACAAGATCTTGGCAAACGCACAGAAAGTCAGGCGGCCTCACTGGAGGAAACCGCAGCGGCAATCAATCAATTGGCCTCTTCGGTGGAAAGTGCCGCGGAAGGCGCGCGGGCTGCGGTGAGCGCGGTTTCAGAGGCAAGAACCTGTTCCGAAACTGGGCGCCAGATCATTGAAAAAACCATCAGCGCCATGACAGATATCGCGGATAGCTCGCAACAGGTGGCGAAAATCACCAGTGTGATTGATGATATAGCATTTCAAACCAATCTCTTGGCCTTGAATGCTGGAGTGGAAGCTGCCCGGGCAGGTGAAAGTGGGCGGGGGTTTGCTGTGGTTGCATCCGAGGTGCGCGCGTTGGCGCAACGCTCTTCGGAAGCTGCCCGCGAGATTGCTGAATTGATCGAAACCTCTGGTCAACAGGTCAAGGATGGCGTGCATTTGGTAAACGGCTCGGGCGCATCGCTTACAGAAATCGAAGAGCATGTGGCCTCGGTGGAATCCCAGGTCAAAGAGATTTCCAGCGCCGCTTCAGAACAGTCATTGGCTTTGGGTGAGATCACCACCGCGATCAACCAATTGGACCAGCTCACGCAGCAAAATGCGGCAATGTTTGAAGAAAGCACTGCGGCTACGCAGATGCTTGTGACGCAAGCCAATGCATTGGCTGATGAAAGCAGTGCGTTCAAAGTAGAGGCCGGCAGCGCTTCAGAGCCAGCCCGGCGCATAGCATCCTAGTTCGCCTTGATCGGGTGCTGCTTTGCGCGGCACCTGACGTGATCTCAAAGCCCCAGGCGGTTTAGGCCGATAAGATGATTGTCCCAATTCGCCGAATGTTTTGCCATGGCGCGCATCGGCTGTCCGGGGACATACTCCCCGACAATGCCTTGACCCGAGGTTGCGAAAAAGCCGCTATCACGACCTGTGATGCCGCAGATATCTAGCATTTCCGCATGCTCCGCTTTTTCTGGCCTATCCACTTCGAATACCTGAAGGCAATTGCCGCGCGGCGAGCTTATGGCGACGCGCTCGCCATCTTCCGAGAAAGCGATGCTGCCTCCGTATCCTTGCAATCTGTGATGCGAGGCGGGTTCTTCCATCGCGCACCATTGCAATTCAGATCCTTGGCGATGCAGAGCGAGAAGCGGCGGCGTGTCTGCAAGCGCGCCTTGCCATTGGGTGGCCAGGGCGACCAGACCATCGGCGCGGATGGCCAAATGGCGGATAGAATTCTGATGCCATTCCGCAGGGGGTTCTACCTGCTCCAAGAGATGGCCCGCGGCATCAAGATAGGTGAGATTGGGGCGCATCATCGGCAGGTTCAATTTGGCACGGCCGCTCGCAGGGTGGGTTTCGATCCCGCCATTGGCTACCACCAAAACATCGCGCTCGGGCAAACGGCGAAGATCATGGGGCCCTATACCATGGCTGGAAAACTCTCCGATCCGCCGATAGCCGGCCTGCACATCCCAAACGCCGACCCGCCCTGCGCCAAGCTCATAGGCGTTTTCTGTTGTGTAAAGCAGCGAGCCATCTCTGGAATACACGCCATGGCCATAAAAATGCCGCTCGGGCGGGGCATCTAAACGTGCCGCAACTGCGCCGGTGCAGCAGTCAATCACCACGGCAAAAACACCGGGCCTGCGGGCAAAGGCAATCGCCTCTAGGCGTGTTGGGTGCAGCGCCGCGGCATGGCCGCGATCTGGTAACTCAATTTCGAAGGCCAGGCTGCCGTCTTGGCGCAAACCGCAAAGCATATAGCTGCCATCTGGACGGCGCCCGGCGGTGAGCAGCGCAGGTTCCCCAATCTTCGACCAGCCAGGCACGGGCATCACTGCCAGCCCCGCCGCGAACCCTGCCAATACCTGTCGCCGCGTGCTCATGATCAATCCCCATCCAGGGCGTTAAATCCTTGCGAGACGCCCAGCCCAGCACTGGCATGGAGGCGGGCGAGTTCGTCGATTTTCTTGAGGTCTTGTTGCAGCGCTTCGATGCGCAGGCGTGATTGCGGTGCAGCGACCCCGGCAAAAACCGGATCGTCCAAAGCGGCGGCTGCCTCGCGGGCTGTGATGAACGCGCTTTCGACCATTTCGGCCCCCTCCAGATCGAGCATCAAAATCGATGCGAGATCATGGAGCGATGCGAGGGAGAGCTGCACATGGCGCAAGGACCGCCCGGCCCGGCGGGCTTCGGCGCGGGTGGGGCGCGGGCGATCAAAACTGCCAAGCGGGCGCCCGAGCCGCGCATTGATGTTGAACTCCAGCCCTGTGAGCATTGCCGTGTAGGTTTTTGACAGCGCGTCGAGATCGCTGGCGAAGGGCGCATCGGGCCCGGGCGCGCCATAGCCTGCGCCATAGGGCCCATTCCAATCGGCGGCGATTGCAGCGCTGGTCTTGGCAATATCGGTGGTCACCGCTTGCACCAGGGTGCAGTGATAGGGGGAGGGTGCCGCCAGCGCGGGATCATAGAGCAAAAACTCCAACGCGGTGAAGCCATGGGCGGCGATGCTCATTTCAGAAAATTGAGCGGGGTCTTTGACGGCGGGGTTCTCTGCGGCGATCATGGCCGCCAAGGTTTTCGGAACGGTGCCGCGCGTGTCCGGCCAAAAGCCCAAGGAAAAGGCGCGATTGTCTGTCTCTGTGGGGCCAAAGCGCAGATGGGCCACGGCGATCCATGCATCCCATGCGCTGCCAAAAGCCGTGCGCAGCTCGGTATCCTCGGGGGCGCAATGCTCTTTTGAGACTGCCTCTAGATTGGCGCTTTCTTGCTGCAAGCGATCAAAACCGGGCCGGATATAGCTATCGCGAAGCGCGATCAACAATTCGCTGGCCTGACCGGGCAGGGGAAGCGCCAAGAAGCAGGCCATTAGCAACACACGCATTTACAAGCTCTCCAAGAAACGGATCAGGGCGGCGCGATCTTTGGGCGGCATGTCGATCACCTGTTGGCGATGGGGCGCGGCCTCTCCCCCGTGCCATAGCACAGCTTCCAATAGGGAGCGCGCCCGACCGTCATGCAGATAGGTGCTTTTTCCCGTGACCTGCTGCGTCATCCCAATGCCCCATAGCGGCGGCGTGCGCCATTCTTGGCCCGTGGCCCGCCCTTCGGGGCTATGATCGGCCAGACCTTCGCCCATATCATGCAACAACATATCCGAATATGGCCAGATCAATTGGAAACTATGTTCCGGGCGATCGGCCAAACGTGCGGTCACAAATTTGGGCTGATGACAGGATATGCAGCCGGTTTCATAGAATACCCTCTTGCCCGCCAGCACGTGAGGATCCTCCAGATCTCGCCGCGCGGGCACCGCCAGGTTTTGGCTATAGAATGTGACCAGATCCATGGCATTATCATCGATCTCATAGCCATTTTGGCCCGGATCACCGCCATGGCGAGCATTTTGGCAATCGCTTTGCGCGGGGGTGCAATCGCCCCAGCCGGCTGGGAGAAGTGGGTTGGAAATGCCAATATCCCCGGCAAACGCGGCGGTGGTTTGCGCCTCGACCGTGGCATTGCCCGCTTTCAGGCCAAATCGCCCGAGCATGGGCTGGCCGGTTTTCAGCGAAGGGACAATGCTCGCCCGTCCAGAAATACCATCTCCATCTGCGTCATGCGGGTCCGCGAGGGCCAGAATATCTGCGGTTGGGATCGCTTCGAGCAGGCCAAGCCCGATCATAGGCGGTGCCACCCGCGGGCTTAGCATCGCATCGGTATGCAATGGTCCATAGCCCAAATTTCCGGCGCGATAGCTGGGCGCGCGCAAGGAGGCATTTTCCCCGCCTGAAAGCGTGAGGGGGATTTCTTCATAGGTAATTTCAAGCCGGTATTCCGGCGCATGCGCCCCGGTGGAGAAATCCTGTAGCTGCGCGCCATAGGTCGGATCTGGCGCAGTTGCGATCCATTCAGCAATCCCCGCTGGCCCGGTTTCACCCGGCACGGAAATGCGCAAAAACATCGAAGTTGCAAAATCTTCGGGGTTCTCGGGGGGGTGTCCACGCCCGTCATTCACATGGCAGCGGGCACATGACCGGGCATTGTAAAGGGGGCCCAACCCATCGGAGGCTAAGGTCGATGAGGGGGAGGATACCCAAAGCTTGTCAAACAGCGCCTCGCCTAAGACAAAATTGAACTTCTGATCATGGGTCAGATTGGCCGCGGGCTGGGAGAAAGCCGTTTCATCTTTGCGGGCGGGCACTGTGGCTGCGCCGCCAGGGCGGGCTTCATATTTTTCCGGCGCGGTGAAATCTGTGCTTGGGGCTGTGACCTGGGCGATCCGGCTTTGCTCAGTGGCGCTGCGCGGAAGGGCATTGAGATGGTGATCTTGCAAATCATCCAAGGCCGCCATGGGGCCAGGCAGAAAAACCAACAGCGCGCCCAGTTTCAGGCCCGAATGCACATCCATGGGAAGGGGTCCTTTATCGGCTGGGGTTTTGGCTTTCAGAAAGCTGGAAAGGGGGCTCAACACCGCGGCGTGCGCATTTGCGAGCATATTCCATAGGCCAGGTTTTTGCCGAACCCAGCTCGCTCTGGCGGATCATGAGATCGTCGACAAAGCCTTGTTGGGCGGCGCTGTCGCGGATCCCATCATATTGGCGTTTCTCGGGTTTGGTCATGGCGCAGGCGATGCAGTAACCGCCTCGGATCTTGTATTTACAGATGTCGAGGCATGGATTTGGTAAGGGCATTGGCAGATCCTGGCGTTTTGCTGGGAGAAAGGGCGCAGCGCCGCTTTACGGGCGATGCAACATCGGCGGGGCTTTGCAGCCTTTTTTATCGCATTTGCGTAGATAGGCCCGCACCCATCCTTTGGCAGCGCCAACAACATCGTGCTGAGCCGAAAGCATGGTGATAAAGGCTTCCCGTGCTTTGTCTTTCTTGAGCGACTTATACAGGGATTTTTGCGCCTTTGTCATAGAACAAGCGGTGCAATAAGCGCCTTGAATGCGGAATTTGCAGACGCTGATGCAAGGCGAAGGCAGTTTGCTCATGTGACCTCCTGGCGGAAGGGGGTGGCGCGCGCGCCGCCCCCGAGCTTGGGTTGTGGTTTATTGGAAGACAGCGTCCGGATCATCCAGGCTGTCCGAGCCTTCAAACTCGATGGCATCCAGGCCGAGAACCGAAACGGCTTTCTCGATGGAGCGGGTCTGATCCACCAGAGCGTTCACACCGCCCATGACCAGCGCTTCGCCTTTGGCATTGCCCGCTTCCAGCATCATGTCATAGCTAAAGCCGGCTTCTGCGGCGGTTTTGATCTCGCCCAAAGCCAGAACAGTGGCGTCAAGCTTGCCGCGCAGTTCTGCATCCAGTTCCGCATCGGCCGCTGCGACCAGATCGCTGACGCTGGCACCTTCGGTGACGGATCCGTCGGTGCCCACATAGCGGCCCAGATAGACATTGCGGATGCCCAGACCATCGAAGAAATGGCTGTTATGGGTGTTGTCGGCAAAGCAATCATGCTCTTCTTCGGGATCGTTGAGCATCAGGCCAAGGCGCATGCGCTCGCCGGCTTGTTCCCCATAGGAGAGCGAGCCCATGCCGGTCAGGATGGCCGAAATGCCAGCGCTTTCGTCTTCCATCAGCGCCGCGCGCGCATCGCCACCTTCGGCCCATTGCGCGGCCATCCATTCTAGATCGCTCACCAACAGATCGGTGGCGGCTTTCAGGTAAGCGGCACGACGATCACAGTTATCGCCGGTGCAGTCATCACCTTGGGCGTAATCGGTCCAGGGGCGCGAGCCTGGGCCATAGCCATGCCCGTTCAGATCCTGACCCCAGAGCAGGAATTCAATGGCGTGATAGCCGGTGGCCACATTGGCTTCGACTTCATCGGCCTCATGCAGCGTGTCGGACAGCAATTCCGGGGTGATCTCGTTGGCATCCACTTCGGCACCGCCCAGGGTGAAGCTGGGATTGGCAATGACATTCAGAGCCGCGGCAGGGTTTTCATCGCTGGGGCCGCCATAGGAGGCATCCACATAATCGATCAGACCTTCGTCCAGAGGCCAGGCATTCACTTTGCCTTCCCAATCATCCACGATGGCATTGCCGAAACGATAAACTTCGGTTTGCTGATAGGGCACGCGGGCCGCCAGCCAGGCGGTTTTGGCGGCTTGCAATGCCTCGGCAGAGGGCTCTGCGATCAGCGCTTCCACAGCGGTTTGCAGGGTTTGCGCGGTGGCCAAGCTGTCGCCGTATTTCGCTTCGGCGATATTGGCGTAATTGGTCAGCACATCGGCTTTTTCGGTGGCATGTGCTGCCAGAGGCAGGGCCAGAGCAGTGGTGGCAAGAAACAGACGGAACATTTGAGGTCTTCCCTTTCGGAATTGTTAAGGTCTGAGGCTACGGGGGGTCGTTATTGGGGCTGCGGCTTGGGGCAGGATCATGCCCACCCGTTCCGCAAGGGCTGTGAGGCTTGGAGCGATATCAGGGCGCACAAGCGCCATGGCCACGAGCAGCGCGTCTTCACGGGCGCCTTGGCCCGCAAGCGCCACCAGCCGGGCAAACCAGCATTCATCTGCCCCCATGGTGCGGCAGCCGATTTGCAGGCGCACGAAGGGGCGGCGGCTATAGCGATCACAAAGCCCCACCATCATTTCGAAATTTTCCAGCAACGCGGCGCCGCGCTCGGGCCCAAAATCGCGCTCAAAGGCAGCGCGGATTTCGGCTTGGCCTTCGGCAGTGTCGGACCAAAGGCGCAGGGCGATAATGGCGCGGGATTCTGTGGGTGGCAGATCACTGAGCCAGCCAATGGCGCCGCCGCCAGGGGTATGAGAGAGATCGCTCATTTGGTCAGGATCAATTTGCCCGCCCGCGTGATGCGCAAAGTATAGACCTGTCCATCCAAATGGATTGTCGCCAGAGTGCCGCCCTCGGTCAGGGCATGGGCGTCATAAAGCGGCGGCGCGTTGTCAGCGGGCAAAGGCTTGACGCGTGGCGGAACAGGCTCGGTCATTATCACTAGGGCGTTGGGCGCGATGTTGCGCGCGGGTTACGAGGAGCCGGTGAACATAAGATTCTCTGATTTGAGAGCGGCTCGCATTACTCTGAGTGTTTTACTCTGATAAGTCAATCCGACAAATTAAGTCGGAAAATATCGCGGCGATGATTTTGATGAGATATCCCAGGGAATGAAGAATGATATGATGTATTTTATAATGATGATTATGGTAAAATAGATTTTGATGCTGCTGGAGCTCTCAAAGCCTTTGCCATAAAAAAGCCATAAGGCCTGGAAGGCCTTATGGTTATAGATTCTGGTTGATCTAAAGCTGTGTTTAGCCTTCGGGCACCATCAGCAGATCTACCACCGCGGAAAGCGGCAAGTCCAAGCGTTGAATGCCCAGATCTTCGAGGAAGCGCTGCTCCATCCGGGTCAGCTTGCCTTCGATCACCGCCACATGGCCGGTATCGGTAGAACGCTTCAGGATCTGACGGGCAAAGATGCGCAGCATCTGGTCGTCAAAGCGACAGCCCAGGAACAGGAACGGACGCCCGGTGCGGCGGGTCATCACATCCTCGGGGATCGGCGTTTGAATATCGATCTCGGTCAGCACTTCCACATAATCGCTGTCAGAGATTAACATGCTAGAGCCTTTGCGGGCAATGCCATGGGGCTTGTAGATCAGTGTCGGCCAGCTGGGATCCGCAGCGTCGACCTCTTCGCCGGCCGAATTATAGGCCCGGGTCCAGATCTCGATCCATTCGCCATTGCGGCTGACCCCTTGGACCCAGCCCCAGCGATCGCCATCAAAGGCGTTGAGCAAGCCGTCATCATACCAGGTATCGACGATCATCGGCGGGCGCACGCGCGCCAACCAATCATGCAGCGGGTTCACGCCACCATCATCATTGGCAAAGGCGCGCTGCACGATGTCATCCACGGTGGCGCGAAATTTGCGGCTTTCCACATATTGTGCGGCGGACCACATATTCCCCCGAGAGCGGCGCGGCACGCGTACCTCGGATTCAATCACTTCGCACAAGGCTTGGGGCGAGGTTGGCGCTGTGCCCCCAGAAATCGCGGAAACGCCAGGTCCAAGATACGGCACCATTTTGCCGTCTTCGATCTGCCCGACAGCGCGAGAGAGAATATCCAGATCGCTCATGGGTTAGGCCTCCGCATCCGCGAGCCGTTTGGCTTCGACGGTGATTGGCAATTTCGGTGGGGTCTCAAACTCGGGCAATTGCAGCACCCAACCATTGGCCAAACGCACCCAGCCGCCCCAGATCGCGTCGGACTCGGTTTCAACGACCATCTCTTCGAGGTCTTTTTTGGGCACGTAAATCTCGAGCCCTTTTGCGGTATCGCGGATCATCACCTTCATGAGTTGGCCTCCGTTTTTTGCACGTCCACAGGAGTGAGTTCCCGGCCGCGCATGCCGACGATCGAGCTTCGATCCACGAAATCGACCGCATAGATATAGAATTGCTGCAAAAAGACGCCGATATCGCGGACATAGCCCACATCGCCTTTTTTCACGACGACCTCACCGATTTCCTTGTCATACATGGTGCCGTCGTTTTTGATGTTTTTCTTCGAAATCACCTTATCGCCCGGCATGTAGATCGGCGGGGAATAGACCTCGATTTCGCGATCATCGGTGGACATGATTGGCCTCCTGCAGTTGGGCGAGCCGCGCTTGGGCGGTTTCGCGGATGAATTCGTCTTCGTCGTCTAGCAACGCGCTGACAGTTTCCGCATCGCCAGTATCGGCAACGCAGTGGCGCACGCGCATATCGGGATCATCGACAAACAGCGCCGGGCGACGTTCGGCGGCTTCGCGGCGCACCAATGGATCGTCATCATTGCGGAACCGGTCGAGCCAGTCTTCTCCGATGCGCCGGGCCACGATGCGGCGGATTTCTGGATCCTCATCGGGGATGGCAACGGGCAACATGCCTGGCTCTGCCCGGCGCGCCGCGATGGAGCGCACATAGCTGTCACTGTCCGAGAGCATGGGCAAAAGATCTGGAGTTTCCAAACGATGGGTCACAGCAATGCGCATGCGCCGATCGGGATCTTTGATATGGCGTTTGGCTTGCGCCCGCGGCAAGCGCAGGATCGCCATGGCCCGCACCCCGGCATCGGGGTCCTTCAGCAGCACTGGCAACCGAAACACATTGGCCACGCGCGCTGCATTCATGCGGGTTTCGAAATAGGGCATGCCGAGACATTCATCGGCAAGCTCTGGGTTTAAGACAAAAAAGCGCTCGATGCGTTTGGCATAGCGGTCATGGACACAGGCCCAGCCCAACCCACACTGCCCGGTTTCACGGCGCGCGCTATATGTGCACGCGCCGCAATCGAGCTCTCCACCTTGCCAATCTACCGGTGCTGGCCCTTCGGGCATGGCTTAGGCCGGCACGCAGGTTTCAGGAACAGGACAAACCTCAGCACATTGCGGAGAGTCATAATCCCCCTCACATTCCGTGCAGAGCGCTGGATCAATGACATAGGTGTCATTTTTGAATGAGATTGCCGCATTGGGGCATTCAAATTCACAAGCGCCACAGACGGTGCAATTGGGAACGATGATTTGAAGGGCCATGGCTTGTCCTTTCCTGATCTGGCTTAGGCGATTTCTGCGGTTTCAGCCGAAGGCAGACCCATGCGGTCGCGATACACGGCAGAAACAGCGGTCTCGATATAGTCATAGGCGTAGTCCTGGATCGCGGTGATGCCTGCCGCAGCAAGATCTTCGCGGGGACAATCGCCGATCTTGGCGCAAAGGATGGTGTCGATCCCTTCCAGCGTCTTGATCACCAGTTCCAGCTTGTCTTCTTCGCCATAGCCACCGACACAATAGTTGTCGCACCGGCGATGGGTGACAAAGCGCACGCCTTCGGCATCCACTTCGAAGATCTGGAATTCGGTCGCGTGACCGAAATGCTGGTTGATGCGGCCGCCGCCTTTGGTGGCCACGGCCACAAGCATGGCGCCTGCTTCCTCGGCGACGCTGGCAACGGTTTCAGCCTTGGCGCTTTCGGCGGCGACGCGGCGGTCTTCGCGTTCCTTCTTGACCCATTCGCGATAGGTTTCACGCTTTTCAGGATCATAGGTCACCTCATCAGGCACCAGATCCATGGTGAATTCCTGGCCGCGGTCTTCACCCAAAAGCCCAACCGCATCGGCGCGACATTGACGGCAATGGCGCATCAAGTTGGCACCGCCGGCACAAGCGTCTTGCAGTTCTTTCAGCTCTGCAGCGTTCGGGCCCCGCTGACCGTTCAGGCCAAAGACGGTGCCGAATTCGGCGGCGGAAATCAGCGGCATGATATTGTGGAGGAACGCGCCGCGTTTCTTCACTTCCTTGTTCACTTCAAGCAGGTGCTTGTCGTTGATGCCCGGGATCATCACCGAGTTCACCTTCACAAGGATGCCGCGCTCATGCAGCATGTCCAGCGACTGCATCTGACGCTCATGCAGGATCTGGCTGGCTTCCAGACCGTGGCGGCGTTTGTGTTCCCAGAAAATCCAAGGATAGATCTCGGTGCCGATCTGCGGATCGATCATGTTAATGGTGAGGGTCACATGGTCGATATTCATGTCGAGCAGTTCATCGACATGATCCGGCAGCGCCAGACCATTGGTCGACAGGCACAGCTTGATATCCGGCAACTGCTCTTGCACCCGCTGGAAGGTTTCTTTGGTTTTGCGCCAGTCATACGCACTGTCGCCAGGGCCTGCGATGCCCAGCACGGAAAGCTGCGGGATCTCGTTGGCCACCGCGATCACTTTGCGCGCGGCTTGTTCTGGGGTCAGACGCTCGGAAACCACCCCAGGGCGGCTTTCATTGGCGCAGTCATATTTGCGGTTACAATAGTTGCACTGGATATTACAGGCAGGCGCAACGGCCACATGCATCCGGGCAAAATAGTGGTGTGCTTCCTCGGAGTAACAAGGATGGTCTTTCACTTTGGCCCAGGTTTCTGGGTCCATATCCTCTGGGGCATCCGAGGAGCCGCATGAGGAGGAAGAGCATCCATCGCTCTCCATTGCTTGCGTGAGGGCATTTCGCGAAGCGATCTGCAATGAGTCTAATGCAACTACATTCTCGGCCATATTGCGTATCCTTCCTGCTGTCTCTTAGAAGGATTACAAGCAACCAGTGTGCCAAATATAAGTCATTGTTTTATATTGAAATTTATAAAGCGCCCTGTGAAAGGCGACATTAAGGTCGGGCTTCGTCAGATATGCGACATGAGATTGTCATATGGCAAACGGACAAGCGCCCCACCGATTTGGCAGGGCGCTTGGGCTTTCCTCAAGGTCACTTGAGAGAGGTTAGAATTTTTGAATCTCGATGCCGTGTTTTTTCAAAGCATAGGAGATTTGGCGCGGGGTCATGCCCAACAGACGGGCGGCTTTGGCTTGCACCCAACCGGCCTGTTCCATGGCGCTGATCAGTTCTTCGCGCGCGGTATTGGCGGTTTTGCGCGGCTGCGGCTGAACCGGGCAACCGGCTGGGGGCGATGATGCAGCCGGGGCGGCCATCGACGGGGGGGCCGCGACTGTGGGCGCCACTGTCGGCGTGACCACCAAACCCGCGGCCAGCCCACCAATGGGAGAGCTGTCGCCACTTTGCAGTCGCCATAGCTCTGCCGACAAGCAAGCGTTTTGATTGCAGGCCATTTCTTCGCCCAAGATCACTTCGCCATCGGACATGGCCGCAGCGCGGTAAACGCAGTTTTCCAATTCGCGCACATTGCCAGGGAATTTACACTGGCAGATGGTTTTGAACGCTTCATTGGCAAAATGCAGTTCCGTGCCGTTTTGCGAATTGAACTTGTCCAAGAAATGCTGCGCCAAGGGCATGATATCCCCAGGACGCTCCCGCAGGGCGGGCAGCACAATGGGCACCACGCAAATGCGGAAATAAAGATCGGCGCGGAACGAGCCTTCGGCGACCGCTTGTTCGAGATCTTTATTGGTGGCAGAGACCAAACGCACATCAGTTTTGATGGTCTTGGTGCCCCCTACCCGTTCAAATTCACCCTCTTGCAAGACGCGCAGCAGCTTGGCCTGAAATTCCGGCCCAATCTCGCCGATCTCGTCCAGGAACAGCGTGCCCCCATCGGCCAATTCAAAGCGGCCTTTCTTGAGGCTTTGCGCCCCGGTAAAGGCCCCTTTTTCGTGGCCGAAAAGCTCGGATTCCAACAAGGTGGGGCTGAGCGCGGCGCAGTTGACCCGCACAAAGGGGGCTTTTTTGCGATCACTCAGGGCGTGAATGGCGCGGGCGAACAGCTCTTTACCAGTGCCGCTTTCCCCGCGCAGCAGCACAGAGGCCCGCGTTTCGGCCACTTTGCTGATCTGGTGGATTACATTCTTGATCTCGGGGCTGGAGCCGATAATGCCCTCAATATCCGCGCCTTTTTGCGCCACGACGGTTTCGCGCAATGAGCGGGCTTCGGAAATGGCGCGGCGGGCATCGCGCATGGTGCGCTCGCGGTCCCGCACGATCAATTGGCGAAAGCGCAAGGATTGTTCCAGCAGCGAGCTTACCATGGTCAAGACGCCCAGATCATCATCCGATCCGCGGCCATATCCATCGTCAATATAGCGGTAAGCGCAGAGCACACCCACCACCAAAGGTGTCTCGCCCTGTCCGCGCAATGGTACGGCAAGTAGGGCCACGTCTTTGCCTTGGATATAAGGGGGGAGGCAATCGGCACCAAATTCGCTGGCCGGATCCCAGGAAAACAGCGGCACGCCGGTGCGGAAAACCATCCGGGCCACGGGCTCGGGAATGGCATCATTGGCAGCCCCTTGATCTTGGGTCCCATGGGTTGAGGCGGCGATGATATAGGGGTTCACAGCGCCTTGAGAGCCATGATCGTCTGGCTGACTCAGCAGCGCAAGCGCGCCATGTTTCAAACCAATAAATGAAGACAGAACATTGAGCACGGATGGCATATCCGCGATCGGATCTGGCGCACTCGTGAGGGTTTTTGCGATCTCGTAAATCGCATCGAGCGTCAGGCGCTCGGCCCGCGGCGTGGTCATTTCAGGCGCGGCAGTCACTCGGGTCGTACTCGGGCGGTCAAGAAAATCCTTTGTCGCCTGTTCACCCATGAACAGCACTCCTTAGAGTTGATAATTGAAGGGATCTTGCGAGTCTTATGGCTTTGTAAGCCCTGTATACCGTTCATGGTGGCGACCTCGTAAGTCTATTGGCAAGTTTGACCCGGCGGCAGGCGGATCTATGCCAAATTCAGTGCAATGAATGTCTGCATTCTAGGCAGATGCTTGGGGCTTTTCCGGGGGCTGCATATTTCCCATGCATTGCAATAACCCCTAGTAAAACACTCAGCCTACGCAGATCGCCGCGGCGCGCTGTTTGCGTTGATAGGAAGAGGCAATTCCAAGAATCCCTCGATATTTCGCGACCGTTCTACGTGCAAAGGCAAAGCCCTGGGCCTTGCCCAATGCGGCGATGGCGTCATCGGTCAACGGGGTGGAGGGATCTTCTTCAGAGATGGCTTTGGCCACGAAAGCCACCGCAGCATCTTGCGATGCGGCTGGCCGTCCGCGGGCAGTTGGCACCGCGCGGCTGAAAAAGGATCGCAGCGGGATCGCGCCCCGTGGCGTGTCGATCATCCGGCCCGATGTTGCTCGGCTGATGGTTGATGGGTGCAGTTCAAGCTCTTCGGCCACATCTTCCAGAGAGAGCGGCACCAGATGTGCCCGCCCTTCATCCAAAAACGTCCCTTGCCGCGCCACCAAAACCGCGCCAGTGCGCAGCAAGGTTTCCCCCCGCCGCTCTAAGGCTTGGCTAAGCTGCTTTGCTTCGGATAAAGCGCGGCGGCGAAAAGCGCGGGCTTCGCTATCCATTTCACCAGACGGCAAACGATCAGGGCTGATGGTGATCACATGAGACACCGCGCGGTTCAACTCGACGGTCCAGCCGTCTTTGCTGCGTTTGGCAATCAGATCTGGCGGGAAGATCGGCGGGCCATCATGGGCATAAGCCAGCCCCGGTTTGGGGTTATAGCCGCGCAATTGCCCCGCGATTTCGGGCAAATCCGACACTTCGCAATCGCAAATATCGGCCAATTCTTGATTGCGCCCATCGGCCAGCAAATCAAGATTGTCGATCAGGGCTTCTAGTTCCCAGGTCAAAGCATCGGTTTCGCGGGCTTGCAATTTCAGGCATTCGGCCAGGGAACGGGCGAATATCCCGGTGGGTTCAAAACTTTGCAGACGGTCCAACACGTCACCGGCCAATTTCTCGGACGTGCCCGTATGCATGGCCACAGTTTCAACCGCCGCACCGATCCAACCGGTGGGCTCGAGCACCTCAGCAAACCCCAGGGCCAAGCGATGTTCCACCGAACCTGGCGCGAAGGCCAAATCAATCTGATCGGTGACATGGGCCAAAAGGCTGGGCCGGTCCGACGCCAGGGCCGCTGTGGCATCAAAGGTTTCGCCATTGGCCGCGGGTGCGCGTGGGGGATTGTATTGAATAGATGGGTTTGCGCTGGCTTTTTCAGCGATATAGGACGCTAAATCGCCAGAAGACATTCCCAGAATAGACAGTGATGTCAGCATTTGACCGCTCATGGCGAGGGTCATTTTTTGGGATAATGTCTGAAGCTGTTCCATCTTAATCACGTACCATTGCTGCGCCCTCCAGGCTTGCGGGCCAAGCGGGCTAGGGTCTTTGCGGCGGGCTTGCCCCGCCAAGGGGCGTCGCCGGGCTGAGCCCGGCCGCCTTATCTCTTGTTCAGATCAGCCTTCGGCTTGATCTGCAGAAACCGCATTCAATTGGCCAAAGTTCTCTTCTCCGATCGAGCCCATCAGCGAGAGCTGGGTTTCCAAGAAGTCGATATGGCCTTCTTCCGCATCCAGGAGCTTTTCAAACAGCGCCATGGAGACATAATCACCTTCGTCACGGCAAACTTCCCGTGCCTCTTTATATAGGGCATGGGCCGAATATTCTGCCGCAAGATCACATTCGAGCGTTTCTTTCAGATTTTCGCCGATGCGCAGCGGGTCCAGCACTTGCAGATTGGGGTGGCCTTCGAGCTGAATTACGCGGGCGATCAACTCATCCGCATGAGTCATCTCTTCGATAGATTCCTCGCGGCTTTTCTTGGCGATTTTCGCAAATCCCCAATCCTCTTGCAGCCGGAAGTGCAGCCAGTACTGGTTTACAGCCGTCAGTTCGTGGCGGATGGATTTATTGAGATACTCAATAACCTTTTCGCTGCCCTTCATTCTACTCTCCTTGGTTGGCTTGTGCCTGGGTATGCAAATTCGCGTCGATCAACTCGGTGATCAGCTCGACGCAGCACCCGCATGTGAAGCGATAGCCCGCGCGGTGAAACAAACGCCCCGGCGTGATCACTGCTTGCGGATCCTCCTTGAGGATTGCCGCGATGGTGCTTTTCAACGTGCCCGAGCCGATACGATTGCAAGAACACATGATCATTTGGCTTCTCCACACTCTGCCTTAGACCGCCCATTTTTGGTCCTCCGTGTGTGCCAAATGCAAATACGGTTTGCTTCGGTCGATCTTGGTGATTTTGGACACCTCACCGCGGGTTAGGATCACTTCGCGGGCGCAAAGGCGGTTCACCTCTTGGGGGGAATGGCTGATAAAGATCATCGGTGTCCCGGTGCGCATCTGAACCCGTTCGATCAGATCAAGGGTGCGGGCGCGCAGGCCAGGATCCAGAGCCGAAACTGGCTCATCGAGCAAAAGCAATTCCGGCTCGGCCATGAGAGCACGGCCAATGGCCACCCGCTGACGCTCGCCGCCGGACAGATTGCGCGGACGGGCCCGCAGCAAAGGTGCCAAATCCAGCATTTGCACAATCTCAGTGAAAAGCTTTTCGCGCCCGGGCTTGGCCCCATAGGTCAGATTGCGCTGCACTGAGCGATGGGGGAACAGCGCGCCATCTTGGAACACCAAGCCAATGCGCCGCTTTGCCGGGGGCAAGTTGACCTTGGCGGCGCTGTCAAACAGCACGCGATCATTGAACACGATGCGGCCTTGGTCGGGGCGTAAATGCCCTGCGATACAAGCGCAAAGCGTGCTTTTGCCCGAACCCGAGCGCCCGGTCAGCCCGGTGATGCCTTGGGCCTCAAGATCAAAGCGGGTGTTCAGGGAAAACGCCCCTTGGGTCAGGGTCACCTGGATCTCGATCATGCGCTCACCCTCGCTGTGACATTGCGGGAAATAGCTTCGGAGAGCAGCAGCGCGCCGCCCGCCAAAATCAGCGATAGAATGCAAAGGCGCAGGGCTGCAGCTTCACCGCCAGGGCTTTGGGTCACCGAAAACAGCGCCAAGGGCAGTGTTTGGGTGCGGCCAGGGATATTGGCGGCCAAGGTGATGGTGGCGCCAAACTCGCCCACTGCCCGGGCAAAGGCCAAGGTCATGCCCGTAAGGATGCCCGGGGCCATCAGCGGCAATGTGACGGTCAAGAACACCCGCAATTCCGAGGCACCAAGACTGCGGGCGGCGCGGGCAAATCGCGGATCAATCGCCTCAGAGGATTGGCGCACGGCCCGCACCATCAAGGGAAAGCCCACCACTGCGCAGGCGATGATCACTGCGGTGGAGGAAAAGGCGATGCGCACCCCAAAAATCTGCTCCACTGGTCCGCCAATTGGGCCATTGCGCCCCAGCAGCACCAATAGAAGATATCCCATCACCACCGGCGGCAGCACCAGGGGCAGATGCACAAACGCATTGAGCAGCCCATGGCCGGGAAAGCGTTTTTGCCCCAAAATCCAACCGAGAATGATTGCGAAAGGCAAAGACCAGAGCACCGCCCAGCTTGAGGCTTGCAGGCTGAGCATCAGGGCGTCGCGCTCCATATCGCTAAGACCCATCATGGCATTTGCTCCAAGGGTACAAACCCATAAGCGGCGAAAACCGCTTGGGCAGGGCCGCCGCGCAAGGCTGCAGCCAGGTCGCTGCCCGCATCCGGGGCCTCGCCCTGGGCCACGGGGGCGATGAGATATTCGACGGGCGGGTGGCTTTGGGCAGGTAGCGTTTGCAGCACCATCACATCCTTCACGCCGGCAGCATCGCTGGCATAGACCAGGCCCAAAGCGGCCTCGCCTTTGGCGACGCTGGCAACGCTGGCCACCGAATTCCGTGTGGGCACGAAATGTGGCGCGATCTGCTCCCAAAGCCCGAGATTTTCCAGCGCAGCTTTGCCATATTGGCCCACCGGCGCGAATTCGGGATCGCTCATCACAAAGCTTTCGCCCGCGAGCCGCTCGCTGAGCGTTTCATCGGCTTGGGCCGGGGCGCTGGCGGGGATGATCAGCACCAATTCATTCGAGATCAAGGGCTGCACATCTTCGGGGGCAATGAGGCCCAGCTCCACCAAATGGCGCATCCAGCGGGGATTGGCAGAGATGAACAAATCCGCAGGCGCGCCATATTCGATCTGCCGCGCGATCGTGCCTGACGCCCCAAACGACATGGTGGCGGGCTGTCCCAGCTCATCAATTGCGGCTTCCAACGCGCGGCCCAGCGACGCGGCGGCCATTATCGTCGGGTCGGCGATAACGGGCGTTGCCAGAAACGCGAGTGCACTCAAAAAGATGGAAAACTGCCGTCGCATGATCACCCGAATGTCAAAAAACCGTTCTGTCCAGTGGTGGGATAGGTCCATTCGACCTCGCCGGTTGCGGCACAGACTGTTCGGCAAGTGCCGCATTCCAGGCAGCCATCCAGCAACAACACCACCCGATCATCTTCGCCAAAATGATAGCAATTGGCGGGGCAAAGCCGGGTGAGCGCGCGCAAGGCGGCGCTGTCTTCGGCACGGGGGATAATGCGGATATTCGGCCGTCCCTCATCAACGAGATAAGGTGTTAGAGAAAGCCGTTCTTGGGATTGAACATGGTCTTTCATTTCCAGCTCCTGGCAATATGGACCCTCCCCGCCCCAAGCGAGCGCGCGGAGAGGTCCATGGCTCGGATTGCGCTTAGTCGGAGGCCAGCGTCAGGCTGTCGATGCCCACAAAGCGCGCGGCGTGTTTTTCGGCTTCGTCATGGAAGACCTTGAACACTTTTTCCTGCAGCGGCGTGGATTGGCAGAAATCATCATAGGCTTTTTTCAGCGCTTGGCGGGCTTCCAAGAACACATCGTCCTCGCTCATCCCATCCAGGTCGACTTCTTTGATATATTGCCCAAACCGCTTCATGATATGCAGCCGCGAAACATTGAGCACTTCTTGCTCATAGGGCATGAGAAGATAGGTAAAGATATCCTCGGCAGAGGACAGGCTCCAAATATGGTCGAGAACACCGGTGATTTCGAAATCCTTAGGCATTTAGGTCGCTCCTGCTGCTTTAGTGTTGCGGTTCATACTGTTGTTCAGAGCATGGCTCTGGAGGGGTAATCGGACTGGACACACGGCCCTGATGGGCCAGGCGGGCTTCCAAAAAGGCCACTCGGTCGGCCAGGCGGGCCAGGGAACGGCCCACGGGATCGGGAATAAGGTGATGGTCAAGATCCACGCGATAAGGATCGCGGGAGGCTTGGCGCTCGGTTTGCACGATGCGGGCGGGGATGCCGATCACAGTGACCTCGGGTGGAACCTCTTCGACCACCACGGAATTGGCGCCCACACGGGCCCCATCGCCGACGGTGAGCGGGCCTAGGATTTTCGCCCCTGCCCCCACCATCACATCATCGCCCAGGCTGGGATGGCGCTTGCCCGGAGACCAGGACACGCCGCCCAAAGTCACCCCGTGATAGAGCGTGACATTGCGGCCAATCTCGGCGGTCTCGCCAATCACCACACATGCGCCGTGATCGATGAAAAACCCTGGCCCGATGTGCGCTCCGGGGTGAATATCCACGCCGGTGACAGCGCGCGCCAGATATGACATGAACCGCGCGGTGGTGTGCCAATTGCGTTTCCACAGCCCATGGGCAAAGCGATAGGCCACTGTGGCATGCAGCCCGGGATAGCAAAGCGCGGTTTCCACCGGGCCGCGCGCCGCCGGGTCGCGTTCACGAATGGCCCGAAAATCCGAGCGGATCAGATTGAACAGCCCGCTCATTGCTCTGCCTCCATCCCACCATCGGATTGGCTGCGCGCGGCGTCCAAAATCGCGGCCAGATCGGCGGGGCTGATGGCGCGTTTGCGCTGGTTCGACCAATCGCGCAGGATCGGCAGGATCAATTGCAGCGTTTCGTCATCATTGGGCAAATGCTGGGCGGTCAGCATGGCGCGCAGCCCGGCAATGCCCGAATGCTTGCCCAAGGTCAGCTGATGCTCGCGCCCAAAGCGCGCCGGAGCCATGCGGGGGTCTTCATAGGTGCTGCGGTTCTTCAGCAGCCCGTCCACATGAATGCCTGCCTCATGGGAGAACACCATTTCGCCCACAATGGGTTTGGCTGGCGGCAGCGGGCGTCCAGAGGCCTGGGCCACCAGGGCCGACAGATCCATCAGCCGGGTCAGATCAATGCCCGTGTTCACCCCATCGGCATCAAGGGCGGCGGCGACCTCTTCCAAGGCGGCATTGCCCGCCCGCTCGCCCAGCCCGTTCACGGTGACCGAAAGATGGCTCGCCCCGGCGGTATAGGCGGCCAGCGTATTGGCGGTGGCCATGCCGAAATCATTATGGGCGTGGAATTCGAGGGGCAGGTCAATATCGCGCTTGAGACGGCGCACCAGGTCAAAAGCGGCAAAGGGATTGAGCAAGCCCAGCGTATCGGCCAGGCGCATGCGGATTGCGCCTGCGGCTTCGGCCACCCGGGCCAGTTCGATCAAAAATTCAGGGTCTGCGCGGCTGGCATCTTCGGCACCAACCGAGACCGCAAAGCCACGAGAGGTGGCGGTATAGACCAGCTCGGCTGTGTTGCGCAGAGCCCAGGCCCGGTCCGTGCGCAGCTTGCCGGTCAGCTGGACTTCCGATGCAGGCACGGCGAAATGCAACCGCCGTACCCCTGTTTTATGGGCTTGGTCCAAATCCGCCATGCGCAAACGGCACCAAACCACCGGTTCGGCCCATTGCAGCTGGGCCACGATCCGGCGCATATCGCCGATCTCGTCATAGCCCATGGCGGCGACACCAATCTCGATCTCCGAAGCCCCGGCCCGGTCAATTCCCCGGGCGATGGCGCATTTCTCATCTGCGGAAAACGCAACCCCAGCGGTTTGTTCTCCGTCGCGCAAAGTGGTGTCACAGATCACCGCTTGGCGCATGGGAAGTTCGGGTGTGGGATCGAGAGACATCCCCGGCCCCTTACGCGTAGGCCGGGTTGAAGCCTTCGGGTGCCGCGCCCTCATTGGTCCAGAACGGCGACATTTCCCGCAGCTTCTCGATGATCTCGGGCATCACTTCCAGCACCCGATCCACTTCCGCATCCGTGGTCTCGCGGCTCAGCGAGAAACGGATCGCCCCATGGGCCGCGGTGAAGGGGATGTCCATGGCGCGCAGCACATGGGACGGCTCCAGCGAACCCGAGGTACAGGCTGAGCCCGAAGAGGCCGCGATGCCCGCCTGATTGAGCTTGAGCAGGATCGCCTCGCCCTCGATATACTCAAATGCGATGGTCGAGGTATTGGGCAGGCGGTCATGCGGATCGCCAGTGACAAAGCAATGACCAATGGCTTGGACCAGGCCTTTTTCCAGACGATCGCGCAGGGCTTCGATCCGGGCCATATCTTCGGCCATGGTGGCCGCGGCCATTTGCGCCGCTTGACCTAGGCCAACGATGGCCGGGGCGTTTTCCGTGCCGCCACGACGGCCGCGTTCCTGGTGGCCACCGCGGATCAGCGGGCGGAACCGGGTGCCGCGCCGCACATAAAGCGCGCCCAAACCTTTGGGGCCGTGCAGCTTGTGCGAGGACATGGACAGCATGTCGATTTCGGTGGATTTCAGATCCATCGGCACTTTGCCAACGGCCTGCACCGCATCGGTGTGAAACAGCGCGCCATGTTCATGGGCAAGCTCGGCCAGACCATCCACCGGGAAGATCGTGCCGGTTTCATTATTGGCCCACATAAAGCTGACCACGGCGACCTTGTCCGACAGGGCTTCGCGATAGGCTTCAATATCCAAGCGGCCTTGCTTGTCCACGGGGATGCGATGCACCACCACGTCTTCGTGTTTTTCCAGCCAGTCACACAGCGCCAGAATGGCGGGGTGCTCTACCGAAGAGGTGATCACCTCGTTGCGGCCAGGCATAGAGGCCAGGGCCGAACGGATGGCGGTGTTGTTGGATTCCGTGCCGCCCGAGGTAAAGATGATCTCGTGATCAAACTCCGCCCCGATCAGCGATTGCAGGGAACGGCGGGCGCTGCGCAGCGCCCCGCCTACTTCAGCGCCAAAGGCATGGATCGAAGAAGCATTGCCGAACTGCTCGGAAAAATAAGGCAGCATGGCATCAACCACTTCAGGATAGACGCGGGTGGTGGCGTTATTGTCGAGATAAACCGGATCCATACTCATCCTCCTCAGCGCATGGCCACGGGCATGACCCGAACGGGGCGGCCCAGGGCTTGGGTGATTTTCTGGCCAAGACCGCCAAGGGTCTGGCTGGCAAGTTGGCAACCCGAGCAAGCGCCGGTGAGATGCACCAGCACCATGGAACCTTCCATGTCGACCAACTCCACATCGCCGCCATCGGCTTTGAAGACCGGGCGCATCTCTTCGATGATCTTGGCCACCAAGATAGCTTCTTTGGCCGCGCTCATCCCCGAGGGGGCAGCGGCAGGGGCTGCGGGGGCTTCGGCCACAGGGGCTGCCACAGCGGGTGCGGCTGCCGCAGGTGTCAACGCACCGGGCATTTCAATCTGAACCGGCGCCGAGGGTTGCGCAGGGGCCGTCGGGGCAGGCATGGGCGGCTGGTCCGGGATCACAAAACCCTGAACCTTTTTCTCTTTCTTGGGGGCCGGGGCCGCGCCAAAGACATAGGCTTCAGAAGCATCCAAAATGCCCTCTTCGACCATGGCTTTGTTCACATCGGCCAACATCTCTTCGAGAGGCTCGCGGCAGGAATTACAGCCACCACCGGCTTTGGTGTAAAAGGTCACCATTTCCAGATTGGTCAGCTTGTTGGTGCGAATGGCGCGTTCGATCATGCCTTCATCCACGGCAAAGCACTTACAGATCAGCGCGCCTTCTTCGTGGTCATCATCGTCCAGCTCTTCGCCCTTCCAGGCGGCCACAGCTGCGGTGAGAGCCTCTTGGCCCATCACCGAGCAGTGCATTTTCTCGGGCGGAAGCCCGTCGAGGAAATCAGCGATATCCTGATTGGTCAGCTTGCGCGCTTCGTCGATGGTCTTGCCGATCACCAATTCGGTCAGCGCAGAGGAAGAGGCAATCGCAGAGCCGCAGCCAAAGGTTTGGAACTTGGCGTCTTCGATCACTTCGGTTTCAGGATTGACTTTGAGCATCAGCTTCAGGGCATCGCCACAAGACAGCGAGCCGACTTCGCCGACGGCATTGGCTTCTTGCAGATTACCCGCGTTGCGAGGATTAAAAAAATGCTCTTTGACTTTTTCGCTATATTCCCACATTCGGGCGGCTCCTTAGCAGAAGGACTTGCCACAGCCGCAAGAGCTGGAGGCATTGGGATTGTTGAAGACAAAGCCAGAGCCTTCGAGACCGCTGACGAAATCAATCACGGTGCCGGAAAGATGCTCTTGGCTGGCAGGGTCGATCAGTACCGTCACCTCACCGGTGGTGATGACAGTGTCGTCGGCCTGAGCTTCCAGCTCGAGCGCCATGCCGTATTTCATGCCGGCGCAACCGCCGCCCTGCACCATGATCCGCAAACCAGCGACAGGCTGGCCCGCGCCATCAATCGCTGATTTGATTGCAGTTTGGGCACTATCCGTAATGTCGAGCATCTGGCGCTCCCTTATCTGGAATGAAAACCTGACAGGTATACAGCAAATAGGGTGCCAAGTAATAAAACACATAATAATCAATACGATGTCTGGTTGTGTGGGCTGTCGGTTCCTGACAATGGCAGATTTACGACAGCGACAATGACCGATTTTCAAAGGGGGTTTTCACGACAAATTCCGCTTGCCCCTAGGTCCGTTTTGTCATGCGCTCCTGCCCCGCGCGGGCTGCAAATGTCCTTATTTTGTGGCACCCTTTCCGGGTAGGCAAATGGACCTGCAAAGCGAGAATGAGCAAATTGATCATCAAAGACAGCTGCGCCGATGATATTCCGGGGCTTCAGGAGGTTCTGGAGGCTACGGGGCTTTTTCCCGCCGAGATGCTGCCAGATATGCTCGCGCCGTCGCTCGCAGGCGAAAGCGGCGCCCATTGGCTGAGCGGCATTGCCAACTTGTTTTCGTCAGTCTGCGAGTTGCTTTAATTTTGGCGGTCAGGCGGTCAGGCGGTCATCTCGGTGGTATATCCTTCCCAAAGGTCGAAGGCGTCAGAGCGGGCGTGACGGTCGGATTTGGCGGAGAGACAATAGCGGCGGGGACAGAAGATGACGTTTATCTGGTCATGGTCGGCCAGAAACCTCTGCGCTTGGCCCGGCGATTTGAACCGGCCCATCAGCTTTTCACGCTTTTGGGTTGGCCGATGTGACCCTTCGATCCGGTTGTTTAACCCCTTGTGCGCCCTGTGGTCAGCGTCCGGCGTTAGAGATTTGAGCGGTTTGATATAACTGCGCAACTTGTCTGTAATGACGACACGCGGATCACCAAAACGACCAACCAGTCGCGGAAAGAAACGCCGCGCAGCCTTCGCTTTCGCTGCGGCGGAACAAGGATATCCAAGACATCCCCATCGGCATCAACGGCCCGCCACAACCAGAATTTTCGTCCGTTGATCGGGATGACAACCTCATCGAGATGCCATTTGTCATTGGCAGCGGGCCGATCCCGTTTCACGCACGTGGCAAAGTGCGCTCCGAACCGAGTCACCCATTTACGAACGGTTTCGCGACTGAGCATTACACCCCGCTCCGCCAACAGATCCTCGACGTCTGCGGTACTCAGAGCGAAGCGATGCTAGACCCAGACCGCATAGAATGATTTTTCGCGGAAAGCGGAAGCCCTTTAGGCGCGGCATATCGGTCTGCATTTTCATGCGGACCGCCTAAGCAAAATGCCGACGACGAACAAGTTGGCAATGCCGCAGGGCCGTTGCGAATTGGGCTAGCCGCGCGATTGTCAGCAACGCGACAGAACAATGTGCGGTATTTAACGCGGCGGGGCCCCGGGTGCCTCTGCATCTTCTTCGAGCCAAAGCGGCGGGGCATCTTGCACATGCCGGTCAAGACGGCGCAGGGGCAGGAAAGACAGGCCCAACACGATCAGCGACAAGATGATTGTCCAGAGATTGGAAAGCTCGAGCACCGAGGCAATCAGCGCCATCCCCACCAGCGCCAATGGCGGCAGCAAATAGGCCCGCACCGCCGCGCCCAAAAAGGCGCTTCGCCCCATGGCCACGGTCACTTCTTGGTTTTCCACCAACGGTTCTGCGGTCTGACTGACGCAAAATCGCAGCTCATTCTGGCCCATCTGAGCCAAAGCCCCCGCACCGCAGCCCGTGCGCGCCGCGCAAGAATTGCAAGCAGAGGCCCGGTTGCCCGTAAGATAGACCAAACCATCGCGCACAGCGCTCACCCGCAGTTTTTGGCGCAAAATCCCATCATCTGGGCCGCTTGGCTGGTCAGCATGTATCATACTCAATCCCCCGTCACGCCGGGCGCACTGTGATCTCGCCGCCCAAAACCTGGCACAAACAGGCCAAACGGTCATTGCGCCCCGCCATGTTCTCTTTCAGCACCCGCTGTTCCAACACGCTGGGTTCGGCCAAATTCTCGGCCCCTGACAGAATCCGGGTCAAACACGTGCCGCATTCCCCTTCGCGGCAGCCATAGGTCAGAGCCGCGCCAACTTTTTCGGAAATCTCGATGATCCGCGTGCCAGCGGGCACAGTGACGGTGAGATCCACATCGGTGAAGGTCAATTTCGCAGATGGCATAGTTTTCCCCTTTCACGTGTTTTTGGTGCCATTTTCGGTGCCCCCGCCCATGAGGCCGGGATGTCCTCGGGCGGGCATTAAGAAATGCAGCAAGCACCATGCCATCTGCGCCAGGGCTCCGCAGGGCCTGCGGCGGGAATCCTACAATTGGTGTCGGAAATGCGATCCCCAAGGCTGCGGGCGAGGTCACGATCCCTGGCCCATAAGACCGCACAACATTGATTATAAACCATATTATTTATCATCGCCCCGGCTTGGCACTATCTTTGCTGTATTCCCGTAGCGACCGCCGATGTTCCAGCCATGATCACTGCGGTGGAGCATATAGACAGCAGCGCAAGGTGAGCCATCTCATGCAAGAATACATCATCATCCTGCTCAGCACGGCCTTGGTGAACAATGTTGTGCTGGTGAAATTCCTGGGCCTTTGCCCCTTCATGGGGGTCTCAGGCAAGGTGGACAGCGCCATTGGCATGGGCTTGGCAACGACATTCGTGCTGACCCTGGCAGCGGCCTGTTCTTGGATCATCGAAACGCTGGTGCTCGAGCCGCTCTCGCTAGAATTTCTGCGCATCCTAAGCTTCATCCTGGTGATCGCCGCCATTGTGCAATTCACCGAAACCGTGATCCGCAAAGTCTCGCCGGTGCTTTACCGGGCTTTGGGGATTTACCTGCCACTGATCACCACCAATTGCGCCGTGCTTGGGGTGGCCCTGCTCAACATCCAAGAAAAGCATAATTTCGCCGAAAGCTTACTTTATGGCTTTGGCTCGGCTTTGGGCTTTACCCTGGTGCTCGTGATGTTCGCCGGGCTGCGCGAACGTCTGGCCCGCCTGGCGGTGCCCGCGCCCTTTTCCGGCCCCCCGATCGCTTTCATCACCGCTGGTTTGCTCTCCATGGCTTTCATGGGGTTCGCCGGTCTTGTCACACAATAACGCATAGCAACGCCCATGACCCCTCTTCTCCTCGCCATCGCCACAATGTCTGTTCTGGGCCTCGGGTTCGGCTTGATCCTGGGATTTGCCGCTAAGAAATTCTATGTGGAAACTCCGCCCGTCATCGACGAGCTCGAAGAAATCCTGCCTGGCACCAATTGCGGCCAATGTGGCTTTCCTGGTTGCCGCGGCGCCGCCGAAGCGGTGGCCGCCTCTGCCGCGCCAGTGACCCTTTGCCCCCCGGGCGGCAAAGAAGTGGCCGAAGAAATGGCCGAAGTGATGGGGATTGATCTGGCCAGCGGCGGCGGGCTTGGCGAGATGGAAGACGCCGAACCCATCGTGGCCTTCATCTTTGAGGATCACTGCACCGGCTGCACCAAATGCTACAAGAAATGCCCCACAGACGCGATTGTCGGCGCCGCCAAGCAAATCCACACAGTGATCAATGATGCCTGTATCGGCTGCGACGCTTGCGTGGATGTCTGCCCCACCGAGGCCATCATCATGCGCAACAAACCCAAAACCCTGCGCAATTGGCACTGGCCCAAACCGGGGGATGAGCCGCAAGAGCTTGAATTGGAAGGGGCCGCGTAATGAAACTATTCTCTCTCTCCTCCCTCAAACGCTCCACTGGCTATAGCATCCGCGGCGGGGTCCATCCGGAAACCCGCAAACATCTGGCCGCGGGCTGCGCCATTGAAAAACTGCCCATGCCCAAGCTGCTGCGGGTGCCGCTGCAACAACATATCGGGGCCGAGGCCGCGCCGCTGGTCCAACGGGGGGATCACGTGCTCAAGGGCCAGATCATCGGCAAAGCGCGCGGCGCTGTATCGGCCAATGTCCATGCCCCCACATCGGGCGAGGTGATCGCCGTTGGGCCCTTTACCGCGCCGCACCCGTCTGGCCTGCCCGTGGCAACGGTGACCATCCGACCCGATGGTGAAGAGAAATGGGGCAAACGCCTGCCCCGCCTGCGCCCAGAAGACGCCAGCGCAGATGAGATCGCCAAACAAGTGCTCGAAGCGGGCATTGTCGGCATGGGCGGCGCAACCTTTCCATCCGCGGTCAAGCTGGGCCTGGGCAAACGCTATAAGCTGCACACGCTGATCATCAATGCCGCCGAATGCGAACCCTATCTGACCTGCGATGATCGCTTGATCCAAGAGCGCCCCGAAGACGTGGCCGATGGGATCGCAATCATGGCCAAAGCCCTGGGCACCGCCCGGGTGGTGATCGCCATTGAATCCAACAAGCCTCACGCGATTGAGGCGATGAAACGCTATATTCGCCAAGCTGGCCCTGGGGCCGAAGTGATGGCGGTGCCAACGCTCTACCCTATGGGATCGGAAAAGCACCTGGTGCAAACGGTCATCGGCAAAGAAACCCCCGCCCGCGCCCTCACGGCGGAATTGGGTGTGGTGGTGCATAACGCCGCCACAGCCCAAGCGGTTCATAAAGCCGTGCGCTATGGAGAACCGCTGCTCTCGCGCATTTTGACCGTATCCGGCCATGGGGTAGAGCGCCCGGCCAATCTTGAAGTGCTGATCGGCACGCCGGTATCGGATATCTTGGATCATTGCGGCGGCTTGACCGGCGAGCCCGAACGGCTGTTGCTGGGCGGTCCGATGATGGGGATGCCGATCCAGTCTTTGCGGGTGCCGGTGATCAAAGGCACCAATGGGGTTTTGGCCCTGACCGCGCGAGAAACCCGGCGCAAAGAGAGCATGCCTTGCATTCGCTGCGGCAAATGCGTGGCCTCTTGCCCCTGCGGGCTGCAACCCAATGAGTTGAATCTGCGCATCCAGTCCGATGATCTGGATGGGGCGGTGGATATCGGCTTGATGGATTGCGTCTCTTGCGGCTCATGTTCTTTCACATGCCCCTCGAATATTCAGCTTGTGCAAGGCTTTAACTATGCCAAGGGCCGTCTGGCCGCGAAGCAAAGCCAAAAGCATCAGCAAGAAGAAACCAAACGTCTGGCAGAGGCCCGCACCGCCCGCGAAGAAGCCATTGCCGAAGCCAAACGCAAAGCGATGGCCGCCCATAAGGCCAAGCAAGAAGCCAAGAAAAAAGCCGCTGCCGCCAAGAAAGCTGAAGCCGAGGCCAAAGCCGCCGCGGAAGCCCAAGCCGATGGCGCAGAGGCCGCAAGCCAAGACGCCCCGCAGCAACCAGCGGCAACCCCCACGGAGGCTGCGGAATGAATATCCCTGCCATTATCAGCGGCCCCCATACCCATTCACGGTTCTCGGTCACCGAGACCATGTTCATGGTGATGATCTGCCTCTCGCCCGCCACGGCCATGGGGTTTTATCTGTTTGGCTGGCCCGCTCTGTTCCTATTTGCCGTGACCTTGGCCAGCGCTTTGGTGTTCGAAGCGCTTTGCCTGATGCTGGCCCGCAAACCGGTGCATACTTATCTGTTTGATGGCTCGGCTTTGCTGACCGCCTGGATCTTGGCCATGACCTTGCCCCCTTGGGCCCCTTGGTGGGTCGCGGTTGTGGGCGCGTTCCTGGCCATCGTTGTGGGCAAGCATGTTTATGGCGGGCTGGGGCAAAACATGTTTAACCCAGCCATGGTCGCCCGGGCCGCTTTGCTGATCGCGCTGCCAGTAGAGATGACCCAATGGATCATGCCCGTGGATCTGGCCATCACACCGGGATTTGGCGAAGCGCTGGCCATCACCTTTGGCACGCCGCCTGCGGTGGATGCCTATAGCGGCGCATCCGCCCTGGGCTATGTCACCGCAGAGTTGAGCGCCGGGCGCCCCCTCAGCGAGATCATGGGCAATAGCTTTGATGTGAAAACCCTGTTTTTCGGCAATGTCTCGGGCAGTTTGGGGGAAACCAGCGCGTTGCTGATCCTGGCCGGGGGCATTTTGCTCATGGCGATGCGGCTGATCACTTGGCATATTCCCTTGTCGGTGCTGGCCGGGGCCGCCACTCTTTCCGGCGCGCTCTATCTGGCCAACCCCGAAGCCTATCCTTCGCCCTTCTGGCATCTGACCTCGGGCGCGATGATGCTGACCGCGTTTTTCATCGCCACCGATTATGTGACCTCGCCCGCCTCAAATCTTGGCCGCGTGATCTATGGGGCCGCTATTGGCGCGCTGATCGTGATCATCCGAACCTTTGGCTCTTTCCCCGAAGGCGCGGCCTTTGCGGTGCTGCTGCTGAATGGCTGTGTGCCTTTGATTGATGAATATACCCGGCCGCGCATCTTTGGCCGCACCCGTTCGGGCAAGCCTTTGGAGATCGCAGATGAGTGATGAAACCGCCGCGGAGCACCCAACAAGCAAGGGGCTCAATCTGCGCGAGATGACCGCCACCCATGGGGTTTTGCTGGCGCTGTTTTCTCTGGCCACGGCGCTGATCCTGTCTTTGGTCAATGACCTGACCAAAGGCCCGATTGCCGAGCGCACCGCCGAGGATCTGGTGGCCTCGCTTGGCCAAGTGATCCCGGCCGAGATCCATGACAATGACCTGACCCTCGCGGCGCTAGAAATCGCGCCCAGTGCAGAGGGCAGCGATCCGGTAACGGTTTATCGCGCCAAACAAGGCAGCGCCGTGACCGGGCTGGCCTTTGAATCCGTGGGCTTTGGCTATGCGGGCCGGATCCAAGTGCTGCTCGGGGTGGACCCGGAGGGCACGCTTTACGGGGTGCGTGTGCTGTCGCATGCGGAAACGCCGGGCCTGGGCGATAAGATCGAAGTGGCCAAAGATGATTGGATCTTGGGCTTTACCGGCCTGTCCTTGGACAACACCGCGCTAGAGCGTTGGGCCGTGAAGAAAGATGGCGGGGATTTTGATCAGTTCTCCGGCGCCACCATCACCCCCCGCGCGGTGGTCAATGCGGTGCGCGATGGGCTGCAATTCTACGCCGAGAACCAAGACAGCATGTTGGAGGCAAACTGATGGCCGATCCAGTAGACTATGGCACCATCACCAAGAACGGGCTGTGGGACAATAACATCGTCTTTTCACAGCTTTTGGCCCTGTGCCCATTGCTTGCGGTCACCGGCACCGCCACCAATGGGCTGGGCATGGGCCTGGCCAGTCTTGCGGTTTTGGTGCTGTCGGGGCTGGTGGTCTCGCTGCTGCGCAATGTGATCACGCCCGAGATCCGCATTCCCGCCTTTGTGCTGATCATCGCCTGTATCGTGACCGTGGTGGATATGGTGCTGAATGCTTGGGTGCATGATCTGCATAAGGTGCTGGGCCTGTTCATCCCGCTGATCGTGACCAATTGCGCCATTTTGGGCCGAGCCGAAGCCTTTGCCTCGCGACAATCGGTGGTGGCAGCCACGTTTGACGGGCTAATGATGGGCATTGGCTTTACCCTGGCCTTGGTTGCGTTGGGTGCGGTGCGCGAAGTGCTGGGATCGGGCACGCTTTTCGCCAATGCCTCGATCCTGCTGGGCAGCGGTTTTGGCTTCCTAGAGATGGTGATCTTTCCCGATTACACTGGGTTTTTGCTGCTGATCTTGCCCCCGGGCGGCTTTATCGCTCTGGGTTTTCTTCTGGCGCTGAAATCGGTGATTGATGCCCGCAAAAAAGTCGGTGGCCAAGAAAACGCTCGTGATCGCAAAACCTTCACCGCCTCAGGCGTGCTCACCCCAGCCGCGAAAGGAGAGTAATCCATGAATGTTGGTGTGGCTTATGCCAAAAACGCAACCCAGGTCTGGATGAAGATCGAGGTGCCCGATGGGGCCACTGTGGGCGATGTGATCGAGCAATCCGGATTGCTAGAGCAATTCCCCGAGATCGATCTTGAAGTGAACAAGGTGGGCATTTTCGGCGCGGTAAAGAAACTGCATATGAAAGTGCAAGAAGGCGACCGGGTCGAGATTTATCGCCCCATCAACCCAGATGCGGAATTGCTGGAAAAGCGCAAAGTTACCTGACCCCGCGCTTATCCGTTTTGAGAAGGCTCCCCGGCAGATCGCTAGGGAGCCTTTGTTTTGGTTTATTTCTTTTTCAGCCCGTGCACAGCCGCCCCAGCGGGAAATTCCGCGGGCTGTTTGGTCATGCGGGCTTGGATCGCGCGCATGTAATCGGGGGGGTTCCAGAACGCCGCTTGGGACATGGCTGCCCATTTCAGGCTGTCCTCAACCGAATGGTCGCGGGAATAATTAATCGCCAGTTTCGAGCCCGCAATGGCCACAGGCGCTTTCGCAGCAATCTGAGCGGCCACTTCCATCGCCCGGGCCAAAGCCGCGTCTTTATCGGCGCAAATATCCATGGCAAAGCCCAGGCGATGGGCCTCTTGGGCATCCATAGTCCGGCCCAGATAGGCCATCTCGCGCACCACCCGTTCGGGCAGCAGATTGGGCAAGCGCTGCAAGCTGCCCACATCAGCCATCATGCCGATATTGATCTCTTCGATGCGGAAATAGGCGCTTTCGGCCACCACGCACAGATCGCACGCCGATAGGAAATCAAGCCCAGCCCCAAGACAGGCGCCCTGCACCGCAGCGATCACCGGGAAGCGGGCTTTTTCCACGGCCGAGATCGCGTCTTGCATGGTTTGCACAAGATAGGGAAAGGCTTCGCGCTCTTCGGGGGAATTGGCTTGCGGCATGCCGCTGCCCAATGTGGCCAGATCCAAACCTGCACAGAAATTCTTGCCTTGACCGGACACCACCATAACACGGGTTTCACCCGCATTGCTGATATCGGCGATCACCTGGGCAAAGCCGGTCCAGAAATCCGCGTTCATCGCGTTGGATTGATCTGGACGCGCAAATTGCAGATGGGTGATCCCATCCTTGGTCTCTACTTCATAATAGGTTGATGACATCGCAACCTCCCCCCTCTGAGATACGGAACTGAACCGCCCCGTTTGCTTTCACATGCTGTGATGGGTGCTCAAAGCCCTTGGGTCAAATGCAGAGCCATAAAACCCTGCGTCAAAAAGCGGGCGCAGAGCCCAGAAATGCCGCCCGCTCAATGAAAATCTCGGCTGGGGAACAGCCGTTTGGCCTGTTCCCGAGGATGGCGCGCCCGCGGTGCCACCCGCGCCGGGCGCGGCGCATCATCCCCTTGGGCTGTGGTGGTGCCGATCAGCTCATCCAAAGGATGCCCCAGCTCGGACAGTTTATGGGAGATATCCGTGATCTCTTGGGCGATCAGATGCACCACGATGCCTTCGCGCTGTAGATAGCCGCGCACTTGCAACAACCGCCCGCCCATCACCTCTCGGCGATAGCGTTCATAGATTTTCGGCCAAACCACGATATTGCTAACCCCGGTTTCATCCTCCAGCGTTAAGAAAATCACCCCCGAGGCCGTGCCCGGCCTTTGCCGTGTGATCACCAGCCCGCAAACCATGCAGCCGCCCAAAGCCACTGTCGCCAGCGCCCCATGGGGGGTGAGCCCAGGCAAATGCGGGCGCAGCAATTCCATCGGATGCGCCCGCAGGCTTAGGCGCATCGAGACATAATCCTCGACCATTTCCTCGCCCAAATGCATGGCAGGCAGATCCACGCGCGGCTCGGAGATGGATTCCCCATCAATCGGATCGCTGAACAGCGGCAAAGGGGCCTGGCCTTGGATCGCGCGCACCTGCCAAAGCGCCTCGCGCCGGGTCAGCCCCATATCGCAAAACCCATCCGCCTCGGCCAAGCGTTCCAGCACCCCAGGGGCCAGCCCAGCCCGCAACCACAAGCTTTGCGGATCCGGGTAACCATTGCCCCGCGCCGCCACGATCCAACCTGCATCCTCTTCGCGAAAGCCTTTGATCTGGCGAAACCCCAAGCGCAGGGCCAGCGCCCCATCGGGTCGGCGCTCTAATTGCGTGTCCCAAGCGCTGTGATTGGCACAGATGGGACGGATCTCGACCCCATGCTCGCGGGCATCGCGCACGATCTGCGCCGGGGCATAAAACCCCATAGGTTGGGAATTAAGCAGCGCACAGGCAAAAATCGCCGGGTAATGGCATTTCAGCCAAGCCGAGACATAGGCCAACATGGCAAAAGCCGCTGCATGGCTTTCGGGAAAACCGTAATCGGCAAACCCCTCGATCTGAGAAAAACACCGCTCGGAAAACGCTTGATCATAGCCGCGCGCCCGCATGCCTTGCACGAAACGCTCGCGAAACAGCCCGATTGTGCCCATACGCCGGAACGAGGCCAATGACCGGCGCAACCGGTCTGCTTCTTCAGGGGTGAACCCCGCCGCCACCACCGCGATTTGCATCGCTTGTTCTTGAAACAGCGGCACCCCAAGGGTTTTCTCCATCACCTCGCGCAGCGCTTCGGATGGGTAATGCACCTTTTCCAAACCTTGGCGGCGCTTGATATAGGGCTGCACCAT
>JAOXSB010000107.1 GCA_025800345.1 Mangrovicoccus sp. | reverse complement strand
CAAGCAGATACCCGGGGCATGCCCACCCAAGACGCTGTTTACCGGACCCAGGATCTGAACGGTGATGGCGATGCCAATGATGCGGGCGAAGCCTCGGTTTGGCTTGATCTCACCGGGCTCAATGCAGGCTCTTCCCCGTTTGAAATCTCCTTTGATGGCAATGTCGCGTATATCGCCGATACCGCAGGTGGCAGCCCGCGGGTCTATCGCGCCGAAGATCTGGACGGGAATGGCCGGGTTGAAGCCAGCGAAGTGAATGAATTCGTGAAAAGCGCGGATTTTGTTTTCGCGCTCAGCGTCGAAGCCTCTCAGGGCGATGTCTATAGCTATGATTTCCTTGTTGATGCACTGGTGCGTTACAGCGATCTGAACGGCGATCAGCAGGTGGATATGGCCAGCGAACGCTTCACCGCTTTTGATGCGGGCGCGATTGTGGATGGGGCTGTGTTCGACTTTGCGGTGCAAGGCGATCAGGCCCTGATCACCGTCAATAGCTTTGATGATGACCTGTTGCTGCATTTGAGCGATCTCAATGCAGATGGCGATTTCATGGATCTGGGCGAGGTGACCACACTGCTGCAATTCAGCGATCAAGGCACCTATCCCCAACGCCCCCGCTCGGTGATCTTCTATGACAGCAGCGCCGCCACGCCTGTGCCGCTGCCTGCCTCGATCTTACTGCTATCGGGTGCGGTCGGTGGGCTGATCCTGTCGGGACGGCGCAAAAAAGCCGCCTGAGGCCAAAGCCCATCCCCGCAGCTCACAGGCTCGCGGCCCAACGCAAACAGGCACCTCAAAGGTGCCTGTTTTGATATTCCGAAGATGCTGCAGCGCTGCGGTTAATGTCCGCCCCCGCCGGTCAAACCAATCCCGGTCAGGATCGAGCCCAGAACCTTCATGCGCAAACCGGCGGCTTTGACCACGCCAGTGGCAGCAACAATATGGCCCGCCGTGCCATCGATATTATTGGTATAGGCCTGCACGATACAGCCCGACCCATCCAGCAGCATATCTTCATGCTCTTTATAGACCAGTTCCACAAAAGCCTGAACGCTGCCGCGATTGGTGGCGTTTTTCAGCTCGAGCAGATCACCGCTTGGCACCACTTGGCCAGTGGCTACAGCGGGCTGCACTGACACGATATGAGCTGGGAAAACCGCATTGCGAAACCCGATATTGGCATTGGGCTCGCAAGCAATCTCTGCGGGCATACCGTCATAGATCGTGGAATTGGCCACTTGCGAAAACCCGGCCAGGATCCGGATCGGCATATCCTTAGGCCGGTCGGGAATAATGATCATCGACGGGCGCACCACCAGCGTTGTGGCGGGGCTGCCCACGCTCAACGCCAGCTGCGTGACCGTTCCCCCCACCAAGCTGCGCACCTCGGTAAAGGCAAGCGCGGTTTGCGCCTGAGCGATTGCCGCTTCGATCGCGTCGCGTTCCGCCGGGATGCTTTGCTCAAGATCCACCAAAGCAAGATCAAGCTGCGATTCAGCGGCCTGTAAATCCGCCTCGGCCGATTCCAAAGCGGCACGGGCATCAATCACAGCATTGGTCTTGCCGACCCCGCGCGCCACCAACGCTTCCGCATCATCCAGATCATCTTGCAAATTGGCCAAACGGGCTTTGATCTCGGCCACGCCAGCATCCGCAACCTTTTTATTGTCCACAGCTTTCAGCTCTTCTGCGGTGAGCACTGCCAATTGTGCCTCGGCCTCGGCCAGGGCGGCGCGTTGCGCACTGTCCTCAATGCGAAACAGCAGATCCCCAGGCTCCACCCGCTGCCCATTGATCACGGCCACTTCAGTCACCGGGCCAGTGGTTTGCGCCACCACGGATACAGTGCGAAACGGCACCACGCCCGCATAGGTTTTCGGGTGGAAATAGAACACGATGGTGAACACAGCAAAGGCCATGATCCCCCATAAAAACACCGCCGTTTTCATGTTCCAAACGGTGATCGCCTCGCCTCGACGGCGCAGCTGAATATAGCGGATCACCGCGGGAAAAGACGTAAAGAGAAGCTCAAACACCGCTATGCTCGCCCTTTGCCGAAGGATTTTGCCCCTGTTCAGAGGGTGGCTCACCCAGATTTACCTTCAAATGAAAGCGCGACCAATCGGCCATGAGCGCGATTAAAATAGCGCTGATCGGCAGTAATGGGTGGAAATGATCCACTGGGAACAGCTCGTAAATCAGCGCGATGGCCAGCAAAGTTGGGATCGTGCGCGCCAGCGGCGTGCCTTGGGCCTGATGCTCTGCCCAGCGGTCGAAAGCCGCGTAAAGATACACAATCGCATAAAGACCCCCGAGAACGATCGCCAGAACGACAATCGCTAGAAAATCGCCACCATCGGGCGGCACAAACCAATGTGGATCCGGGTGACCCCCATGCGCAGTCTCTGTCATCTTCTCAAACCTCTTTCACATGGGGCACTACAGCAGCGGATTTCTTCTATTTTGCTAAAGGAACAGCGTCTAGCACGGGGTTTCTCGCGCAGGCTAACGTTTTGGGGATCGCGGGCCAACCATGGCGCCATCGCGCCGCCATCCCTCTGACGCCGCCGGCTTTGCCCGAAACGGATCTGGCACCGCGCCCATCAACACCGCTCGCCTCTGCCCTACGCGACTTAGGTATTATTGCTCAACCTCTCGGCTTGGGCATTCTGTGCCGTGAAATGATGCGTGAGGAGGAGACATCATGGCCTGGAAGAAACCAATGCTTCGCGAAATCGAATGCGGCATGGAAATCAATATGTACGGCCCTGCCCATGACGAAGATGTCGGCGAGCTGTTTTAAAAACTGCGCGCGCGGAGGCGTATACAATGGGCATTCGCGCGCATATCCTTGGGGCCGCGGCCGGGGGTGGCCTGCCTCAATGGAATTGTGGCTGCGCCAATTGCAATGACGCCCGGCGCGGGGTGATCCCGGCGCAAACGCAATCTTCGGTGGCGGTCAGCGGCAATGGCCGCGATTGGGCGATCTTAAACGCCTCTCCTGACATTCGCGATCAAATCGCCCGCTGCCCGGATCTACACCCGAGCGGTTTGCGGGATATGCCCCTGCGCGCGGTGCTGGTGACCAATGGGGATATTGATCATGTGGCCGGGCTTTTGGTGCTGCGCGAACAACAACCCTTTGATCTTTTTGCCACTTCGGAAATTCATCAAATCCTTGGGGCCAACCCGATCTTTGACGCGCTGCGCCCTGAAATTGTGACCCGGCGCAGCATCGCGCTGGAACAACCATTTGCCCTGGCCCCGGATCTAACCGCGACGCTTTTTGCCGTGCCGGGCAAAGTGCCGCTTTATCTTGAGGGCGAGGATTTGAAGCTGGATCAAGAAGGCGAGCAAACTGTGGGCGTGTGCCTTCAGGCCGGAGAGGATACCGCTTATTACATCCCCGGCTGCGCCCGCATGACCGAGCCCCTGGCCGAACGTCTCTCCGGTGCGGATCTGGTGATGTTTGACGGCACGCTCTGGCGCGATGACGAGATGATCACCACCGGCCTGTCCCAGAAAACCGGCAAACGCATGGGGCATATCTCGATCAGCGGGCCCGAGGGCAGCATCGCCGCCTTTGCCCAGATCCCCGTGGCCCGCAAGGTTTTCGTGCATATGAACAATAGCAATCCCGCATTGCGGCCTGGCGCGCCCGAGCGGCGCGAGATCGAAGCCGCGGGCTGGATCGTGGCAGAAGATGGGATGAGCCTATGAGCCAGAAAGCAAGCCGGGCCGATTTCGAAGCCCGTCTGCGCCAAGTGGGCGCGCTACGCTATCACGATAAACACCCGTTTCACGCATTGCTGCACGGGGGCAAATGCACCCCCGATCAAGTGCGCGCTTGGGTGATCAACCGCTATTATTATCAATGCAGCATTCCCATGAAAGACGCGGCCTTCCTCAGCCGGGTGGACGATCCTGCCCTGCGCCGGGCTTGGCGCTCGCGGATCGAAGATCACGATGGCCATGGGGAGAATGAAGGCGGGATCGAACGCTGGCTGCGCTTGGCCGATGCGGTGGGGCTGGATCGCGATTATGTGGCCAGCCGCCAAGGTGTACTGCCCGCCACGCGCTTTGCGGTGGATGCCTATATCCGCTTTGTGCGCGACAAAAGCTTGCTCGAGGCGGTGGCCGCCTCCCTGACCGAGCTTTTTGCCCCGAAAATCCACGCAGATCGGATCGCGGGCCTGCTTGCCCATTACGATTTTGCCGATGATCGCAGCTTGTCCTATTTCCGCCGCCGTTTGGACGAGGCCCCCAAAGATGTGGCCTTTGGGCTGAATTGGGTGCTCGATCACGCTGATAGCGCCGAGAAACAAGACGCGGCTGTGGCGGCGCTTGAGTTCAAAACCGATGTGCTCTGGTCGCAATTGGATGCGCTTCACAGCGCCTATGTGACCCCGGCGCGCATTCCGCCAGGAGGCTGGCAGCCGGGCAGCCATCTCGCCCGCGTGCAGGAGCCTTGTTTATGAGCCCGATCCCGGCGGACAGCATTCCCTATCTGCCCCGCGGGGTGCGCTTGCACCGCGATCATGTGCGGGCCCGTTGGGTTTTGCTGGCCCCGGAACGCACCATTGCTCTGGACGAAATCGGCCACGCGATTTTGAGCGAATTGGATGGGGCCCGTCCCTTTGCCGATGTGGTGGCGCGCTTGGCAGCAAAGTTTGACGCCCCTGCGCCGCAAATCGCCGATGATGTCTCTGGATTTCTTGGCACCCTGCGCGCCCGCCGGTTTTTGGAGCTTGCCTAATGCCCGTACCCCCGCCCATTGCGATGCTGGCCGAGCTGACCCATCGCTGCCCGCTCTCTTGCCCATATTGCTCCAACCCGCTGGAACTGGCCGCCAAAGCGCAAGAGCTGCCCACCCAAACTTGGATTGACGCCTTTGACCAGGCCGCCGCCCTTGGCGTGCTGCAATTGCATTTATCCGGGGGCGAGCCCGCCGCGCGCCAAGATCTGGTGGAACTGGTTGCGGGCGCGCGCGCCGCTGGGCTTTACACCAATTTAATCACCTCGGGCCTGGGCCTGACCCAAGCCCGGCTTGAAGCGCTGTCTGAGGCGGGGCTCGATCATATCCAACTGTCGCTGCAAGGCACCGATGCAGAGATGGCCGACCGGATCGGCGGGATGAAAGGCGCGTTTGCCCGCAAGATGAAACTGGCCCAATGGGTCAGCGAGATCGGCTTTCCCCTGACCCTGAATGTGGTGCTGCACCGGCAAAACCTGCATCAACTGCCCCGCGCTTTGGAAATGGCCCAAGAGATGGGCGCCCGGCGCATTGAGGTCGCCACAGTGCAATTTCATGGCTGGGCTATGCAAAACCGCAACGCGCTGATGCCCAGCAAAGCCCAAGCCGATGAGGCCGCCGCCCTGGTGGCCCAGGCCCGCCAAAACCTCAAAGGCCGTTTGGTGATTGATTTCGTCCCTGCTGATTACCACGAAGATTATCCCAAACGTTGCATGGGCGGCTGGGGCTCTTCGGGGTTGAATATTGCCCCAGATGGCACGGTTTTGCCATGTCATGCGGCGCAAACCATCCCGCATCTACGCTTTCCCAATCTGCGCGAGCAGAGCCTTTCAGAGATCTGGTATCACAGCTCCGGCTTTAACGCGTATCGCGGCGATGATTGGATGCAGGAACCTTGCCGGTCCTGTGCGCTGAAAACCAAGGATTTTGGCGGCTGTCGTTGCCAGGCCCTGGCCATCACCGGGGATGCGGCGGCCACGGACCCCACCTGCATCAAATCACCGGCCCATCAAAAACTGCAAGCTATGGCAGATCAATTTGCCGGGACAGAGCACGCCCCATTGGTGATGCGCGAGAACGCCTGAAATCTGCACCAGCTTGCGCATCGGCCATATTGACGCTATATACCGTTATGTTGACCGGCACACCTGAGATGGAGGCAGATCATGCATATCGCGAATTTCGCCGATAATGGGCAGTTTGAACCGCGCAAGATCGCGGCCATCCTGCGCACCTCCGCAGAGGAAATCGCCATGACCGTGGGCCTGGGCAAAGATGCGCTGCAACGGCGCACCCGCATCAATTCCGACAAAACACAGCGCCGCTTGCGTGAATTGGTCGAAGTGCTCAACAAGGTAGAACCGCGCTTTGGCTCGGAATTGATGGCCTATGCCTGGTATCGCTCAGAGCCCCTGCCCGGCTTTGACGGCCGCACCGCCATGCAGCTTGTGCAAGAGGGCAACGCCCAGCAAGTGCTGGAATATATCGATGCGGTTGATGCGGGTGTCTTTGCCTAATGCCGCTGAGCGGTGGGCGCTATCTCGGGCCGCTTTATCGCGCCTTGAACCCGGTCTATGCGCGCGAGCCCCTCTCTGGCCGCGGGGCAGAACTATATGGCGGGCGGTTTAATCCCAAAGGCACCCCGGCCCTTTACACCGCCCTGGACCCCGCCGCTGCGCTGCGCGAGGCCAATCAAGCAGGCAGCCTTCAGCCGACAATTTTGGTCTCTTATAAAGCCGCGCTTGGGCCGATCTTTGACAGCCGCGATGCCGCGCAGCTTGACCAGCGCGGCATGTCGAAAACCGCCCTGGCCGATCCAGCTTGGCGCCGCAAAATGCTGGCGGGGGAACATGCGCCGACCCAGGCCTTTGCAACGGATCTTAGCGCTGAGGGTTTCGTGGGTCTGCTGGTGCAAAGCTATGCGAAAGGCGCCAGCGAAGATGATCTGAACATCACCCTATGGCGTTGGTCTGGTGCGGGCTGTAGCCTTGATGTGATCGATGATGAAAACCGCCTCTCGCGCTTATAGGCGGGTTTGCCATAGCTCCTATAAATGCATCTCCAGCCTGTGACACTGCTCAATATTGGGGCAAAACACCCTGCGGCAATGTAACTTTCAGGAATATTTATAGACCCATAGGAAATGTGCCCAACCCTATATTCCCATGATGCCCGGTCTTCGGGATCCGCAATCCTGCGCGCAAATAGCCGCTGATCTGCACGGTTTCGCGCCGCACTTGAGGGAGCATAGGATGAAGAAATCGACCATTGCCACCACCGCCGCGCTGATCGCAGCCAGCAGCAGCGCCGTATTTGCCGACAGTTCAGACCCGATTGTGATCCCGATCCATAACTGGTCCTCACAGATTGTGATGTCCAATGTGGTGGGACAGATATTCGAAGAAATGGGCCAAAATGTGGAGTATGTCACCACAGACAGCCAGGCGGTTTATGAATCCGTGCGCTTAGGCGATGTCACCCTAGAGCTTGAAGTTTGGGAAGGCGCTTTTGGGGCCTCTTTCCGCGCCGCGATGGAAAAGGGCGGTATCGTCGATGTGGGCGATCATGATGCGGTCACCCGCGAAGATTGGTGGTATCCGATCTGGACGAAAGAGGCCTGCCCGGGCCTGCCAAGCTGGGAGGCGCTGAACGAATGTGCGGCGCTCTTTGCCACTCCGGAAACCGGCGATAAGGGCCGCTATCTTGATGGGCCGGTGGATTGGCTGAAACATGGCAAGGAACGGGTCGACGCCCTGGGCATGGATTTCGTGGTGATCAATGCCGGCTCTGCCGCCGCGCTTTGGGCCGAAATTGGCGCGGCCGAGGCCGACAAAACCCCCATCGTGGTGTTCAACTGGACCCCGAATTTCGCCGAAGCGGTTTGGCCCGGCGAATTTGTGGAATTTCCCGAATGGGTGGATGGCTGCGACAAGGATCCCGCCGTGGGCCCCAATCCCGATGCGCTTTATGATTGCGGCAACCCCGCTGATGGCTATCTGAAAAAAGCCGCCTGGGAAGGCATGGAAGAAAAATGGCCCGACGCTTTTGCGGTGCTGGAAAAGGTCAGCTTCACCAATGCTCAAATCGCCGAAATGGCGCGGTTGGTGGATATCGAAGAACTTGAGCCCGAAGAGGCCGCAGCCGAATGGTTGGAGGCCAATGAAGATGTCTGGCGCGCCTGGCTCAGCTGATCTTTGGCACTCCAAGGCCCTGGCCGCGCGCCGGGGCCTTTTCTTTCCCACCCCGATCAGGAGCCGCCATGACCGCGCCCATGCCTGTGATTTCCTGCCAAAACGCTTGGAAAGTGTTTGGGCCTGACCCCAAAGCCTATTTGGCCGCCATGCCCCAGGATCGCAGTTTCGACGAGATCCGCGCAGATGGCTATATTGCTGGGGTGCGCGATGTCTCGCTCGATATTCGCCAAGGGGAAATGCTGGTGATTATGGGCCTGTCTGGCTCTGGCAAATCCACCCTGCTGCGCTGTTTCGCCCGGCTGCATGATCTCACAGCGGGGCGGGTGCTGATCGAAGGGCAGAACCTGATGGAGCTGTCCGAGCGCGAGTTGATCGCTTTGCGCCGCAGCAAAATGGGCATGGTGTTTCAAAGCTTTGGCTTGCTGCCCCATCGCACGGTGCTGGAAAATGTAGCCTTCCCCCTCGAGATGCGCGGGCAAGATCGCCATACCCGGCGCGAGCGCGCCATGGAGGTGATCGATCTGGTCGGGCTTTCAGGGCGCGAGGCATATTGCCCCCGCGAGCTGTCAGGCGGTCAGCAACAGCGCGTGGGCATCGCCCGAAGCTTGGTGATCGAGCCCGATATCTGGTTTCTGGACGAGCCCTTTTCCGCGCTTGACCCATTGATCCGCCGCGAGATGCAAGATGAGTTTCTGCGCCTGCGCGCCATGCTGGGCAAAGCCATCGTCTTCATCACCCATGATTTTGACGAAGCTCTGCGCCTGGCCGACCGCATTGCCATCATGAAAGACGGCCAGATCGAGCAATGCGATACCCCTGATCAGATTGTGCTGAACCCGGCCACGGATTACGTGCGCAAATTCACCCAAGAGGTGGATCAATCCCGGGTGGTTCATGCCCGGATCCTGGCCGATCCGAGCTTGAACGCCGATGGCCCGCCGGTGATGGCCGATGCCGCGATCCATGATTTTGCCCGCCTGCTCATCCAAGATGAGCGCCGCTTGATCCCCGTGCGCGATGGCGAGCAGCTCATCGGCGCGCTGGACCGGCAAAAGGCGCTGGATATTTTGGTGGGCGCACAGTGAGCGCACCCGCCAGTATCGCGCCAAAATCTTGGCAAAACGGCAAGATCGCCATGGTGATTGCCCTGATCGCTTTGGCTCTTATCGGGTTAAATTATGCTGGGCTTTTGCCCGCCTGGATGCACCGGCTGCCAGATAGCGTGATCCCGCCTTTTGCCCAATGGCTTGATGCAGGGTTTAATTTCCTGCGCGAGGATCTGGGCCTTCAACGCTTGACCCGCTGGATCGCCGAAGGGCCGCTGCAATTCTGCCTCGATACCATGGCCAACTTACTTTACGGCAAACGGCGCTGGCCATATTTTGAGCCCATCCCCTGGAGCGCGATTGCCGCCGCTATGGCCGTGCTGGGCTATGCGCTTGGGGGCTGGCGGCTGGCCCTGCTTTCGGGGGGCACATTCATTTGGACCGCCCTCATCGGCCAATGGAAAATCGCTATGGAAACCCTCGCGGTCTTGGCCGTGGCCGCGCCGATTGCGTTTGTCATCGGGCTGCTGCTGGGCATTGGCGCGTGGAAATATGCTTGGCTTGACCGGGCGCTGCGGCCGATTTTGGCGGTGCTGCAAACCCTGCCCTTTTTCACCTATCTGCTGCCCGCGGTTATCTTTTTCAAAGTCGGGCCCACCGCCGGGGCCGTGGCAACGATTGTCTATGCCATCCCGCCGATGATCTTGATGACCAGTTTAGGCCTAAAACAAGTGCCCGCCGAGATTGTGGAGGCTGGCAAAATGGCCGGGTCCACCCGCTGGCAAATGCTGCGCCATGTCTATCTGCCTGCCGCGCGCACCCAAATCCTGCTTGGGGTCAACCAGCTGATCATGCTCTGTCTGGCCATGGTGGTGCTGACCGCCTTTATCGGCATGCCCGGCCTTGGGGCCAAGCTGCTGTCGATGATGGGCAGTTTCAAACTGGGTCGCTCTTTTGAGATTGGGATCACCATCGTGCTGATCGCCATCACCCTGGACCGGCTGACCAAAGCTTGGGTGGTGCGCCAACCGGTGCATTTTGACCGCGGCACCCCGTGGTGGCAGCGCCATAAATTCCTGCTGATCGGGCTGGCTGCCTTTGCGGGCTTTGCGCTGCTGGGCCAATTTGTGGACTGGTTCGCCGAGATCGGGCGCCGCCAAAGCTTTTCCCAAGGCAAAGAAATCGACGCCGCCATGAAAAGCTTCCTGGCCCTGGACCCGGTGAAATCCACCACGGATCAGATCCGCTATGTGCTCAATATCTGGATCCTCAACCCGTTTCGCGATTTCCTGCTCTCGCTGCCAAGCCTGGGCTTTATCTTGTTGCTCATGGCCGGGGCCATGGCTTTGGCGGGGATCGGGCCTGCTTTAGCGGTGGGCGGGTTTTTCGGGCTGGTGGCTCTGTCCGGCTGGTGGGATCGCTCGGTCATCACACTCTATTCGGTGATCGCCGCCGTGGCCCTGGCCAGCCTGATCGGCCTGCCCCTGGGCATCTTGGCGGCGCGCTCTGAAACCGCGGCAAAGCGGGTCTTGCTGGCCTGCGACACGGCCCAAACCTTTCCCAGCTTCATCTATCTGATCCCAGCGATCATGCTGTTTGGGATCACCGCCACATCCGTGGTCATGTCCATCACCATCTTCGCCCTGGTGCCATTAATCCGCTACACGATCGAAGGGTTGCGCGGCGTGCCCCCCGAGATCGTCGAAGCCGCGGATATGTCCGGGGCAAGCGGCTGGCAAAAGCTTTGGAATGTGCAATTGCCCCTGGCTTTGCCCACCATGGCCGTGGGCTTTAATCAGGCGATCATGTTTGCCTTTTTCATGGTGATCATCGCCGCCTTTATCGGCACTCAGGATCTGGGCCAGGAATTGCAGCGCACCCTTGCGGGCACGGATATGGGTAAGAATTTCGTGCTGGG
>JAOXSB010000087.1 GCA_025800345.1 Mangrovicoccus sp. | reverse complement strand
GGTGAGATATTGCGAGACCGAAGAGCCCCCGCATTTGGGCACATGGGCATAAAGTACCAGCTTTGATCCGGCCTTAAAAATCGGCATCTACTCTTCCTTTGCCTGGCCCAGCCACGCGCAGGGCACTCGTATATCTCACCGAATAACGCCTATGCCTGCTGGTGCAAGGCTGCGTAGCGCCGCGCCGGGCAAAGCGCGGCGTAAAATCTATACTCGGAACACCGGATATAGTGCCCTTGGACTGGCGCGCCCAAGGCATATTCAGCACAAAAGCTTAAAACCAGCCGAAAACCGCCTGGGCGCTTGAGCTTGGCGTTGGCAATACCGTATGAAAAGCCAGCCGTGCTTGCCCGTGATTGAGACGATCTGAGCAATTCGGCGCGCATGGTTGACCTCGCGCAGTAGAGGGTAGGACGGGTTTTATGAAAATTGCGATGATTGGTACGGGCTATGTTGGCCTGGTTTCCGGGGTTTGTTTTTCCGATTTTGGACATGATGTTATTTGCGTTGATAAAGCGCCTGAGAAAATCGCCATGTTGGAGCGTGGCGAAGTCCCGATTTATGAGCCTGGGCTAGAGGATCTTTTGGCCCGTAATGTGGCCGCAGGACGGCTGAGCTTTACCACGGATTTGGCCGCAGCGGTGGCCGGGGCGGATGCGGTGTTTATCGCCGTGGGCACGCCCACACGGCGCGGCGATGGCCATGCGGATCTGACCTATGTGATGGCCGCCGCCGAAGAGATCGCCCAAGCGCTTACGGGCTATGCGGTGGTGGTGACCAAATCCACCGTGCCCGTGGGCACCAATCGCAAAGTGGCCGAGGTGATCCGCGCCACCTGCCCTGAGGCGCAATTTGATGTGGCCTCGAACCCGGAATTTCTGCGCGAAGGGGCGGCGATTGATGATTTCATGCGCCCGGACCGGGTGGTGGTCGGGGTGGAAAGCGATGCCGCCCGCGAGGTGATGGGCGATATTTACCGCCCGCTTTTCCTGCGCGATTTCCCCATCGTTTACACCGATTTGGAAAGCGCGGAGATGATCAAATATGCCGCCAATGCGTTTTTGGCCACGAAGATCAGCTTTATCAACGAGATCGCCTCGCTTTGCGAGCGGGTGGGCGCGGATGTGAAAGCGGTGTCCAAGGGCATGGGGCTGGATGGGCGCATCGGCAATAAATTCCTGCATGCGGGCCCGGGCTATGGCGGCTCGTGCTTTCCCAAAGACACCAGCGCCTTGACCCGGATCGGCCAGGAATATGGCAGCCCCATGCGCATCACCGAGGCGGTGATTGCGGTCAATGATCAGATCAAGCGGCGGATGATCGATAAATTGCTCGATCTGTGCGGCGGCTCGGTCAATGGCAAAACCATCGCGGTGCTGGGGGTGACGTTTAAGCCCAATACCGATGATATGCGCGATGCCCCGGCGCTGACCATTGTGCCGGCTTTGGTGGGGGGCGGGGCCAATATCCGCGTGGTCGATCCCCAAGGCAAACGCGAGGGCGAGGCGCTGTTGCCCAATGTGGCTTGGGAAAGCGATCCTTATGCGGCGGCCAAAGGCGCTGATGCGGTGGTGCTGCTGACCGAATGGAACGAGTTTCGCGCGCTGGATCTGCCGCGCTTGGCGGGGGTTATGGCCCATCCGGTCATGGCCGATCTGCGCAATATCTATGAGCAAGAAGATGTGCTGGCAGCGGGCTTTACCGCTTATACAGCAGTGGGGCGGTAATGCGGATATTCATCACGGGCACAGCTGGGTTCATCGGCTTTCATCTGGCCGAGGCCTTGTTGCAAGCGGGCCATGAGGTTCATGGCTATGATGGGATGACCGATTATTATGACGTCACCTTGAAAGAGCGCCGCCATGAGATGCTAAGCCAGCATAAGGGGTTTGTGGCAACGCAAGCTTTGCTGGAAGAGGATGCGACCTTGTCGGCGGCGGTGGATGCTTGCGCCCCGCAAGTGATCATCCATTTGGCCGCCCAAGCGGGGGTGCGCTATTCGCTGGAAAACCCCCGCGCGTATATCGATGCCAATATCACCGGCGCGTTCAATGTGTTGGAAGCGGCCCGGCGCCATAAGGTGGATCATTTGCTGATGGCCTCCACCTCGTCGGTCTATGGGGCCAATACTCAAATGCCCTATGCCGAGACCCATAAAGCGGACACGCAAATGTCCTTTTATGCGGCCACCAAGAAAGCCAATGAGGCCATGGGCCATGCCTATGCCAATTTGCATGATCTGCCGATCACCATGTTTCGGTTCTTCACGGTCTATGGGCCCTGGGGCCGGCCGGATATGGCGCTGTTCAAATTCACTGATGCGATCCTCGAAGGCCGGGCCATTGATGTGTATAACCACGGCAATATGTGGCGCGATTTCACCTATATTGATGATCTCATCCGCGGCATTGCCGGGCTGATCGAGGCGGTGCCGCCCAGCCCAGAGGCCCGCGGCGCGGCCTATAAAGCGCTAGAGGGCGACAGTCTGAGCCCGGTGGCCCCTTGGCGGGTGGTCAATATCGGCAATTCCGACAAGGTGCGGCTGGAAGATTTCATCGATGCGATCGAGGCGGCTACGGGCCAAACCGCGATCCGCAATTATATGGAGATCCAGCCGGGCGATGTGCCCGCCACTTGGGCCGATGCTGGGCTATTGGCCCAGCTCACCGGCTATCGCCCGCAAACCGATTTCCGCGATGGGGTGCAGCGTTTCGTGGATTGGTTCCGCGATTATTACCAGCGCTGAGTTTTGCGCGCCCGGAGCGCCGCCCCGTGGGGGCGGAACGGCGCGGCCCAACAGATCCCTGTTGGGCGGGTTAAATTGTCCAGGGCAGGGGGGTCACAGCCCCGCGGCTTTGGTCAGATTGACCCGGAAGCGGTCTTTGCGCCGCTGATAGCGCCGGGTCATTTCCGCCGAGGCATGGCCAAGCTGCTTTTGCACATGGGCCTCATCCACTTCCGCATGGCTGGCCAGACCGGCACGCAGGGAATGGCCCGAATAAAGCGCCGCGCGCTCGGCATCGGGCAGCTCTGGGCGCAGACCCGCCTCCAGCACGCTTTGCTTGATCAGCCGCGCCACCAGCCGGTCGGAAATCCGCCCCTCTTGCAGCCGATTGCCATCGCGAGAGACCCGGCGAAACACGGGGCCGAAATCAATCTTGGCAAATTCCAGCCAGCGCTCTAGAGCGGCAATGGGGCAAGAGCGGGGCGAGGAGCCGCGCCCGACCTCCACGTCGCGCCAGCCGGTCTTGCCTTGCAGCACCAAAAGCGCGCCGGGGGCCTCGATCTCGATCCAGCCGCGGCTATCGGGGCTGTCATCGCGGGCCATATCCAGCCCCACCAATTCCGAGCGCCGCAGCCCCCCGGCAAAGCCCAAAAGCAACAGCGCCCGGCCCCGCAGCCCGCGCAAATCGCTGGGCAATGTGGCGGCCATGGCCAGGATATCCTCTGCGGAAAGCGCGGCTTTTTGCACGGGCGGGCGGGCATGGCGGCGGCGAATGCCCGCCAGCACGCTGGTGATATGGCGATCTTGCCGGTTCAAAACATGGCCGCGCTGACGGCAGGCAAAGCCGATCCCGGCCAAGCGCCGCTCTAGGGTGGCCACACTATGGCTGGCGGCGCAATCGGTCAGATAGAGCCCGATCACCTCGGGCTGCGGCGGCAGCGAGACCATGCCTTTGAGCCGGCACCAGCGATCATAATGGGTCCAATCGGCGCTATAGGCCCGCTGGGTGGCCTCGGCGGCCGCATCGCGGGCATAATCGCGGGCCTCTTCCACCAACCGGTCCAGCCGCCCCGAACCGGGGATCTGTTCCGGCAGGCTCAGCTCGGCCGCATCTGGGTCTGTGTCGCGGGGATCAGAAGAGGATGTGCTCATGGGGCCAGTCTAGGGTATAAAAGTCCGATAAGGCAAACTTATTGGACATAGTGGGGATGCGGGCAGGGCGGCGGTATAAGTTTAATCAGAAATATAAACCGCCGCATGCGATAGAGCTATGCGCACTGTCACGGTGTCAGAGCTTTGCTGGTTGCAGATCATAATCCGGAACCGTAAACTTAACTCAGCCCGGCTGGTGGGGTAGTCCCGCGAAATGACCACACCGTCTGGCTGTACTTCCGGTTCCCGCTGAGCCTTCGGGTGGTCGAAGATCTATTGGCTCAGCGCGGCATTATCGTTTCGCATCAGACCGTCAAAACATGGGCCACGAAATTTTGCCGCCAGTTCGCGAAGCGGATCCGTCAAAGATCATCGGGGAAATTCGGCGACAAATGGCATCTGGATGAGGTCGTGGTCGTAATCAACGGTCGCAAACATTGGCTCTGGCGGGCGGTGGATCAGGATGGGTTCGTTCTGGATGTGCTGGTGCAAAGCCGCAGAAATGCGCGCGCTGCCAGACGTTTGCTTGCGAAACTTCTGAAATCACATGGCCAGCCGCGCGTTATGGTCACCGACAAATTGCGCTCATATGGTGCGATCCGGCGCGAGCTGATGCCCGGCGTCGAGCACCGCTCGCATAAGGGCCTCAGTAATCGGGCGGAGAATTCGCATTTACCTTTGCGGCGTCGGGAACGGGTGATGAAGCGGTTTAAATCTCCGGGCCCGGCGCAGAGGTTCGTGTCAACTCATGATCCGATTAGCAATCTGTTCCATCTGCCGCGCCACGCCATGCCATCCCAAATTTTCCGCCAGCTTCGAGACGCCGCGATGGAAATCTGGGCCGAGATTGCCGGGCTGAAAACCACCTGATTTCAGGCGCTGGCGGGCGCTGTGCGGGCAAGGGCGGTTAAGTTTACGGTTCCGTCAGCACAGCTTATTAAGGTCAGCAAACTACTTTCAAAATGTTGACCAACCCTCAACGTTCCGCTGATTGAGATGTCCAAACTTGCGAAGAGAAATCAAGGGCCCGGGGGACCGTCTGTCCAGGGATCGAAACGTTGCTTGGGCGTGTTGGATTTCGGATCAGGTTTTTTCTCCGGTGCCCGGTGAGGTTGTTTTGGATTTTCTCTACGGGGTTCAGCAGTTGGCCTGGAAGCAGGCCGGGGCACACTGGTTGTACGCTTAATGATCTCAGTAAAAATCTGGTCAATCTTTTGAGCCTGTAAGCGCAGCCATCCCTTCAGCAAGGACATTGCAGTGGAGAGCTTTAATTCTTTATCGAAAATGAACTCAGGCGCGTTGTGTTCGTCCAAAACATCTGCAACCCACGTGTTATCGATGTCGCTGGCAATCCAGCCAATCTTCTCTTCCTCACCTGGCGAGCAGGGAGGGACAGCAAGAAGCGCAGCGAAAAGCAGGTCTTCTTGCGCTTTGACTTCCCGCTCCCTTTGCTCAACATTCCTCAATCGTTCAGAGAACCGCTCAGCAGCCCGTCTTTCCGCTGCGGCGACGTCTCGGGCTGCAGCCGCCTTAACTGTCTCTATGCGGTTTTCCGCCTCTCTCTGGGCGTCTTGTGCTGCGCTGACCTGTTCAGCTGCGGAGGGATCGCGACGCAACAGACGATCAAATCGACCGTCCTTGACCTTTTTCTCGCGTCCAGTCAGCTCAGCTTCCTTTTCGCGCAAACCTTGCTCCCTTTCGAGGGCCACTTCTGCGCGAAAAGAGAGTTTCTCTGTCTCCGCCTGAATCTTGTATTCTTCGACTTCCAGCCGGTCACTGTCGCGACCGATCTTCTTTTCACCACGCACAACCCAATCGAGGCCCATCTCGTCGCGAAGATGCTCGAAGAACGCATCTTGGAGCGCACGGCCCTGATAGTGTTGGTGGTCACAATCTTCCATGACAGGCTTTCCGGCTTTGTCGAAGACAGGTTCGAACTCACCGGCTTTGTTTTTCTTCTGGCGCTGCTTTTGCCCGAACTTCTGGACGGCCAGCTCTTTGCCGAATTTGGTCAGGCTGACCCATTCACTGGACCGACGGGTGGTTTTCTTTTGGTACTTCGGGGCAAAGAAAACATCGACACCGTGTCGGCCTTCTTCGTCACGATCAAGCCGTGCCCGAAAGACCGCGTTGTCGCCATGAGTTCTGTTGGTGAACTTAACCGCTTCATCGAGCATCATGCGCTCTGTTGCGGCCGTGATTTTCAACTTCGTCGGAAACTGCACAAAGGCGTGCCGCGCAACATTCTTTGCAGCCGTATTAACCCGCGCGCCTTCGATGTGTCTTGCGTGTGCCTCAAGCAGCCCACCTTCTCGTAGACCGGTGCTATATGGATCGTAGAGCAGAGGGGCGACAGGCGCTCCATCTGGCCCTCTGCGAATGCATCTTTTGTGGCCAGAGACGTCCAGTCGCAGCTCATGCTTTTCCATAGCTGACAGGTCGCGCAGTGTCAGGGAGTTGGCCCTGAAAGATCCACTGATTCCTTTGTTCTTTCGCTGCACCATAGTGGCCTGTTCGTCTCCCTTTTTAAAAAGGGAGACCCGCTATCCGTTTTGGGTCCCTCCTGACGGTATCCCAAAACAGCGAGTGGGGGAAGACCCCTCAACCCCTCTCCGATCTTGCGACTTTCAGCCAGCGATCTGCGCAGCCCTTCGGTCTTTGCCAAGCGCCCAAAAGAGCGCTGCAAGATCATATGTTCCCTTCACCTGACGGGTCTACAGGAACAAATCTTGCAGATGATGGCTGTTTCAGAAGTCGATTGGGAGCGCCGGCATGTCGCATGCTTGGGTACCCCAAAGGACCGATTTTGAATCCGCATATGGCGCTCAGTGATCCAATTTTCTCGGCACGCACACCGCCCATTGAAGACCGGTGTGACTGGCTATTTCGCCGGGAGTATCAGGAACAAATGTACTGCAGGAGGTACCGTTATCGAGAGGAAGATGGTGTGCGTCCGGAGGCTCTTTCCGCCGCCATTGGTCTTCAGAAATCAACACGAGCTCAGGTGTAAGCGGTATTTTGAGCCGACCTTTCCCTTGAGTTTTTGATCTGCGATTCCGGCCCTTGTATTTTTGCGAGGGAGTTTCTCCATGGAGATATCCTATGAGTTTCTCACGGGCGACAGGCCAGATCTTCGGAGGTGTCCACGTTGGCCGCGAGACGTTAAGGCTCGGATAGTGGCTGAGACCTTGGTTGAGGGGGCGACAGTCAACGGGGTTGCGAAGCGCTATGGTTTGCGCCCGAACCATTTGTCGGAGTGGCGCAGGCAGGCTCGTGAGGGAAAGTTGGTTTTGCCGAACCTGGATGAGGTCGTCTTTGCGCCTTTAGTCGTTGCAGAACCGGAGGCCCCGTCGCCCATATCAGCTGCAGGGTCTTCCACACTCGGGACGATTGAGCTGATCAAAGGGGATGTCACTGTGCGTTTGTGTGCGACGACATCTGCCCAGCGGATTGCCGAACTGGTGTCTGCGCTGTGATCCATCCGTCCCATGGGGTGAAGATCTTCCTCGCGACAAAGCCTGTGGATTTCCGCAAGGGTCATGATGGGTTGGCGGCTCTGGTTCAGAGCCACTTGAAGATGAAGCCCTTTGATAGCGCGGTCTACGTGTTCCGCGCCAAGCGGGCGGATCGCCTCAAGATGATTTGGTGGGATGGGACCGGGCTGGTGATGGCCTACAAGCGGCTTGAGCAGAACCGGTTCAAATGGCCCACCATCAAGGACGGTGTTTTGCGCCTCGACCCTGCGCAATTTGAGGCGCTGTTTGCCGGTTTGGACTGGCGGCGTGTGACGTCTCTGGAAGTGCCGTCTCCGGCTGCGGCAGAGTAACTCGCGGGGGGTTTTGAGCGGGTGGCCACTGCTCTGTTTTGATAGGTCTGCGCCATGATTGCGCCGGACCAATTGCCTGACGATATCGATGCCCTGAAGGCGATGATCATTGCCTCCGAAGAGCGCAATGCGCGCAAAGATGTGCGGATCGAACGTCTGGAGAAGTTGTTGGGTGACTTCAAACGCGCCCTGTTCGGGGCAAAGTCCGAGAAGGCGCATCCCGACCAGTATCACCTGGCATTGGAAGACATTGAGACGGCAATGGCTGCTGTACACGCCGAAGATGAAGCGGTCGATCCGCCGAAGACAAAGCCAGCCAATCGCAAGCTGCGCGGTGCTTTGCCCAAACATCTGCCACGCGTTGAAGAGGTCATCGCACCAGATAGCACGACATGTGCCTGCGGACATGAACGCCATGTCATCAGTGAAGATGTGAGCGAGCGGCTGGATATTGTCCCCGCCCAGTTCCGCGTGATCGTTACCCGTCGCCCGCGCTATGCCTGCCGCAAATGCGAGGGCAGCTTCGTGCAGGCACCGGCAGTACCGCGTCTCATTGAAGGTGGCATGCCAACGGAGGCAACCGTTGCGACTGTCCTGGTCTCCAAGTTTGCAGATCACCAGCCTCTGTTCCGTCAGTCTCAAATCTATGCCCGTTAGGGCGTGGAGATTAAGCGCTCCACTTTGTCATCATGGGTGGGCAAGGCAGCGCATGAGCTAGGGCCTGTCTACGACGCGTTGCTCAGGCACCTGAAGACGTCGACCAAGCTGTTCATGGACGAGACCCCGGCACCGGTGCTCGATCCCGGCAGAGGTAAGGTCAAGAAAGGGTACTTCTGGGCGCTGGCGCGCGATGACCGCGCATGGAACGGGCCTGAGCCACCGGGCGTTGCCTTTACCCATGCGCCGGGGCGATCCGGCAAATATGCATCACAGATATTAGAGGGCTTCAGCGGCATCCTCCAGGTGGACGGCTATGCCGGGTACAATCGCGTGCTTGACCCAAGCGACAACGCGCCGATCCAGCTTGCCTATTGCTGGGCACATGCCCGCCGGAAGCTGTTTGACCTGACCGAGAACAACGCAGCCCCCATTGCTGAAGCTGGCCTCAAGCAAATCGCAGCACTCTATCGGATCGAAAGTAAGGCCCGTTGTCTGACAGCCGACGAGCACTTGGCGGTTCGCCGCAAAAAATCAGCCCCAAAGATCGAGGCCTTCAAAGCATGGCTGGATGCTTCACGTGCGCAAGTCTCGGCCAAGTCCCCAACCGGAGAGGCGCTCAAGTATATTGCCAAATACTGGGATGGATTGATCCAGTTCCTCGACGATGACCGGATCGAAATGGACAGCAACGCAATCGAGCGAACGATCCGCCCAATTGCCCTACAGCGAAAGAATGCTCTCTTCGCGGGCCACGACGCCGGAGCCCAAAACTGGGCTGTCATCGCGTCGCTGATTGAAACCTGCAGACTGAACAAGGTCGAACCGCACAGCTACCTGACCGGAATCCTCGCGGCCATCGTCAATGGGCATAAGCAGAAGGATATCGACCAACTGCTACCTTGGAATTGGGCGGGCTGAAAAACCGCTTACACTTATCTCTATCGCGCCGTAGACAAGCACGGCCAAACCCTTGATTTCATGCTCTCCGAGACCCGTGATGAGGCGGCAGCAACGACATTCTTCACGCGCATGATCCGGAACAATGGCTGGCCAGACAAGGTCGTCATAGACAAAAGCGGTGCAAACAATGCAGGTCTGGAGAACGTAAATGCTATTCTGCTCATGCTCGGATGGTGTTGGTTAATAGACGTGCTGCAGGTGAAATATCTCAACAACATCATTGAACAGGACCATCGTTTCATCACACGGATTACCCGGCCAATGAAGGGGTTTAAGTCTTTCAATTCAGCTGCAGCGAAGCTCGCCGGAATTGAGGCCGCTCATATGCTTCGCAAGGGACAGATCCATGTCAATGGGCGCAACGCATTCGAGCAGTTTGCCGATCTCGCAGCATAATTGCGCCCAGCGGGTGGCTTGTCCTCGGCTAACGGATAGGTTTGCGACGGAACCCTAAAGGGGGACTCAGAGACAAGGTTTTGGCCGTTCAAGAGGTGGCTTTACGACCAAGATCCACCTCAGCGTCAACGCGCGCGGTCTGCCCATGAGAACGGACATCACGCCGGGGCAAACATCAGATTATCTGGGGTTTGATTTAGTAATGGATGACAACCTGCCTGAGCCTCGCGTGCTGCTGGCGGATCGTGGCTATGATGCTGATCGCATTCGAAAAGCCATGAGTGAACGTGATATTTTGACCCAAATTCCGATGCGAAAAACGTGTAAGATGAGAGTCGGCGTAGATCATGCGTTGTATCGCCTGAGAAACATGGTGGAAAGGTGCTTCAACAAACTCAAGAACGCCCGCAGGGTCGCCACGCGCTACGACAAGACCGCTGAAAGCTATCTCGGATTTGTTGACGTCGCATCCATCCGGCTCTGGGTCCGACATTTGTCAACATGACCTAAAATTGAGCCAAATCAGAAAATGCGCGGAGATTATCTTCATAATGTCATAAATATGTGGAAAAAAATCTGAATAATGTAAATCATTAGCCAATCTCATCACTTAGGAATTAAGCTGCCATGACAAACCCAACTTCCAATGATGACACATTGAATGGCACATCCGGAAACGACACTCTGAATGGCTTGGCTGGGGATGATTATATTAATGGCATAGCGGGCGATGACTCTCTGCTTGGGGCTTTAGGAAGTGATACCCTGAACGGTGGGACAGGAAATGACACCCTGATCGGGGCTGCGGGGGATGACAGTCTTGTAGCCGGGGACGGTCAGGATACGTTGCAAGGCGGTACCGGGAATGACAGCCTATATGGTGAAGATGGCAAAGATTTTCTCAGCGGGTCCGTTGGCGATGATTACCTTGATGGCGGCCTAGGCAACGATAGCCTATCTGGCGGAGATGATTCAGATACCCTCACAGGGGGCCAAGGCGTAGATACTTTAATCGGCGGCGGCGGCGATGATTATCTCGACGGCGGAGAAGATGATGATCTCCTTAAAGGCTTTGGGGGAAATGATACCCTCATAGGTGGGGTAGGAGATGATACCCTGCAAGGCTCTAGCGGTGATGACAGCCTAAATGGTGGCGCTGGCAACGATACGCTTGATGGAGGAAATGGCGCTGACACGCTTTTGGGCGGTGCGGGGGCCGATGATCTGAGAGGGGGAGAGGGGTTTGATTACGCCTCTTACGACGATTTCTCTGCAGCTGTCACGGTAGATCTCAGCGGTGATAATGATGGCTCTGGCGATACGTTCGATAAGATCGAAGGTTTAATCGGTTCCAGTTATAACGACACGTTGACCGGCGATGATGAAGACAACATTATCCGTGGTGGTTCCGGGGCCGATTATATTTATGGCGGCAAAGGATCTGATACACTTATTGGTGGTGACGGCAACGATAATCTGGATGGAGGGCGTGACGCCTCGATCGATTTTGTCAGCTATGAGACAGCGGACAGCGCCGTAACCATAAATCTTTCGAACAGTTCGAATAGTGCCGGCGATACTTATAATGAGATTGAAGGCGTTATCGGCTCTGCATTCAATGACCAACTCACCGGAGATGCTGCTGCCAATGCTCTAAATGGAGGCGGGGGGGGCGATACCCTGAGTGGTGGCGCGGGGGGCGATACCCTAAGTGGTGGCGCCGATGGCGATGTTTTGGACGGTGGTGTCGGAACCGATTATGCCAGCTATGCGGATGCACTGGTGGGCGTCACAGCGCACCTACTATACAGCAGCAACAATACTGGCGATGCAAGTGGCGATACCTATATCAGTGTCGAAGGTTTGATTGGCTCAGTTGAAGCAGACAATCTTATTGGAAACGCTGAAAACAACATTCTGCTCGGGGGTGAAGGAAATGATACCCTTGAAGGCAAAGTTGGCGATGACGCATTATGGGGCGGTGGCGACGATGACAGTATTCTTGGGGGGAATGGCGAGGACGTCCTTCACGGTGGTGACGGAAACGACTCGCTGAATGGAAACAACCAATTCGACATTCTCTGGGGCGGTATGGGAAATGACACACTGGATGGCGGGAATGGCAATGATACGCTCATCGGTGGACCGGGGGAGGATTCGCTCAAAGGGTCCGCAGGAAGTGATGTTTTCCTTCTAAATCCCTACCACGGGTACGATACGATCGAGGATTACAACATTACTCAATCCGATGCTATCGACCTTACCCATATTTTGGCACATTATGACCCAAGCAAGCAGGGCTCGATCAGCAATTTTATCAAAGTTGAGGTTAATAATAACGACACTGATATCCTTGTTGATATCAATGGCACAGGTGATTTTATAAAATCGGCTACTTTGTCTGGCGTCCAAGCTCACGATAATAATAATGACGGATTTATAGACAATATAAATTTCTTGAATGGCGCCACGAGCCTTTCCGTGGCACTCAGCGGTTCGGCAATTTCCAGTAATATTTCAGATCGTGCTTTTGCTTCAAATTTTGATGAGTTTTTGGGTGTATGTTTTCGTCTGAAAACTGATGGTTCAACAGAATCCGACCCAATCAAGATTTCGAGCGCACTATCCCTACTCGGTATCGAACATGTGCGAACAGGGGCTCCCCTCCAGAGCAGCTTTGATCAATATAATAATGGGCAAACCGCGAACTCCAAGGTCGGAAAGTTAATAGATCTTGCGAATGATGGTATTAAGTTCAATTTCTTAATGCAGAAACAGGTGCCCTCTCAAACTTCACCCGATGGCGCTTTGAAGAATTACATCAACGAATTTGACATTGATTTGGGTGGCGGCACCAATTTTTCGGATTCAATCGTCTCTTTCGAAGGCCTTAATGAAGTCGATAATCTAACTTTTGAATATTCGACTTATGATGACAACTCTCGAGAAGCCGCCGCGCAGTTCCAGAAAACCCTATGGAGTGCGGTAGATGATTCTAATCTGCCTTTACCTATCCTCGCACCGACCGTACATAATGGTCTGAAATCAGATAGCTTTTCGGGATTTGGGGATTTAAGCTCGAGCTCTGATTATTCTAACGCACATGTCTATATTAACCTCGGCAGGGATTTTACAGAAACATTCGATCAAAGGCTAAGCAATGCCCAAGCGTTGAATCGCTCTGCTCCAAGCATCGTGACAGAGATGGGGTATACGACGCCAGATTATGGGCCAGGCAATGTGGTGTATGCGGATAATGCTGGCGACGGGCTCTCAGTATCTGAAAATGACCAAGCAAAACAACTATTGAATATGATTTTCCACACCTATGATCGTGGTGTAGAGCGTGCTTATATCTTTGAATTATTCGATGATGCTGATGATAGCATAGATACAGAAGACAATTTTGGCCTGTTTGAATCTGAGCTTGATGGCAATGGTGAGCTCATAGCAAAAAAATCCGCGACCACCATCCATAATTTGATGGGCTTTTTCAACACAAGCGATGATTCCGCCACATCTGGGACGACAATGCTCATCGAGGATTACTCGCTGACCTTGGGGAACTCGGGTGGAGGTGCTAATACCGTAAGAACAAGCACAATATACAAAAATAATGCGGCCGATATCCTGATCTGGAAAGAAGATTATGGTGACGGCGTAACGCTGGACAAAATCACGGTGGGCTTCCACACTCAAAACGATGTGGAAGCGAAATTCTTTGACCCATTGACCAATGCAGAAGAACTCCTTGATGCAACCAGCACGAGTTCCGCCGATGGCATCACAAGCTTTACCTATGATCTTCCACAAAACGCTGACATGTTATTCAATGACTTCGAAGCCCCTATGATTGTTGAGTTTTATGAGGTGACCTAGGGGGTAGGGTAATCGGTTCCGTCAGAGAGCATTGGGGAAATTCGCTGACAAATGACACTTGATGAAGTCGTGGTCGTGATCAATGGGCGCAAACATTGGCAATGCCGCGACGCTTACGGAAATCCTCAGACCTCAGGTGTCCATCCCGAGGGGTGCACTCCAGGCTACAGACACCGCTTACCAGCAAGTTGGCAATCCCCTTAATCTCTTCTCAGCCCGGGCGCGCCATCATCGCCATGGGTTTTGCCAATCCTGCAGGGGCGTCTGGAAAAAAAACGGGTCCTCAGGTAAGAGGCCAAAGCATCCACCCCTCGGGATGGTGGAGGTGTTTTGGAGTTCGTAAATGGTATTTTTGGCTGATAAGGCCCAGGGCCGAGACAATAATCTCAACCTATTGCGTATGATTGCCGCGATGGCGGTGATCGTCTCCCATGCCTGGACCTTTGCTTATGGGCGGGGGATCTCTGAGCCGCTCAAAGATCTTACGGGCCATACCCTGGGCAGTTATGCGGTGGCGGTGTTCTTTGCCATTTCGGGCTTTTTGATCACCGGCAGTTTCCAGTATTCCTCTTCCCATCGGCGGTTTTTGCTATCCCGGGCGCTGAGGCTGTTTCCAGCGCTGCTGGTCAATCTGCTCTTTGTGGCCTTTTTGCTGGGCCCGCTGGTGACCACCCTGCCATGGGGGGCGTATTTCTCTATGGCTGAGCCCTATCTTTTCGTGATCCGCAATCTCACCTTGGTGAAGCTGGAATTCCATCTGCCCGGGGTGTTCGAAACCAACCCTTACACTGCTGTGGTGGGCTCGATCTGGACCTTGATCTATGAGGTGCTGTGCTATTGCGGGGTTTTCGTGCTTGGCTTGATCGGGGTTTACAAAAACCGCTGGCTGGCGACGGGCTGTTTGCTCGGGGCGTTTGTGCTCTGGTCGGTGCTGAAAGAAACCGGCCTGCCGGTTCCGTTCCACGAAAAAGTGGTGCTAGGGCTGGCGCTGCCCTTTGCCATTGGCTCTTGCTTTTTCGTCTGGCGCGAGAGAATCCCGCTTTCCCTTGGGCTTGTGGCGGCGCTTTTTGCGCTGGCGGTGCTGTGTTTTGACACGCTGGCCTTTTACCCGCTGCTGATGCTGGCGATCAGCTATGCCTCATTCTGGGTGGGCTATATGCCCGGGGGCTGGCTGCTCAATTATAACAAGCTGGGGGATTATTCTTACGGGGTCTATATCTATGGCTTCCCCATGCAGGGTCTGGCCATGTGGCTCTTTGGGCCGCAAACCCCTTGGGAAAACATCCTTTATTCCGTGCCCATGACCATGGTGCTTTCGGTGATCTCTTGGCATTACATCGAGAAACCGGCGCTGGATCTTAAGCCAAGCCGCAAGCCCAAAGCGGGCGCTGCAGCGGCTGAGGCGCTTAGCGCGCGCTCCGGGCAATCTCCACAATCCGGTTCGGCGCGGCACAATAAAGGCTGAGCGTGGCCCCGGGTTTCATGGCAAAGGCTTTGGCGCCGGCCAAAGCCAGGCGCGGGCTGTTTTCGATCTGAACCTTGCCATTTGGGGCGCAAAGCGTGCAGCGCTGGCCAGGGCGCATGGTGATATTAGAGATTTTGCGCCGCGCGCTTGGGGCGAGATCTACAAAGTCCAAACCGCGCAGATCCAGCGCGCCTTTGCCCAGCTCTGCATTCGAAAACGCTATGGGCTCTTCGGGCGCCGCCCTTAAGCGCGAGACATGGTTGCGATGGCGCGGCTCGGGGGCGCGCTCATCGTGCAGCCGGGTTTGCGGATCGATATTGCCCGCGAAATGCAGCCCCTCTAGATCCAAGCTCACCCCATTATTGCCCGGACCGATGATTTTGAAATGGTGATAGCTGGCCTCGGGCTCGGCCGGTTTGGCTTGCCGATCAATCCGCCCGCGCAGCACCAGAAACGAGCTGGGGCTTTGCAGATCCACCACGCACCAAGACGCCTGATCTTGGCCCATCCATTGCACATTATACATGGTCTCGATCTCGAGCGTGCCGCGGGTATTGCGCCCTTGGGTGTCCCGTTCCACCGCAAAACGCGCGCCGCTGCTGCTGGCTTCATCGGTGATCAAGATAAAGCCTTCGCGGGTCCATCTTTGGCTGGCATAGACTTTCAGTGCGAATGAGGCGCAGCGATGGATGCGCAGGGCGCGCTGTACCGCCTTGCCCCCGTGCAATTTCAAGGCAGAGCCCTCGCGGATGATCACCGAGCCCTCAAGATTGATCCCGTAATAATCCTGCTCGCTGCTGCCCTGGAGCACCAGATCATTGCTGGGAAAGTTTTTGCGCGTATTGCCTGTATAGGTCTGGGCATAGATCCCATCTTCGGTGCCGCATTT
>JAOXSB010000079.1 GCA_025800345.1 Mangrovicoccus sp. | reverse complement strand
CGCGACACCCGCACCGTCCCGGTGATCCGCGCCATGGAAGGGCCAGCGCGCCTGGCCCCTGCCGATCCTGGCGGGTTCCGCGCCGCCCATACGGGCTATTCGGTGAACGAAATTGCCGCCGAAACCCCGCGCATCCCGGTGGCCGATGAGGTGGCGATCGCCCCGGCCCCAACCGCGGTGGAGCAAAACGATGCCCCGGTGATGCGCCCTGGCGCCGCCCCGGACCGCGAAGTGATGCGCAATTCCGTGGATCGCGCCTTATTCGACGCCCTTGGCCTGGAAAGCGGCACCGCCCCAAGCGAGCCCGCCCCCGTGCAAGGGATCGAACGCCGCCCAGAGCCGCGCCCCACCGGGCTTGGCGAGCAGGTCTCGCGCAGCGCGCCAAATAACAGCTTGCCCTTTGCGGCCAGCACTACCAGCCCGGTAAACGCCGCCCCGATTGAGGCACGCGATATCCCGCCAAATACCCGCCTGGCCCAATTGGGCGCTTTTGCCACCGAGGCCGAAGCCCGCCAGGAATGGACCCGGTTGGCCAACGGCTTCGGCCCTTATTTCGCCGGCAAGCGCCCGGTTTATGAGGAAAACACCGCCAGCGGCCAAAGCGTGTGGCGTCTGCGCGCCCATGGGTTTGACGATCTGGCCGAATCCCGCCGCTTTTGCGAAGTGCTGCTGGCCGGTCAGGCCGAATGCATCCCGGTGCTGACCCGGTGAGCTCTCAGGCCGCAGCCCCGCAACATATCGGGGCGACGATCTTTGGTTGCGCGGGCCTCAGCTTGAGCCCGGCAGAGACCGCGTTTTTCCAGCGCTGCGCCCCTTGGGGGTTTATCCTCTTTGCCCGCAATGTGGAGAGCCCTTCGCAGCTGCGCGCCCTTTGCGATGCGCTGCGCGACAGCGTCGGCCGCGACGCGCCGATTTTCATCGATCAAGAAGGCGGCCGCGTGGCCCGGATGCGCGCGCCGCAATGGCGTGAATGGCCCCCGGCGCGCGATCAGGTTCTAAGCCTGCCGAGAGAAGATGCCGAGCGGGTGATGTATCTGCGCGCCCGGCTGATCGCTGCGGAGCTGCGCGCTTGCGGGATCGATGGCAATTGCGCCCCCCTGGCGGATATTGCCCGGCCCGAAACCCATGGGATTTTGCACAATCGCTGTTATGGCGATGATCTGGAAACGGTCACCATCATGGCCCGCGCCATCGCCAATGGCTGCTTGGATGGCGGCGTGCTGCCCGTGCTGAAACATATTCCCGGCCATGGCCGGGCGCAAAGCGACAGCCATTTGGAATTGCCCCGGGTCAGCGCCCCGCGCGCCGCGCTGGATGCCAGCGATTTCGCCGCCTTCGCCGCGCTTGCAGATCTGCCTTTGGCCATGAGCGCCCATGTGGTGTTTGACGCGCTGGACCCAGAGCATTGCGCCACCCATTCCGCCCCAGCCATTGCCGCCATTCGCGGCCAGATGGGGTTTGACGGGCTGCTGATGACCGATGATGTGTCCATGCAGGCCCTCGAAGGCCCGATGCAATCGCGCTGCCTCAAAGCGCTTGAGGCGGGCTGCGATCTGATTTTGCATTGCAATGGCGACATGGCGGAAATGGCGCCCGTGGCAGAGGCCAGCGGCACCCTAACGCCCGCGGCCGCGGCCCGCGCAGCCCGGGCCATTGCCGCACGCCAGCCCCCTGCCCCTTTTGATATTGAGGCCGCCGATGCGGAATATCAGCGCCTCACCGGGGTCCATGTCTGAGCCCAGCAACAGCGCGGTAGAGGCCCGGCGCGCCGCCGAGGCGTTGATTGTGGATGTGGACGGGTTCGAAGGACCGCTAGATCTGCTGCTGACGCTGTCGCGCACGCAAAAGGTGGATCTGCGCCAGATCTCGATCCTGGCTTTGGCCGAGCAATATCTGAGCTTTATTGAGACCGCCCATGATCTGCGCATTGAATTGGCGGCGGATTACTTGGTCATGGCCGCTTGGCTGGCCTATCTTAAATCCCGGCTCTTGCTGCCCCCCGATCCCGAGGCCGAGGGGCCAAGCGCCGATGAATTGGCCGCCCATCTGGCCTTTCAACTTGAGCGGCTAGAGGCCATGCGCCAAGCCGCAGCGCAACTGATGGCCCGCGATCAGCTTGGGCGGGACCGCTTTGCCCGCGGCGCCGAAGAGGTGATGACCCGCAAGCGCGTTGTGCGTTATGACGCGGCGCTGCTGGATCTGTTGCAAGCCTATGCGCGCATCCGCACCAAGGACAGTTTCCGCCCCCTGGTGCTGGAACGCGAAGCGGTGCTGACCATGGAACAAGCCCTGGACCGGATGCAGGGGCTGATCCGCTTTGCCGGGGAATGGACCGATCTGGCCCGCTATTTGCCCGAGGCTTGGGTGGGCGATCCGGCCCGCCGTCGCTCGGCCATGGCGGCCCATTTCGCCGCAGCGCTAGAGCTGGTGAAATCGGGCCGGGCCGAGCTGCGCCAAAGCGAAACCTTTGCCCCGATTGAGCTGCGCCGCAAATCAGATCATGAGCCCGGCGATGAGTGACAGACCCGACCCAAAGGGCCAGGCGCCCGAGCTGTTCCCGCCCACGCCCATGGCCGAGCAAGAACGCATGGTCGAGGCGCTGCTCTTTGCCTCGGCCAGCCCGCTGAGCTTGCGCGATTTGGCCGGACGCATGCCACCCGGATCCAACCCGGCCAAAGCGCTAGAGCAATTGCGCCTGCGCTATGAAGGGCGCGGGGTGGAATTGCAGCGCCTAGGCGATGCATGGGCCTTTCGCACGGCGCCGGATCTGTCGGGATTGCTGCGCCAAGAGGTGGTGGAGACCCGCAAGCTTTCGCGCGCGGCCACCGAAACCCTTGCCATTATCGCCTATCATCAGCCCGTGACCCGGGCCGAGATCGAAGAGATCCGCGGGGTCAGCGTCAGCCGCGGCACGATTGATTTGCTGATCGAGCTGAAATGGGTGCGCTTTGGCCAGCGCCGGGAAACCCCGGGCCGACCCGTGACCTTTATGGTCACTGACCATTTCCTGGATCAATTCGCCCTGTCCAGCACCCGCGATTTGCCAGGGCTGAAAGATCTGCGCGAAGCGGGGCTTTTGGATGCCCGGCCCAGCCCGCAAGGCCCTGAGGAGGAAGACGAGGACACCGGCGCGGCGGCCTCGCTCTTTGATCCCCCGCCAGAGGAAGACAGCGCCTAGGCTTTCTTGCCAATCAGTTCTTTGTGACGCTGGAGCGCATAGCGATCTGTCATCCCCGCGAGATAATCCGCCACAAGCCGCGCCGTGGCCCGATCATCACCCCGCGCCATTGCCACATTCCCTTGCCAACGCGCGGGCAGCAAATCGGGCTCGGCCATATAGCGCGGAAACAGATCTTGAACGACCTCGGTCACCTCAGCGCGCTTTTGCATCACTTTGGGCGCACGATACATGCGCGTGAACAAAAACCGGCGAATCTCGTCGATCTCATCCTTCATCGCGGCGGAGAACCCGATCACTGGATGGCCAAGCCCGCGCACCTCTGCGGCGCATTGGAGGGCCGCCTTTGTCAAACGTCCGCGGCTTTCGGCGATCAAATCCCCAACCATGGCCCCAAAGACCCGGCGCAGCGCCTCGTGGCGCTGACGGATCGGCTCGGCCTTGGGGTATTCACGCCGCGCCGTGGCATAAGCGGGCCCGACAATGGGCAAATCATGCAGTTCTTCATCCACAAAGAGATCCGCGCGCAGCCCATCATGCAGATCGTGATTGTTATAGGCCACATCATCCGACAGGGCAGCCACCTGGGCCTCGGCACAGGCATGGGTGGCCAATTCCAGATCATGGCGGGCATTGTATTCCGCCAAAGCATAGGGCAGTGGCCCCGTGACTGGGCCATTGTGTTTTGCAATGCCTTCAAGGGTTTCCCAGGTGAGGTTCAACCCATCAAATTCCGCATAATGCTGCTCTAGCTTGGTTACGATGCGCAGCGCCTGGGCGTTATGGTCGAACCCGCCATAGGGCTGCATCAATGCATCAAGCGCATCCTCGCCCGTATGACCAAAGGGCGTGTGGCCAAGATCATGGGCCAGGGCCACGGCCTCGGTCAGTTCGGTATTGAGCCCGAGCGCGCCGCTGACCGTGCGCGCCACTTGGGCGACCTCGATGGAATGGGTCAGCCGGGTGCGGTAATAATCGCCCTCATGTTCCACAAAAACCTGGGTTTTATGCTTGAGGCGGCGAAAGGCGCTGGAATGCAAAATCCGGTCGCGGTCGCGCTGAAAACAGGTGCGAAATTCGCTTTCGGGCTCAGCAAAAAGCCGACCACGTGAGCGTGCGGGATCTGCGGCATAGGCTTGACGCATGGGGCATCCTTGTGGCGTTCTTAAGCGCTGCTTATATTTGCTTGAGCGGTATTCCAACCCGGAGGCTCATCATGGAGCTCACTCTGCCCCCCAAAGTGACCGAACGGGCCTTTGCCCGCTTGGCCGAGATCAACGAGGCCGCTGAGGCCCCCAAAGCCCTGCGCATCGCTGTCGAAGGCGGCGGCTGTTCAGGGTTTCAGTATGAAATCACCCTGGACGAGCCCAAAGCCGAAGATCTGGTGATCGAAGGCAGCGGTCAAAAGGTGATCGTGGATGAAGTGTCCTTGCCGTTTTTGGCCGATGCGACGCTGGATTACAGCGAGGAATTGATCGGCGCGCGATTCGTGATCGACAATCCCAATGCCAGCGCAAGCTGCGGCTGCGGCACGTCTTTTTCCATGTAAGATTCGTGGAAGATTTCTGATCCGGCCGAGGGGTTTTTGCCCCTCGCGCCTTGTATCATAAGAGTCTTTATCGCTAACTCGGCCCGTCCAGCCGGAGAGCATGCATGAAGATCGCCACATTCAACATCAACGGGATCAAGGCGCGGATCGGCGCGCTCAGCGATTGGCTGCATGAGGCCAAGCCAGATGTGGCGGTGCTGCAAGAGATCAAATCCGTGGATGAAAACTTCCCGCGCGCTCATTTCGAAGAGATGGGCTATATCGTGGAAACCCATGGGCAAAAATCCTTCAACGGCGTGGCGATCCTGTCGAAACTGCCGCTTGAGGATATTCGCCGCGGCCTGCCTGGCGATGAGGAAGACGTGCAAGCCCGCTGGATCGAAGCCACGGTGATGGGCGCGCAGCCAGTGCGGATCTGCGGGCTTTACCTGCCCAATGGCAATCCCGCGCCGGGACCGAAATATGAGTATAAATTGGCTTGGATGGCGCGGCTGGAAACCCGCATCAAAGCGCTGCTTGAGCTGGAAGAACCCGCCGTAATCCTAGGGGATTACAACATTATTCCACAGCGTGAAGATGCTGCCCGCCCCGATGCCTGGCGCGAGGATGCGCTGTTTCGCCCGCAAAGCCGCGCCGCCTATCGCCGGATCTTAAATCTTGGGCTGACCGACGCCTTTCGCGCCCGCCATCCCCATATGCCGCCCCAGCCAGGGCCTGAGCAGTTCAGCTTTTGGGATTACCAAGCGGGGGCATGGAACCGCAATGATGGGATTCGCATCGATCATTTGCTGCTGACACCGCAAGCGGCGGATTTGTTGCAAGAGGTGCAGAT
>JAOXSB010000076.1 GCA_025800345.1 Mangrovicoccus sp. | reverse complement strand
GCCATCTCAAATCCACCCGCGCGGGCACATCCATCGCAGATCGCGATTGGGTCTGCGGCACGCCTTTTGTGCTGCGCGCGATCAAAACCCTCGCAGCGGAGCGCCCCTAATGCGGCTTGCCCTTTCTTTGAGTGTTCTTCTTGCGTTGCTGGCCTTGGCCGGGTTGGTGCTGGGCCCGGCTGGGATCGGGCCGGGGGAAAGCCTGCGCGCGCTGGTGCATAATGATGGCACGCCGCTGACCCTTGTGATGCGCGAGATCCGCCTGCCGCGGGTGCTGCTGGCGGCGATGATCGGGGCCAGCCTGGGGCTGGCAGGGGCGGCGATGCAAGGCTATTTGCGCAACCCGCTGGCCGATCCGGGCCTGATCGGGATTTCCGGCACCGCAGCGCTTGGGGCGGTGATTTCTATTCACACTGGCCTCTCGGCGGCTTTTGCATTCGGTCTGCCACTGGCAGCATTGGCCGGGGCGCTGATCGGGGTTGGCGTGGTGCTGGTGCTGGCCGGACCCGGCGGCGGCGCATTGACTTTGATCCTTGCGGGGATTGCCGTTTCTGCCCTGGCTGGCGCGCTGACCTCGCTGGTGCTGAACCTTGCGCCCAATCCCTTTGCGGCCAATGAGATCGTGTTTTGGATGATGGGCTCGCTGGCGGATCGTTCCATGATGCATGTCTGGCTGGCGCTGTCCTTGATGCTGCCGGGCTGGGTGCTGTTGGCGCGTTTGGGCCGCGGGCTGGATGCCTTAACCCTTGGCGAGGATGCCGCTGCTTCCTTGGGGATCAATCTGCGCGCGTTGCGCCTGCAACTGGTCTTTGGAACCGCCCTGGTGGTGGGTGCGGCCACCGCTGTGGCCGGGGCAATCGGCTTTGTGGGTCTGGTGGTGCCGCATTTGTTGCGCCCGCTGGTGGGGGCGCGGCCCGCCGCGCTGCTTTGGGCCTCGGCCCTTGGCGGGGCGGCCATGCTTATGACCGCTGATATCGCTGTGCGGGTGATCTTACCCACGAAGGATCTTAAACTCGGGGTGGTGATGGCGCTGATCGGCGCGCCGCTATTCTTGCATTTGATCTACCGCACCCGGAGGGCCATGACATGACCCGCCTGAGCCTGGAAAACCTGCGCGTGATGCGCGGCAAACGCGTGGTCACCGATAATGTCTCGCTTGATCTGGGACCAGGGGAGTTTGTCGGCCTGATCGGAGCAAATGGGGCGGGCAAAACCACGCTGATGCGTGCAGCGCTCGGGCTGATCCCGGCCCAAGGGGCAAGCTCATTGGCTGCGCTCGCCCCTGATGCGCGCGCCCGCCAAGCCGCTTGGATGCCCCAAGGGCGCGAATTGGCCTGGTCTTGGCCTGTCGAAGCGCTGATCCGCCTGGGCCGAAAGGAGTTCTGGTTTGATCCTTTGGTAGAATAAAACCATTCCCCCTCGAAGAGTCCTCGTTTAC
>JAOXSB010000070.1 GCA_025800345.1 Mangrovicoccus sp. | reverse complement strand
CTGACAGTGCGGCGAGGTCAAAATCCATCGCCCCGTTCCAAGCACAGCGATAAACCTTTTCGCCGGGATCAATCATGTTTGGCTGATCCGTATAGGCCACCAAACCTGCGCCAATCAGACGATATTGCCCAGCTTGATCAGGGTTTGATAGGAACCCTTCGGCCAATACCAGCTTTGGGTCATCGCCGATGAACACACCTTTTTCCAAAGCACTCGCGGCCAATGTTTCGCCGCTATAGGCCCCGCGCACGGTGATGATCTCGCCTGGTTCTAAATGCCGCGGCTGAATGGCGGAAAAGCCGATACTGCCCACAAAACCCGCCGCGCGATAGGGGCCAGTGACACGATCCGCCCCGTCGCTAGCGGCGCGGATGCGCGTGGCCATAACCCCGGTTTCAGACCAAAAACCATCAATCTCGACCCGGCCCTGATCGGGCAACCCCGCCCCATGCACCGGCACGCCCATCACCTGGCCTGGCCCGGTGACCGGGCCCGTCAAAACCGGCAAATGGCGCAGGCTTTGGGCCTGCAATGCCGCGCCCTGGGCTGTGATCTGCGCCGCCACGGTCATGCCTGGCTCTAAGCGGGCGATTTCATCAATGCCAATCAATGCCATCTCGGGGGCAAATTTGATATGCAGCCCGTTCACATAGATACTGCCCAGCTCGGTGATCTGGCCCACCACCCCAGTGCCGGTGATCCCGCCTTCTTTTTCGCTGGCAAAACCCGGCAGCGCGCAAACACTGA
>JAOXSB010000131.1 GCA_025800345.1 Mangrovicoccus sp. | reverse complement strand
CTCGGCACTCATTAGCTTACCCCCTCTGGCAGACTGATAGGCGGCATGTGCAGGGCTTTCATGGCGGCGCCGTGGCAATCGCCCATAGCGTTATCCATCACGGCAAGCCCCTCAAGGCCGCGCGTTGCCAGCCAGCAAAGGGCCTTTTCGATTTCCTTTTCACCGCTGCCCAGCGCCTCATAAATGGTCAGTTGCTGGAAGATGGTCAGGACGGAAAAGACCGTGGTGTGCCCTTGCTCGTTATCAATGGCGTCACCCAGGCCTTTGAGAACGGCTTCAAGACCGGCGGTATGGTCGGGGTTATTCGGCACCTCATGGGGCGCTAGGCGTGGTTCTTTGGGCATGGGTTTGCAATGCGGGTATGATCCCTAAGGATCAATGGAGAACATGACAGGCAACCAATTACAGGCAGCGCGCAACCTAATCGGGTGGAGCCAAGCCCAGCTTGCGGAAGCCTCTGGGCGGGTTGCCGCCTCTGCTAGAGCGGTGGAAGCCATCCGCGCCGCTCTGGAAGCCCACGGGGTCCAGTTCCTTGAGGCTGGCGGGGTTGCTCAGGGTCCGGGAATTGCCGTGAAGGGCGAGTGACCGGGCCATTGCCGTTTCACGGTAAGGCGCTGGGCCGGTATTGACCCCTTATTAAATGTGGCCATATTAAATCCATGAATATGGAATGGGACGAAACAAAGCGGGCGCTAACATTGAGCGAGCGCGGCCTTGATTTCGCGGATTTCGCAAAGGTCGATTGGGAACGGGCGGTCACTCTGGAAGATACCCGCCAAGACTATGCAGAAACCCGATATGTGACCGTTGCCCCCATTCTGGGAAGGCTCTGCGTTGTAGCTTGGTGCTATCGCGGGGAAGCCATGCGCGTAATCAGTATGCGCAAGGCCAATGCCAGAGAGGTGAAACGATATGAAGGCGAATAAACCCTATATCAGCAACGGTGGCGAGGTCCGGGAATTGGACGGTCAGTTCTTCACCAACGCCAAGCGCGGAAGGCCCCCCTTGCCTGATAGCAAACGCAAGCAACCGCAACGTTTGATGCTGGACCCGGACGTTATTGAGCGCTTGAAGTCGGAGGGAAGTATGAGCGCCACAGCCAACGAGATTTTACGAAAGGCGCTGGGCCTGTAAGCGCCGCTCTATAGCCTGTCAGCAGGCTAAAAATGCCCCTGTGAGCCATGCCGCCCAGCGCAGTTTAACCATTGCCAGCAGGGGTTGGGGGGACGCCCCCCAAACTTGGGGCGGTTCGGCCTATCCGGGCAGAAAATAAGCCCCGCTGAGGATTGCAACGAGGCTTCCAACGCCCGAACCTAGAAAGGCTGGCTATTCTGCGGGATGATGTTTCGACGCGTGACGCTCATCGAATCTCTTGGTTTCGCGGCGTGCCATCCAGAAAACAGCCCCTGAAAACAAAAGCCCAAGGCCCATAATGGAGAGTTCAGCAATCATGTTGTGTCCTCCTTTCGCCTCATTCCCTTCAATATATAGCGTGCAATCGCGTGCATTACGAGACCAACAGCGGCCCAGATCAATGCTCTGCCCGGAATTTGGTTAGGATTCTCTATAAGGGGGCGAACAAATCCATACCCCACAAACCCAAGGGCCAGAGCGTTAACAGTGTTGGCGTGAAGCTTGATGCTCTCATTATGAGCCGCAAGCTCGTCACGGATCGTCATAAGCAGAACCCAATCGTTATTTGCCACTGCATGAAGCCAATGCGCCTTCCCTGATATGTTGGCGACGGTTGTTCCAGCTTTGCAGGTTGCGAACAAGCCATGGCTTCGCGCCGCCCATTGCCCTTTCACGGGGTTTGAGGCCATGAAAGGCAATCAATCGAAAACAAAGGAGAGTGCGGATCGGCGGGTGTGGTGTTCGTCGCTTCCTTTTTCCTTTTGCGAACGTCCGCCAATGGGGGGGGCATGTTCGCCCGTTTTGGGGAGGCAAACATTCTTAGACATACCCTTGCAAATTAGGCTCAGTGGAGCTGTATTGTTTGAGTAAGGGCAACGAAGCCCGCCACTTGAGAGGAACAAAAAGTGACCGAAGCGCAGCAAGCCCTCGCAGACGACATGGCCCGTGCCGAAATCGCTAAGCTTATTGCTGAAACCTCCAAGATCAACAACAGGAACCCCTACTACCCTCTGGTTGTGGGGTCTGGAATGACGCTGGCTGTCCTTGCAATCGTGAAGCTGTTTCTATGACCCCCGCAGAATTTCGTGCGGCCCGGCATAAGCTGGGTCTTACCCAGGTCGAACTGGGCAAAATCCTGAAGACCAACCCAACGACCATCCGGAAATGGGAGGCCAACAGCGACCGGAGCACGTCGCGACCCCCTAACCCCGTGGCCTCGCAAGTTATGCGCTGGATGCTGGACGGATTTCGCCCGCCTGAATGGCCGCGCAGTTAGTCGGGCGGGCTCTTATCGTACCCCCGGCCTGAACCCAGACTGCGCTGGGCTTGGGCTTAATGCCCCGGGTCGCCCTTCCCCTTAATGGGAAAGCCTATGAACCGTGAAGCGGTATCGGCGGGGGTTCATGCACCCCATAAGAGCAACTCAAATTAAGCCTATTGGGAAGCCCATTGGATAAACTCAGATTAAGCCCCCTTGAGCGCTTTTGCTCAGCCCCGGTTCGGGTTCACGGGTTGTCCCGCAAAGACAGGTTTTATTAGGTTTCCAGATGCGCCCAGCGCCCCGCAAAGGGGCAGGCTCAGGCGGCGGCAAGCGGCTCTATTCCCGACAGGTCAATGCTCTTGCGAGCCGCAGCCATGTCAAAGCTCGCCTGCATATGCACCCAAAACTCAGGGGTTGTTCCAAGAGCCTTGGACAGGCGCAGGGCCGTGTCAGGGGTGACGCCGGTTTGTTCCTTCACCAAACGCTCGATGCGGGTTCGCGGCACGCCAATCGCCTTAGCAAGGCCAATCGCTGAAACGCCCAGCGGCTCAAGAAATTCATGCTTGAGGATTTCGCCGGGGTGGCAGGGGTCGGTTAACAGTCCCATCGCATTTCCTTTCAGTGATAGTCCGTAAGTTCAACGTCAGCAGGGCCGTTCTCAGTCCAGACGAAACAAAAGCGCCATTGGTCATTCACCCGAATGGAATGCTGCCCTTTCCGGTCGCCTTGCAGCGCCTCAAGCCTATTCGCAGGTGGCGCGCGCAAATCTTCCAGCTTGCTTGCAGCGTCCAGCATGGTCAGCTTTCGCCGGGCAACCTTCATGAGACCAGCGGGGAAGCCTTTGCCCGCCCTGTTCGCCAGAACATCTTGGACCAGCTTTCCTTTGGCGCTTTGTATCATGGGGCCGCATGTATCAATCCATGACGCATGTGTCAAGATATGATACACCCCCACTCCCGCCCTAACTTATCTTTCGCCTCAACCCCCCGGAAACAGCCGTGAAAGCCAAGCTGGGCAAGGCTTTGGGCCATCGCAGGGGGGTACCCCTTTTTGCGCCGAGATTTATTGCGAATGAAGGGGGGGGCGCAGGTGTGGCGGCACCCACCCCCTTTTTTTTATCGGGGGGGTATGTCCCGGCGTTGTCCCGCTCTTGTCCCGGCCCCATGTCCGCCCGCCAATGGCAGTTCTATCCAGCACCGGCCTATCGGATTGACCGTTATCGACCATTATTAAACGGTCAGATGCGCCCAGCGCGCCCCCGCCATCAGCAGAGTAAGAAAGACCAATGAGCGAGAACAGAAAGCCCACGCCCTTGGGCGATGAACCCGACGATGATTTGCCCGATATGTCCGCCCCCTACTGGAAAGAGCGGATCGCCAAGGCCGAAGTGAAGCGCGGAAGGCCCAAAGCGGCCAAGACCAAGGTCAGCACAACAATCAGGCTCAGCCCGGAAGTAATCGAGCATTTCAAGTCAGGCGGTCCCGGCTGGCAAAGCCGGATTGATGAGGCGCTGCGCAAGGTAGCCTGGCTTTAACCGCCCGGCCATCAGCGGCTTGGCCCGCCCCCCCCTAGAACGCCGAAAGCGCCCCCTCTCAAGGGGCGGTCAATCGGTCCAGCTTTGGGCGCATCCAGCAGGGCTTGCCACAGCCCGCATGAAGGCGCTGGGCGGGCAGGTCTAGGCTTTCGGGCAAGGGGGAAGGCCAGCAGAGGTATGGGCATTCACGGCTCCTTACATGCGGGTTTCAACTTTCACCACTTAACCGGCCCAAAGGTCCAGATATGACCCCCGCTATAGGGCGGTCCAGATATGGACCCCGAAACCAGCCCCGAAGGGATGAAACTTCCCCGTGAAGGGGAAGGCGCAGAGGGGGATTGTGCGGGGCGCTGGGCTGGATTGAGAGGGGGAAGGCTTGTGCGGCTTGAAGGCCGGGACGCCGCCCAAAATCGCCTAACCTCAGCGGCGTCCCTAATCCACTATTTTAAGACTTTTCAGCCTAGCGGGTGAAGGTTTGGCGGGCCACTATCAGCTATGAACACAGCCCGCCGCACTATCACTCAGCCCCCCGAAGATAGCGCTACCGCCCCCCGGTGCAAAGCATAATCTTCACCGCCTGTGAACCGCCGGCTGCGGTGCCCTAATCGGGTCTCTAAGCAGCCCTATGAAAGTAGGTATGAAAAAAAACACAAACCCCCCGGACAGAATTGACAAAAATAGCCACGATATTGTTATTGCTTATCTTTTATCCCATCGTTCAGCAAAAACCCCCTTCGACAGGTGGTGACACTATAGCCAATAATATCAAGCCATTGAAATTACTTGGGAAAATATCGGGGCATAAAGCCGGAAGCCTGCCGCGCCGGTATTAATGGCGCAGCCGGGTTTTATTATTGTCGAAACTTTCACTATTAATTTTCGGCCCCGTGACACATAAAGCGCCTGTTTTTATGAAGCGTTTTCAATAGCTTGAGGGTTATTGTCATTTATGTCAATTTTGTCCTGGGGGGCTGGAAAAATCCGTAATTCTCCAAATCCCTTTACCCCCCCTAAATCGGGGGAGAGGGCCACAGCTTGGGGTTCACGGTATAGGTAACTTTGGGGCGACCGCGCTTGCCCTGCCCGCCCCTATGCCCGGCCAGCCAATCCGCTTGTTCAAGTTCGCCAATCGCCGCCTTCACCATGGCAGCTTCCCGCAGGCCCGATTTCTTCCGACGCTGAATGTCCCGTGCCGTGAAACTGCGAATGTCCTCTTGCAGGATAATCTAGGCCAGACGGGCGGCACGGCGTTCCTCGCTGGGCGCATCCCCTACCCCATAGGCGCGCTGGGCATGGGTGCGCAGGTGTTCGCCCACATACAGGCAGGCCCGTTCCACATGGTGCAGGTCAATGGATGTGGGGCAGTTCGGATCGCTACCACCGGCCCAGTCCAGATGCGCCAGCACGTTTGCCACCCGGACCACATGCCCCGGCAGCTTGCCCACATGGGATTTCATCAGGCGTTCGCTCTGGGTTTCCCATTCACGGCATTGCAGCCGGAATTGGTGGAAGCGGTCCCCAGCTTCATCCGTGAACAGAACGCGCAGCGGGTTGCCATCAGCCTGTTGCAGCCCCCGCAGCCGCCTTAGAGCGGTCTTGATCCGTTCTTCATCGGGACGCCCGGTATAGCGCTTGATGGGGACCATATCGGGCAGAACCACAAGGAACCGGGCAAGCAAGCCATCATCAGCCGATTGCAGCAACAATTCGTCCAGCTTTTCGGGCTGGGTTCCCCCAAGAACGCCAATGCTCAGGTGCTCAATGAATACCGGCTCAGGGCTTCCCTTGCGGTCAACGGTGTAAGACTTGCCCCCGTATGCTTCCAGCCAGAACGGCCTGTCACCACCGCCGTTGTAACGATCCATACCGGCCAGCCATCCGGCCAATTCATCACGCAGGGTCAGCAGGCCCCGCCCCGTGTTCGCGGCAATATCCGCCACCGCCTAGACCGTGGCGTCACTGGTAGCCAGACGGTCCCGCACGGGGCCGGTTGGGCCATCGGCGGGTTGCTCTGGCGGCTCTTCCCCCGCCTTGAGCGCGGCTTTGGCTTCCCGCTTCCATTCGGCCATGACCAGCTCATGCTGGGTGTTGGCTTTCCGCCATTCCGTAACGGCCTTGGCGTGTTCTTCCCCAAGTTCCTGCTCAATCCCCCGCAAAGGGCCAATCACGGTTTCAAGCCGGGGGATTTGCTTGCAGAGGGGTCGCCCACAAGCATTGCCCATATCACCGGGGTTTCCTTCCATCCGGGGTTGGGCGACGCCCAGCGCGTGTTGCCTATGCAAGCGCCAGCAACAGCCAGCAGCGATAGGGCCACGTAGTCCACAGGGGCGCTCTTGGAGGCCGCTGCATCGGCCAGCCAGTCAGCCCAGTCCCCGAACCCAAAGCGCCATTGCTCATCGCTCAGAGCGCGGGCAGGGGCGCGCTCAGGGGCGGCTAGGCTCATGTCAGGTTCGGGCCAATCCTCGCCAGCTTCAAAGGGGGTCGGTTCAGGCATGTCAAACGGGGCATTCATGGCTTGCCCTTTCTCATTTGCAGAATGTCGTTCCAATCGCGCCCATCAGGCGCGGGCAGCAGGCTTACTTGCCAGCCAAGGGAAGCCGCGCGGTCGCCCAGCGCGTTTGCGGCTTCCCGGCCAGCCGGATCGCCATCGCTTGCAATCACCAGTCTTTCGTTCCTGGGGGGAAGGTGCAGACCCTTCATGCCGCTGGTACTCAGGGACGCCCAAACGGGCGCTGGGCGCTTGAGAAGGCCACTGACAAGGCTCAGGCCGGTTTCTATGCCCCCTCGCACACATGCAGCGGGCCATCGCCCTCAGCGAGCCGCACAGCGCCACCACGGCACAAGCCCAGCATTGCCTTGGCTGGCTCAATCGCCGCCTTCCCGTTCCCGTCCGGGTCCAGATAGGTGCGATGCACCGCGAAACGCGCGCCGCCATCCACCCGCGCCACCATGGCAGGGAAGCGCTTAGCGGCTGGGTGCCAGCAGTCAGGGGCAAAGCGCAGGGTGTCAGGAAGGGGGGCAGAGATACCCCGCCCCCTCAGATAGGTTTCCGCTGGCGTCCCGGCGATGGGCTGGGCTTCATCCCATGCCATGCGGGCTTGCTTCTCTTTCTTGGCAGCTTCCCGTTCGGCCTCAGCTTCCCGGCGCTCGACTTCCGCAGGGTCCAGCCGGGGGACGCCTTCACAGTCCAGCAAGCCTAGGTCACGCAGAGCGCCCAGAATATCCGTGAACCCGCATCCCACATGGCACCGGGCCAGCAAGCGCCCGTTGGGGGCGTTTGAGAGGCTCAGGGAAGGCCTGCGGTCCCCATGGGCAGGGCAGAGCGCTAACCCATAGCGCCCGTACCACTTGCCGCCCAGCGCCCTTGTCAGCGCTTGTGCGTCGCCCCCGTTCATGGCTTGCGCCCTTCACAGAGGAGCCGGACAGACCCCCCAAGAACATAAATCCCGAAGTATTCATCGCCGCTGGCGGGGTCTGCATCGTAAAGCTGGGTTTTGATGGGAACCCCGTGAATAGTGCGCAGCTTGAACACAATGTCCGATACCCGCGCGATTGAGCCGCAATACATCGGGGACCGCATAAGCCCCTCAAGAACGCGCCTCATTTTCTTGGAAACCGTGAACGTGCGAGCATTGCCCGCCCGGTCACGCCATTCATAGGTTGCTGTTGCCGTGGCGCTGGGCAGGCTGTCCCAGCACTCAATTCGTTTTGTGTTTTTCGGCGGATTGCCGTAAAGCTTCTGCATATCGAATATCCTCGATAGCCGTGAAGCGGTTGATGCTCGTTTCACTCGTTACGGGCTAACTCCAGTCAGCCGCACACACACATTGAGCAGCCCCGCCCCTTAAAGGCGGGGTTTCTTATTGGGCGCTTCCGCTGGTGAGATAGGCTTCCAGTTCAGCGGCGCTAACAAGGCTGATCCGGGCGCTAGGGCGGTGAATTTTGATTTCCCCGCGCTTCTCAGCGCGCAGCAGCGTTGCCCGTGAAATGGGAAACCGGCTGGATACATGGCTAAGGCGGATAAAGTCGGGGTTATAGGACGCGCCATGCGCATCTGAATTAGCCATAGTGGCTTCTCCAATCATTGGAGCAAGCTTGACTGACCCATGGCCCCACGTCGAACGGACAATTGTCCGTTGGCATACCACTAGCAGCGATATACAGATATGTGACCAAGTTGGTCATTCGAGCATTGCTCAATTTGCCAATTCGTGAGTCCGGTGGCTGAACTTTCCTAGGGCAAAGCCACCGGACCCGTTATAATTAATCAATATAAAGCGGCGAGACGCTTCATATTGACCGTGCGCCCATCATATAATCCCAAGCGCGCCTGACAACCTGCGGGCATCTTTTTCAGAACATTTATGAAGGACATATTTTCTGTCTTTTCCAGTGCCTTACTTTGGATCTCACAGTGTGTCAGGCCGTAGCACGTTATATCATCGGTTACCTTGGAAACTGATGCCGCTTCTCGTTTGTTCGCGCGTGCGCCCACAAAAAAATTTTTGCTCGCCATCTTTACCAAACACTTCACCGCCCTTTCATGGCTACAACCACGCCTGATTTCCCCGTTCTTCCGGTCAGGTGATTCGCCCATTGCTCTAGCAGGTCGCGCCGCTCTTCGAGAAAATCATGGCGCTGATAGGTGCGCTCCACCGCGCTCCCGACTTTGTGAGCAAGCGCGGCTTCCACCACCGCATAGAGCGCCGGGTTGGTCTCAGAGGCCCATGAGCGGAAAGACGCCCGGATGCCATGAAGCCGGAAAGGCTCAGCCCAGCGCCAATCCCGTTCACGGCGGCGCATAACTTCTTCCATCGTGTTATCAGCTATGACCGGGACGCGCCCGGATCGGGCCATGGCGGTATAGTGCTTGTCCAGATGGTCGTTCCCAGCCAGCCGGTTGGATGAAAACAGGAAGCCCCCAACGCAGTCCTGCGCCGCCCGCTCAAGGATAGGTTCCATGTCCCGCGTGATGGGCAGGCGAAAATCATCCGTCCTGCCACGCAGGCCCTTCATTTCTTCACCGGGAAAGAACAGGTGGTCCCCGTGAATGTTTGAGACGTTCAATTCCCGCAAAGGCTTGAGCCGCGCCCCGCCCCCGGACAACAGATAGAGCGCCAAGGCCCTATGCCCGTTGTCCCCCATGTCCAGCGATTGAAAGAACCGTGCAACTTCATCAGCAGGAAGCGCAGGATGGTTCTTCACCACATGGTTATGAGCGCCCAGCAGCGCGCGGGCTTTCTCGGCAATCTGCATATCCACATTCAGCCCGCTTGCGGCGGCATAGCGGTAAATCACTAAAACCCGGTCCAAGCATTTCTTGGCGGTCGGGTGTTTGGCTTTCCAGATGGGCCGCAGGGTATCGGTCAAGTCGCGTTGGTCTATCTCTGTTATGCGCCGCTCGCCCAAGCTGGGCAGCAGGTGAAGGCGCACGGGGCCAAACCAGCGGGACGCCTTGCCGTCCCCCTTCAGGGTCGCCTTGTGCGCCTCAAAGGCGTCATGGGCCATTGCCTTGAAGGTCAGCACGTCCCGCTTGGCTTTCAGCTGGCGGGCTTGCTCTGCCCTTTGCTCGATTGGATCAATCCCCCGCGCGACAAGCTGGGATAGCTCGCTTGCCCTTTGGCGGGCTTGGGCCAGTGTGAAGCGCTCGCTTGAGCCTATGCCCATTTCACGGCGCTTCCCCGCCAGCGTGAACCGGAACCCCCATGAATGAGTGATGCGCCCGCTCTTTGAGCGCTTCACGTCCAGCACAAGCCCCCCGCCATCGGTGTATTTTCCGGGCTGGGCGGTTTGCAAAATATTGGGGGGCAAATGGGGCAATTGGGGGAAAGCCTTTTTGGGGGATGGTGATTTCCCCCCGTGCTCCCCCGCGATCCCCTGCAATGTCAAGCAACGTCCTGAAACAACCAGACACAGTAAACCCCAGAAACACTGGGCTTTTGCCGGTCTCTATCCTCGTTTTGAGGCGTTCTGAAACAATGGGAAGTGGTAAATGGTGCCCCCACACGGCAAAGAACTACTATATCTAGACACACCACAGCACACCACAATACCCGCAATGCCATAATTTTAATGCACTTTTATGTTTCAATGTATTCCATTGAGAACCACCCCACCCCATATATTGTGGGTGGACAGGAAGGTGGATTACTTGGCGCGAGAATTGAACAAGCTTACCGTTGTTGCCATCAAAGCCAAACCACCGGGGAAATACGCTGACGGTGGCGGGCTTTGGCTGCACAAGCGCAAGGATGGCGGCGCGCAGTGGTTTCTCAGGGTAACGGCCCATGGCCGCCGCAGAGAAATGGGGCTTGGCGCATATCCTACGGTTTCCTTAAAAGAGGCGCGCCAATCCGCAGAGCAATGGCGAGGCCTCGCCCGCGCAGGACTGGACCCTGTCAAAGAAAGGGAACGGCAG
>JAOXSB010000037.1 GCA_025800345.1 Mangrovicoccus sp. | reverse complement strand
AACGGCGGATGCCACCGTTTTCTTTGATTTGGCCGAGGAACATGGCTCGACGGAGTTTCTGGGCTACGACACCGAAGTGGCGGAAGGGCAGATCCTGGCGCTGATCGCCGATGGCAAAGACCATCCGGGGGCCAATGCGGGCGATAAGGTGCAGATCGTCACCAACCAAACGCCGTTTTATGCGGAAAGCGGTGGCCAGGTGGGCGATAGCGGCACCATCCGCACGGATACGGGCCTGGCGCGCATCACTGATACCAAAAAATCAGCGGGTATTTTCGTTCATTTCGCCGAAGTGACCGAAGGCGCGCTGGCCTCGGGGCAAGGGGCTGAGATGGTGGTGGAACATTCTCGCCGCAGCGCCATCCGCGCCAACCACTCGGCCACCCACCTGCTGCACGAAGCGCTGCGCCATGCACTTGGCGATCATGTGGCGCAGCGCGGCTCGCTCAATGCCGAAGACCGTTTGCGCTTTGATTTCAGCCATTCCAAAGCGCTGACGCCGCAAGAGCTGGCCAGTGTCGAGGCCGACGTGAATGCCTATATCCGCCAGAATGCCGCTGTTGAAACCCGGATCATGACGCCCGATGAGGCGCGCGAGCTGGGCGCGCAGGCGCTTTTCGGTGAGAAATATGGCGATGAGGTTCGCGTGGTCTCTATGGGCGCGCAGTCGGACTCGGGCAAAGGCGTGAGCGGTGATGTCTATTCGCTCGAACTTTGCGGTGGCACCCATGTGCGCCAGACCGGCGATATCGGGGTGTTTGTCACCTTGGGCGATAGCGCCTCTTCGGCTGGTGTGCGCCGGATCGAGGCTCTGACCGGGGCGGCGGCTTTTGATTACCTGGCCGCTCAGGATCGGCATTTGTCGGATGCGGCGCTGGCGCTGAAAGCGCAGCCCGCCGAAGTGCCTGAGCGGATCCGCAGCTTGCTGGACGAACGCAAGGCGTTGCAATCGGAATTGGCCGATCTACGCCGGGAACTGGCCATGGCCGGGGGCAGCGCGGGGGCGGGCCCTGAGGCCAAGGATATTGGCGGCGTGTCCTTCTTGGGCCAAACCCTGAGCGGCGTGACCGGCAAGGATCTGCCGGCGCTGATTGATGCTCATAAGGAAAAGCTAGGCTCTGGCGCTGTGCTGTTGATTGCCGATGCTGGGGGCAAGGCTGCAATTGCAGCCGGTGTCACCGCCGATCTGACCGATAAAATCTCGGCGGTGGATATGGTGCGCGCGGCAGCCGGTGCTTTGGGCGGCAAGGGCGGCGGTGGCCGTCCGGATATGGCTCAGGCCGGTGGGCCTTCGGCGGAAAATGCAGCCGGGGCGATCTCGGCGGTTGAAGCGCTGCTGGAGGGCTAAGAGATGAGCAAACCAGCGGCGCTGTGGATTTCCCATGTGACTGTCATCGATCCGGAAGCCTATGGGCGCTATGCCAAGCTGGCGACCAAAGCCATTGCCGAGCATGACGGGGTGTTTTTGGCCCGAGGCGGCGAGTATCGCCAGATGGAAGGGGTTGATCGCCCCCGCAATGTGGTGGCACGCTTTCCCTCGCTAGAGAGGGCCGAGGCCTGTTACAACTCGCCCACCTATCAAGAAGCGCTTACCCATGCCCGCGGCGCGTCCGAGAGGGAATTGGTGATTGTTGAAGAGCTGGCACCCTAAGCGCCCTGCCAGGCGCGGGGGATGCTTGAAACTCTGGGGATTGGGGTCTAACAGGCCCCAAAGACCCGGAGGCCCTGATGGACGATCTGCGCGAAAAATATCTTTCTGCCATTGCTGAGGCAGCCGAGGAAACGGCGCTAGAGACGCTGCGCGTGCAAGCGGTTGGCAAAAAGGGCGAGATCAAGCTGAAAATGCGCGAATTGGGCAAGATGACGCCCGAAGAACGCCAAGTGGCTGGCCCCAAGCTCAACGCGTTGAAAGACGAGATTAACAGCGCCTTGGCCGCGAAAAAATCCGCTCTGGCCGATGCGGCGCTCGAAGAACGCCTGCGCAGCGAATGGTTGGATGTGACCTTGCCCGGACGGGGCAGCGCCCGGCGCGGCGGCACCATCCATCCGGTGAGCCAAGTGACCGAAGAGGTTACTGCGATTTTCGCTGATATGGGCTTTGCCGTGGCCGAAGGTCCGCAGATCGAGAGCGATTGGTATAATTTCGACGCGCTCAACATCCCCCCCCATCACCCGGCGCGCCAAGAACATGACACGTTCTTTATGCATCGCGCCGCAGAGGATGAGCGCCCGCCCCATGTGCTGCGCACCCATACCTCGCCGGTGCAGATCCGTGCCATGCAGGCCCAGGGCGCGCCCATTCGGGTGATTGCGCCGGGCCGGGTCTATCGCGCCGATTATGACCAGACTCACACGCCGATGTTCCATCAGGTCGAAGGTCTGGCCATCGACCGGGACATTTCCATGGCCCATCTGAAATGGGTGCTTGAGGAATTCTGCCGCGCCTATTTCGAGGTGGATAAGGTCGAGCTGCGTTTCCGCGCCTCGCATTTCCCCTTCACCGAACCCTCTGCTGAGGTGGATCTGCGCTGCTCTTGGCAGGGCGGTCAGCTGAAAGTGGGCGAGGGCGATGATTGGATGGAAATCCTGGGCTCGGGCATGGTGCATCCCAAAGTGCTGCAAGCGGGCGGGATCGACCCGGCGGAATGGCAAGGCTTTGCCTTTGGCCTCGGTATCGACCGGATTGCCATGCTGAAATACGGCATTCCCGATCTGCGCGCGTTTTTTGACAGCGATTTGCGCTGGCTGCGCCATTACGGGTTCAGCGCGCTGGATGTGCCCACGGTTCAAGGCGGTCTGAGCCGGTAATGCGGGCGCGAGGCCTGCTGCAAAAGAAACTCCATGATCACACGGAGCTAGATCAATGAAATTCACCCTGTCCTGGCTCAAGGATCACCTCGAAACTGAGGCGTCTTTGGAGGAAATCACCGAGGCGCTCACCGATCTTGGCCTTGAGGTTGAAGAGGTGTCTAACCCGGCCGAGATGCTGGGGGCGTTTCACCTTGCCAAAGTGACCAGCGCTGAAAAGCACCCGGATGCGGATAAGCTGAAAGTGTGCCAGGTGGAAACCGCCGCTGGTCCGACCCAGATCGTATGCGGCGCGCCCAATGCCCGCGAAGGCATCACTGTGGTTCTGGCCAAGCCGGGCACCTATGTGCCTGGCATCGACATCACCATTCAAGTGGGCAAGATCCGCGGCGTGGAAAGCCACGGCATGATGTGTTCCGAGCGCGAGATGGAGCTCAGCGAAGAACATGATGGCATTATCGAGCTGCCATCGGGCGAGGTGGGCCAGAGCTTTGCCGATTGGCTGGCGGAAAATGACCCGGCCAAGATCGATCCGGTGATCGAGATCGCGATCACCCCCAACCGCCCTGATGCGCTTGGGGTGCAGGGGATTGCTCGGGATTTGGCCGCGCGCGGGCTTGGCACGCTGAAATCCCGCGATGTCGCGCCGATCCAAGGCAGCTTCCCTTGCCCGGTTTCCGTCAGCATTGATGACGACACGCTGGAACAGGCGCCGGTATTCTATGGCCGCCTGATCCGCGGGGTCAAAAACGGCCCTTCGCCCGCCTGGCTGCAAGCAGCGCTCAGCGCGATTGGGCTACGCCCCATCAGCTTCTTGGTGGATGTGACCAATTTCTTCACCTATGACCGGGCCCGTCCGCTGCATGTGTTTGACGCCGACAAGATCCATGGCGGGTTGCGGGTACATCGCGCGGCCGGGGGCGAGAGCCTGACCGGGCTGGATGAGAAGGATTATACCTTCACGCCGGGCATGACCTTGATTTCTGATGATGAGGGCGTGGAAAGCATCGCCGGTGTCATGGGCGGTTTGCGCACGGGCTGCACCGATGAGACGGTGAATGTCTTTGTCGAAGCGGCCTATTTCGATCCGATCCGCACCGCCGAGACCGGGCGCGCGCTAAAGATCAATTCTGATGCGCGCTATCGCTTTGAGCGCGGCATTGACCCGGCTTGGACGCCCATCGGGCTGGATCACGCCACGCAGATGATCCTGGATCACGCAGGCGGCGAGGCCTCTGAGGTGGTCATTGCCGGTGCTGTGCCGGACACGGATCGAGCTTACCGGCTTGATACGGACCGGGTGCAAAGCCTGGTGGGGATGGAAATCCCCGCCGAGACACAGCGCGCGACGCTGAGCGCGTTGGGCTTCCGGCTTGAGGGCGATATGGCCCATGTGCCGTCTTGGCGGCCCGATATTCTGGGCGAGGCAGATCTGGTGGAAGAGGTGGCGCGCCTGGCCTCGCTCACCAAGCTGGAAGGCAAGCCTTTGCCGCGCCCGCAATCGGGGGTGACCCGGCCTGTGGCCACGCCCATGCAGCGGCGCGAAGGCGCGGCCCGCCGCCACCTGGCGGCTTTGGGCTATAATGAATGTGTGACCTATTCCTTTGTGGATGAGGCCGCAGCCAGCCATTTCGGCGGCGGGGACGCGCCGCGGCGCTTGGAAAACCCCATCAGCCGGGATCTGACCCATATGCGCCCCTCGCTTTTGCCAGGGTTGCTTTCGGCTGCGGCGCGCAATCAGGCGCGGGGGTTTCACGATCTGGCGCTGTTCGAGGTTGGTCCGGCCTTTTTGGGCGGCGAGCCCGAAGAGCAAGAGATCCAGGCCACCGGTTTGCTGGTGGGCGGCACCGGCCCACGCGATCCCCATGGCAGCCGCCGCCCGGTGGATGTGTTCGACGCCAAAGCGGATATGGAAGCGGTTCTCGCGGCCATTGGCGCCCCTGCCAAAACCATGATCTTGCGCGATCTGCCCGGCTGGTATCATCCAGGCCGCGCTGGCCGTGTGGGGCTTGGCCCGAAGAAAACCATCGCCATTTTTGGTGAGCTGCATCCGCGCACGCTGGAAGCTTTTGATGTTAAGGGCCCGGCAGTGGCCTTTACGGTGCTGCCCGCTCAGGTGCCTTTCCCGCGCAAAACCGGGGCCACCCGCCCGGCGCTGCAATTGCATGATCTGCAATCGGTAGAGCGTGACTTTGCCTTTGTGGTGGATGCGGATGTGCCTGCTGCTGATGTGGCGGCGGCCGCTGCTGGCGCCGATAAGGCGCTGATCTCTGAGGTCACGATTTTTGATGCCTTCTCTGGCGAGAAAGCCGAAGCGCAGATGGGGGCGGGCAAGAAATCCGTGGCGTTCGCGGTGCGTTTGCAGCCCACCGACAAAACCTTGACCGAGAAAGAGATCGAAGCGGTCAGCGAAAAGATCGTGGCCAAGGTGACAAAGGCCACGGGCGGCGCGCTGCGCAGCTAAAACTTTGCCCTGCGCCGGTTCGCCGGGGCAGGGCGCATCGCCTCAAGCGGCTCTTCCATCAAAGAGGCTGTTGCAACAGCCGAGGCGGATGAGGCAAGCGCACCCAATCATGGGCAAAGGCGAGCTTGTTGCGCGCCGGGGTGCTGATCACAAATGGATAGAGATCCTGAAGCCCCATGGAGCGGTTGATGTGATTGGCCGCCAGAGCATAGTCCAGCGCCTGGGTGATGAGCGCCTCGCTATCATCTTGCAAATAGGGATCCGCGCTTGGCGCGCCTGATTTTTGCAAGGTCAGCCCCGTGGCCGCAGCGCTGTCGAGAATATCCACCAGATGCAGCAGATGGGCGACGCTTTCGGCCCAATCCTCATGGGGGTGAGAACTGGCATAAGCTGTGATGAAGAATTGCGGCCAATCTGGGCGCGGACCATTGGCGTAATGCTGTTTGAGCGCGCTGCCGTAATCGGCGCGTTCATCTCCGAAGAGCCAACGAAATGCGGTGAGGAATTGCGGCGTCTCTTGCAGCACCCAATGCATGTAATGGGCCAGCTCATGGCGGAAATGCCCAATCAAAGTGCGGTAATCCTCGTTCAGCGATTCTCGGCGCGAGGTGCGGATCACCGGATCGGCTTCGGCGATATTGATGGTGATCACCCCATTGGCATGGCCCATGGTCACATGGACCTGGCCCTCGCTGGTGCGTTCGGCCAGGAATTTAAACACTGGGCGCGGCGTGCCGGGGGCGAACCAGCCCAGGCGGTACATGCCGATCAAGACCCAGCGTTTGGCGGCCTCAGAGGCGGCCCAATTGCCCAGGCTGTCCGGGTGATACAGATCCGGGGTCACTTCGGTGGTGGCGCAAGACGGGCAGAGGGCACCGGGCTCAGGGGCTTGCCAGTTGCAGCCGATTTCTTCGCGATTGGCGCAAGGGGTGCCAAGCGGGTGGAATTGATCCTGAACGGGATCGAACTCTACCGGCTGACCGCAGGTGCAGACCAGGTTTCTGAAGTAAATATCTGACTGACAGGTGGGACAGCGATAAATGCGCATGCGCGGGCCTTATGACGAAAAATCTTAAGTGCCAGCTAGCCAATCTGTGCCCGTGCGGGCAACGGGTTTTCGCATCCTTTAACGGGCCACATACCAATCGCGGCGATGGTTGAAAGCGATCAAACCGTTCAGGACCACCGCCCCAAGCAAAGAATAAGCCACCACCGCGCCGGCAAAAAGCAAAGCGGCGATGGCAAAAAGCACCCCGTCAAACGCCAGTTGCACATAGCCTGCGCGGATCTCGAACCGGTCTTGGACCATCAGCGCGAAAACCCCCAAACCGCCCATGCTGCCCCCATGGCGAAAGGCGGCCAGCAGGCCAAGCCCTGTGGTCAGGCCAAACAGCACCGCCCCAAGGGCCGGGTTTACATGGGAAAAGCTGATCCCGGCGGGCATAAGCGCGGTGCCCAGGGACAGGCCGGTGACGCAGGCCAGGGATTTCAGGGTAAAGCTGCGCCCCATTTGCCGCCAGGCCAGCCACCAGAAGGGCAGGTTGACGATAAAGAACCACCAGCCAAAGCTGAGCCCGGTTAGATAGGACAAGATCACCGCAAGCCCGGCGGTTTGCCCTGTGATCAAGCCCAGATGGGTCAGCACCGTGATCCCGAAACTGCACAGAAACACCCCGGTGAGAAGCCCCTGCACATCCTCGAGCGGGCTGTGCTGGATCGTCTCGGGCCTTGGTATGGGAACGCGGGCGGGCATGGCCCCAGTATTGGGACCATGATGGGTTAGGGCAAGCGCCGTGCCTGGGCCGGGGCTATCCGGTCAGGGCTGCGTTTAGATTTTCATCAAGCTTTTCGAGAAAGCCCATAGTGGTGAGCCATTTTTGATCGGGTCCCACCAGAAGTGCCAGATCTTTGGTCATAAAGCCCGATTCAACGGTCTGTACGATCACCTTTTCCAGGGTTTCCGCGAAATTTTGCAGCGGCGCATTGTCATCGAGTTTCGCCCGATGCTTGAGCCCGCCGGTCCAAGCAAAGATCGAGGCGATGGAATTGGTCGAGGTGGCTTTGCCTGCTTGGTGATTGCGGTAATGGCGGGTCACCGTGCCATGGGCGGCCTCAGCTTCGACGATCTTGCCATCAGGGGTCATCAGCTGGCTGGTCATCAGCCCCAGGGAGCCAAAGCCCTGGGCCACCGTGTCAGACTGTACATCCCCATCATAGTTCTTACAGGCCCAAACAAAGCCGCCGGACCATTTCATGGCACAAGCCACCATATCGTCGATCAAACGATGCTCATACCAAATGCCCTTTTCTTCAAAGGCTTTTTTGAACTCGCTTTCATAGACCTCGGCGAAGATCTCTAGAAAACGGCCATCATATTGCTTCAAGATGGTGTTCTTGGTGGAAAGATAAACCGGCCAGCCCAAGTTCAGCCCGTAATTCAGCGAGGCGCGGGCAAAATCATAGATCGAGGCATCCAGGTTATACATGGATTGGAACACGCCAGGACCGGGCGCGATGAAAACCTCGCGCTCATCGACGCTGCCATCATCGCCTTCGAATTTCATGGTCAATTTGCCAGGGCCGGGGAATTTCATATCCGTGGCGCGATATTGATCGCCAAACGCGTGGCGCCCGATCACGATGGGCTGGGTCCAGCCGGGTACCAGGCGAGGCACGTTTTTGCAGATGATTGGCTGGCGGAACACCACCCCGCCAAGGATGTTGCGGATGGTGCCATTGGGGCTGCGCCACATCTTTTTCAGGCCGAATTCTTCGACCCGGGCCTCATCGGGGGTGATGGTGGCGCATTTCACCGCCACGCCCACTTCTTTGGTCTTTTCGGCGGCATCAATGGTGATCTGATCTTCGGTTCGGTCCCGTTCTTCGATGCCCAGATCGTAATAGAGCAGGTCAATATCGAGATAGGGTAGGATCAGTTTTTGTTTGATAAAATCCCAGATAATCCGGGTCATTTCATCCCCATCCATCTCGACGATGGGGTTCTCCACCTTGATCTTGCTCATGGCTGGTCTCCGGTTGGTTTTCATGACCCTAGGTCATATTAACCGGCCTGGCTAGAGTTGTATGCTATTGTATACATAAAATGCCGCAGTCCAGTGAAGAGAAGGGCAATCCCTGAGCAGTTTTACGGCCGAACGCAAAACACCCGAGCGTTTTACGGCCCGGGTGTCAGGGTGGCTTTTGGCGTTTTGCGGGGCACTGCCGCTTAACGCGTGGTCTCGGTCAGGCGGCGCTGGACATATTCTGTGACATTGCCGGTGAGCGTATCCATATGCGGGTCTTCAAAGAAATGCCCGGCCCCATCGATCTCAGTATGGGTGATGGTGATGCCTTTTTGCTCATGCAGCTTGGCCACCAGATTTTGCGTATCCGCCGGCGGGGCGACCCGGTCGCGGGTGCCGTTGATCACCAGACCCGAGGACGGGCAGGGGGCCAAGAATGAGAAATCATACATATTCGCTGGCGGGGCCACCGAGATAAAGCCGGTGATTTCCGGGCGGCGCATCAGCAATTGCATCCCGATCCAAGCACCAAAGCTAAAGCCAGCAACCCAGCAATGCTTGGAGTTTTGGTTCATGGATTGCAGATAATCCAAGGCCGAGGCCGCATCCGAGAGCTCGCCAACACCCTGATCATACTCGCCCTGGCTGCGCCCGACACCGCGGAAATTGAACCGTAGGACCGTGAAGCCCATGTTGAAAAAGGCGTAATGCAGGTTGTAGACCACGCGATTATTCATGGTTCCCCAAATTGCGGATGGGGGTGCAGCACAATGGCAATCGGTGCGTCTTTGGTTTTTTGGGGGTGGTAGCGTCCTTCGAGACGGCCCTCAGGACCCGGGAAAATCACCTCTGGCATAAGCGGCCTGTCTTTCCTCGCAACGGGGGCTGCGGTCGGTTCCTTGACGGGGGCTAGGCGCTTTGCGTAGACCCTGGGTCAAATCCGTGCTGCAACCGGAAAATTTTCGCGTTCAAGCACCTAACCATCCCGGATAGGATGGTCAATGCCGCAGGCAATGGCCGAGGGGCCGGCTCGGGTTTTTGCAACGTCTGAAACAGGCCATCCGGGGGATGAAGCGATGAAATTGAGCACCAAGGGCCGCTATGCGATGGTGGCGCTGACTGATCTGGCATTGCAGAACAGCGATAAGCTGGTCACGCTGGGCGAGATTTCAGAGCGGCAGGATATCTCGTTGGCTTATCTGGAACAGCTATTCGTGAAATTGCGCCGGGCGGGGCTGGTGGAATCAGTGCGCGGGCCCGGGGGCGGGTATCGCCTGGCGCGCCCAGCAACCGAGATTCGCGTGTCGGAAATCCTCGGGGCGGTGGATGAGACCGTAAGCGCGCTGCATACGGGTGCTGCGGCATCGGGCGGTATCTCGGGCAGTCGGGCGCAATCCTTGAACAACCGGCTCTGGGAAGGGTTCTCCGCCCATGTCTATGTGTTTTTGCACCAAACCCGCCTGTCAGATGTGGTGACCAACGCCATGGCCCCATGTCCGGCGGTGCCATCGCTCTTCAAAATCGTGGACGAATAAACCCGCTATGACCCAACGGGCTTATTTGGATTGGAATGCTTCAGCGCCCCTGCGCCCTGAGGCCCGCGCCGCCATGATCGAGGCGCTGGATCGTTGTGGAAACCCGTCCTCTATTCATGCAGAAGGCCGTGCTGCCCGGGCTTTGGTGGAAAAAGCGCGGGCGCAGATCGCCGAAGCGGTGGGCGCGCAGGCGGCCGATATCGTCTTTACCAGCGGCGCCACAGAAGCGGCGGCCCTGGCATTGGCGGGCCGGGGATTGCAAGCCGCGCCGGTGGAACATGAAGCGGTGCGCGCCTGGTGCGATCTAAGCCTGGGCTGTGATGAGGCGGGGCAAGTGGCTGTGCCTGAGCCTGCCCGCGCCACTTTGCAAGCGGCCAATAGCGAAACGGGTGTGGTCCAAACCTTGCCCGAAGGTTTGGCTGTGAGTGATTTCACCCAAGCCTTTGGCAAGATTCCCTTGAGCTTTGATTGGTCCGGCATCGAGATGGCGCTGATCTCGGCTCATAAAATCGGCGGGCCGCGCGGGGTTGGGGCGTTGATTTTGAAACGCGGCATTGATCTGCCTGCGCAGATTCGCGGCGGCGGTCAGGAAATGGGTCGCCGATCCGGCACTGAAAACGTTGCAGGAATCGCCGGTTTTGGGGCCGCTGCGGCCGCTGCGGCGCAGGATTTAGACAATGGTTTATGGGCATCGGTGGAAAAACTTAGAAATATTCTAGAAATAACTATACAAGATCGGGCAAAAGAGACTATTTTGGTCGGGAAAGGATCTCAGCGCCTGCCCAACACCGCTTGTTTCGCGATTCCCGGATGGAAAGGCGAGACTCAGGTGATGCAGATGGATCTGGCTGGCTTTGCCATTTCGGCGGGTTCGGCCTGTTCATCGGGCAAGCTACGCTCGAGCCAGGTGTTAGAGGCCATGGGGTTGCCAGAAGTGGCGGCCCAAGGGGCCATCCGGGTGTCGATCGGGCCGCAAACGCAGGCCGAAGATCTTGAGGCTTTCGCCGAAGCCTGGGGGTACGCCCATGATCGGTTTCAGGCCCGCAATGCAGGCGGGCGAGGTTAAAGGCTGGCCAATCCGCCAGCCGCTGCCGGGCACCGGCATAGGGTTCAACGGCCAGGGCACTGGCCAGATGGGAAATGGAACAAGAGATGGCAGCACTCGACACTTCCAGCGATAAAACCGAAGCGCAGGTGCGCGAAGGCGTGGATCGGGAAACCGTGGAAACGGTTCAATCCATGGCCGGAAAATACAAATATGGCTGGGATACCGAGATCGAGATGGAATACGCCCCCAAAGGCGTAACTCCAGATATCGTGCGCCTGATCAGCGAGAAAAACAACGAACCCGAATGGATGACCGATTGGCGCCTGGCGGCTTTTGACCGTTGGTCTCAGATGAAAGAGCCCGATTGGGCCATGGTGGAATATCCTGAGATTGATTTTCAGGACATTTATTACTACGCGCGCCCGAAAAGCATGGAAGAAAAGCCGAAATCCCTTGATGAGGTGGATCCCAAGCTGCTGGCCACCTATGAAAAGCTGGGCATCCCGCTGAAAGAACAGATGATCCTTGCGGGGATCGAAGGCGCGGGTGAAGCCCCGAGCGAGGGGCGCAAAGTCGCGGTGGATGCGGTGTTTGACTCTGTTTCCGTGGGCACGACCTTCCAAAAAGAGCTTGAAGAAGCGGGCGTGATTTTCTGCTCGATCTCTGAGGCCATCGAAAACCATCCTGAACTGGTTAAGAAATATCTCGGCTCTGTGGTGCCGGTGACGGATAATTTCTATGCCACGTTGAATTCGGCGGTGTTTTCCGACGGCTCCTTTGTCTATGTGCCGCCGGGGGTGCGTTGCCCCATGGAATTGTCCACCTATTTCCGCATCAATGCAGAAAACACCGGCCAGTTCGAACGCACGCTGATCATTGCCGATAAAGGCTCTTATGTGAGCTATCTTGAAGGCTGCACCGCGCCTCAGCGGGATACCAACCAGCTGCACGCCGCTGTGGTAGAGATCGTGATCGAAGAAGATGCCGAGGTGAAATATTCCACGGTTCAAAACTGGTATCCGGGCGATGAAGAGGGCAAGGGCGGGATCTATAACTTTGTGACCAAACGCGCCGATTGCCGGGGTGATCGGGCCAAAGTGATGTGGACGCAAGTGGAAACGGGCTCTGCCGTGACCTGGAAATACCCCTCTTGCATCCTGCGTGGGGATGACAGCCAGGGCGAGTTCTATTCCATCGCCATCGCCAATAATTACCAGCAGGCCGATACCGGCACCAAAATGGTGCATCTGGGCAAAAACACCAAATCGCGCATCGTTTCCAAAGGGATCAGCGCCGGTCGCGCCCAAAATACCTATCGCGGGCTGGTGTCGATGCATCCCAAAGCCAAACATGGGCGCAACTATACCCAATGCGACAGCTTGCTGATCGGCGATAAATGCGGTGCCCATACGGTGCCCTATATCGAAGTGAAAAATAACTCGGCCCGGGTGGAGCATGAGGCGACCACATCCAAAGTGGATGATGATCAGCTGTTCTATTGCCGCTCTCGCGGCATGGATGAGGAAGAGGCCGTGGCCCTGGTGGTCAACGGGTTCTGTAAAGAAGTGCTCCAAGCCTTGCCGATGGAATTTGCGATGGAAGCGCAACAGCTTGTGGCAATTTCTTTGGAAGGCTCCGTGGGCTGATCGCCGCGTTGCCCGATAGGGCAGAGCGATCCGGTGATTGCGGCCACGGTTACGAAAAGACGATGCAACCATGAACCCTTGGGGCAAGAAATCCGGTGGTGACATGATCGTCACCACCACCCCGACCGTCGAGGGGCGGCCGATCATGGCCTATCACGGCATTGTGGTGGGCGAAGCGATCTTGGGGGCCAATGTGTTTCGGGATGTCTTTGCGGGCATCACCGACATTCTGGGTGGGCGTTCGGGCGCTTATGAGAAATCCATGGGCGAGGCGCGCGACACCGCCTTGTCCGAAATGCAAGACCGCGCCGCTGCCCTTGGGGGCAATGCCGTGGTGGGTGTCGATTTGGACTATGAAGTGATCAACAACATGCTGATGGTGTCGGCCTCTGGCACGGCTGTGACGCTGAGCTGAGCGCAGAAGGATCTTGTGAAATGCTGGAAATCAAAAACCTGCACGTCAAACTTGCCGATGAAGACAAAGCCATTTTGAAAGGCGTCGATCTGACCGTAGAGCCGGGCAAGGTTCACGCGATCATGGGGCCCAATGGCTCGGGCAAATCCACGATGTCTTATGTGCTCTCGGGCCGGGATGGCTATGAGGTCACCGCTGGCTCTGCCACATTGGACGGGCAGGACCTGCTGGAGCTTGAGGCCGAAGAACGCGCCGCTGCGGGGCTGTTCTTGGCCTTTCAATACCCGGTGGAGATCCCCGGCGTGGGCAATATGACCTTCCTGCGCACCGCGCTGAACGCACAGCGCAAAGCCCGCGGCGAAGAAGAACTGAGCGCGGCGGATTTCCTCAAGCTCGTGCGGGCCAAGGCCAAAGCCCTGAAAATGGATGCGGAAATGCTCAAGCGCCCGGTCAATGTGGGCTTTTCGGGCGGCGAGAAAAAGCGCAACGAAATCCTGCAAATGGCCATGCTAGAGCCGAAAATGTGCATTCTTGACGAGACTGATTCCGGTTTGGATGTGGATGCGATGAAGCTGGTCTCGGAAGGGGTGAACGCCCTGCGCGATGAAGGCCGGTCCTTCCTTGTGATCACCCATTACCAGCGTCTGTTGGATCATATCAAACCCGATGTGGTGCATATCATGGCCAATGGTCGGATGATCAAAACTGGCGGGCCGGAACTGGCGCTGGAAGTGGAACAAAACGGTTATGCCGATATCCTGGCGGAGGTGGCGTAATGGCCTTACCGCAAGTGAAATTGGACGCCACTGAGGCGCGTTTGGCGGGGATGGGCCTGCCTGATGGCGGGGCCTGGATCTCTGAGGCGCGCCAAGAGGCCCTGGCCCGGGTGCAATCCATGGGTTTGCCCGCGCGCCGCGATGAGTATTGGAAATACACCCGCCCCGATGCGCTGGTGCAGGCCGAGGCGTTGCCCGCCCCGGTGATGGAAATCACCGATACGCCGATCTTTGACGAGATGGAGCGCGTTAAGATCGTCTTTGTGGATGGGGTGTTTGATCCCGAAGCGTCGGATGATCTGAGCTTGGAAGGGGTCCAGATCGAGCGTTTGGCCGATGCCGGTGCCAAAGATATCCATTGGGCGAAAGAGCTTTACGGCGTGCTTGAGGCCAATGGCCAAAGCCCGGTGGAGCGGCCTTTGGCGGCGCTGAACTCTGCCTATGCCAGCGATGGTTTGGTGATCCATGTGACGGGCAAAGCGCCCAAGCCGATCTCGCTGGTATATCTGCGCCAGAGCGATCAGGCCGATGCGATGCTGCATCATGTGATCAAGGTGGAAAGCGGCGCGGAACTGACTTTGCTGGAAAACGGTCCGGCTGCGGCACGGTTCAGCACGGTGATGGAGGCAGATATCGCCATGGGCGGAGCGCTGCATCATATCCGGGCCCAGGGCCGGGATCATGAACGCCGGGCTGTCACCCATATTTTCGCGCGTTTGGCCACGGAAAGCGTGTTCAAATCCTTCACGCTTAGTGTGAATGGGGTGCTCAGCCGCAACGAAGCGGTGTTGGAGCTGACCGGGGATGACGCCATCGCCCATGTGGCCGGGGCCGCCGTTGGCGATGGGGATTTCCACCATGATGACACCGTGTTCGTGACCCATGATGCGGTGAATTGCGAAAGCCGCCAAGTGTTCAAGAAAGTGCTGCGCAACGGGGCCACCGGGGTGTTTCAGGGCAAAATCTTGGTCAAAGAAGGTGCCCAGAAAACCGATGGCTATCAGATCAGCCAAGCGCTGCTTTTGGACGGGGATAGCCAGTTTCTGGTAAAGCCCGAGCTGGAGATCTACGCCGATGATGTGGCTTGTTCCCATGGCTCCACCAGCGGCGCGATTGATGACACGGCGTTGTTCTATCTGCGCTCGCGCGGGGTGCCGGAAGGCCCGGCCACGGATCTGCTGACCTTGGCCTTTTTGGCCGAAGCCTTGGAAGAGATCGAGGATGACGACATCACCGAAGAGATCCGCCAGCGTTTGGAAAACTGGCTGATGCGGCATCGGGGCTGATCTTTGTCCGTCACGCTGGATATTCTTGAGACCTATCGGGCGCCGCGGCGGGTGTTGCGGCGTCAATTGGCAGGCCCAGAACATGAGGGCCGCTTGCTGGTCTATCTCATGCTGGCCTGTGCGCTGATCTTTGTCTCGCAATGGCCGCGCCTGGCGCGCGAGGCACATTTGGACCCGTCTGTGCCGCTAGATGCGCGGCTTGGCGGGGCGCTGCTGGCTTGGATTATGATCGCGCCGCTGCTGTTTTACGCCCTTGCCGGGATCTCACATCTGTTGGCTTGGCTCTTTGGCGGGAAGGGCCGCGGCTATGGCGGGCGGCTGGCGCTGTTCTGGGCGCTATTGGCTGTCAGCCCGCTTTGGCTGCTGTATGGGCTGGCATCGGGGATGCTCGGGGCTGGCACACAACTGACCATGATCGGTTTTCCGCTATTTGCTGCCTTCATGTTGTTTTGGGCTCTGGGCTGGCATCAGGCCTATTGGCGCAATCCTGTTGAGTGCGCGGACGGAACACCCTAGGTGACAAGCATGGCTCATAAGCAGATGCAATTCACCTTGCATGGTCTGGTCGGCGCTGCGATTCAGACCCTGCGGAACCCCCATGAGGGCGCGCGCCTGGTGATGGCGCAAAATCTTCCCAAGCCACTGCTTTGGCAGATGCTTGGGGTTGTTGTGGCATTGTCGGTGGTTCTGGGGCAGGGCTCTGTGCTGCTATTTGTGGATCAGGCCGATCTGGCCGGGTCTTTCTCGGTATTGCTCACGCCTTTGGCTATGGCGGCCCTGCAATTGGTGGTGCTCGTCGTGACGGTGCTCGCCGTTCATTGGATTGGGCGGCAAATGGGCGGCGTGGGGCGGTTCGAGGATTCGCTGGCCCTGATGGTCTGGCTGCAATTTATCATGATCTGCCTGCAAGTGGTGCAGGTGGTGGCCATGAGCATATCCACGCCATTTGCGGATATTATCGGGCTGGTGGGGTTGGTGCTGTTCTTTTGGCTGCTGACCAATTTTATCGCGGCGCTGCACGGGTTTCGCTCCCTGGGTTTGGTGTTTGTGATGATCTTGGTTTCCGCCGTGGGAATGGTGTTTTTGCTGTCCTTGCTGCTCTCGCTGATTGGCTTCACCGGGACCGGAGAGTTTTAAATGTTCGATGTTGAAAAACTGCGTGGCGATTTCCCCATCCTCAGCCGCGAGGTGAATGGTAAGCCTTTGGTTTATCTTGATAACGGGGCTTCGGCGCAAAAGCCTCAGGCGGTGATCGACGCGGTAACCACCGGCTATGCCCATGAATATGCCAATGTGCATCGCGGGCTGCATTACCTGTCCAACCTGGCCACGGATAAATACGAGGCCGTGCGGGGCAAGATCGCCACATTCCTTGGGGCGGGGGATGCCGATGAGATCGTGCTGAATTCCGGCGCGACCGAAGGCATCAATCTGGTAGCCTATGGCTGGGCCATGCCTCGTATGGAAGCGGGCGACGAGATCTTGCTGTCAGTGATGGAGCATCACGCCAATATCGTGCCCTGGCATTTTCTGCGCGAACGCCAGGGCGTGGCGCTGAAATGGGTGGAAACCGATGCGGTGGGGGCGTTGGATCCGCAAAAGGTCATCGATGCGATCACCCCTAAGACCAAGCTGATTGCCATCACCCATTTGTCCAATGTGTTGGGCACCAAAGTGGATGTGCAGGCCATTTGCGAGGCGGCTCGGGCCAAAGGCGTGCCAGTCTTGGTGGATGGCAGCCAAGCAGCGGTGCATATGCCGGTGAATGTGCAAGAAATCGGCTGCGATTTCTATGTGATCACGGGCCATAAGCTGTACGGGCCCTCGGGTTCGGGCGGGATTTACATCCGCAAGGACCGTATGGCCGAAATGCGCCCCTTTATCGGCGGCGGGGATATGATCCGCGAGGTCACTCGCGATGAGATCACCTGGAATGACCCGCCGATGATGTTCGAAGCGGGCACGCCTGGGATTGTGCAAACCATCGGTTTGGGCGCGGCGCTGGATTATCTCATGGAGATCGGCATGGAGAATGTCGCGGCCCATGAGGAGACCCTATGCGATTATGCCCGCGGGCGTCTGGATGGGCTCAATTGGCTCAATGTTCAGGGGCAAGCGCCAGGCAAGGCCGCGATCTTTTCCTTCACGCTTGAAGGCGCGGCCCATGCCCATGACATCTCCACCGTGCTCGATAAAAAAGGCGTGGCGGTGCGGGCGGGTCATCATTGCGCCCAGCCTTTGATGCAGCATTTGGGCGTGCCAGCCACCTGCCGGGCGAGCTTTGCCATGTATAACACCGAGGCCGAGGTGGATAAGCTGGTGGATGCGCTGGAGCTGTGCCACGAGCTTTTTGCCTAAGCCCGCGTTGGGCCGCTGATACAGTTAAAGGCAACTGGCGGGGTAACATCCTCGCCAATAGCTTCACCAATTGCCTTGCACCGCCCCGCTGCTGGGAAAGCTAAAGCTGCTCAGGCTGCCGCCGCCTTGCTCTAGGGCGATAGCATAGCCGATTGCTGCGGCCAGCAAGAGCGCGGCCAGCACCGCCAGAAAGATCTTGAAGGCGGAATAGGGCCGTTCCCCTTCAACGCGCCCGGTTTGGCCGTTGACCACAAAGCGATAGCTTTTGCCGCGATAGCGATAGGCGGCCACCCAGATGGGCAGCAAGATATGTTTGAAGGTCACGTCAGAGACTTCGCTGTCGATATGGGCGATGCGTTGGCGATCCCCGCCAATATCAAACCGCACATCGCGCTCGATCACCCGGTCCATCACGGCGCGGGCTTCGTGAAAGGCTTCATCCACTTCCAGCGTATAGGCCTCCGATCGCATCCCCGCTAGGAATTCTGGCGCATAGGGTTCCAGCAGCGACATATCCCAAGGGGGCAGGGCATCGGTAAAGCGTTTGGGCAAGGAGCGCGAGCCAAGCACCAGGACATCGTCGAAAAACCGCTGCACCCGGCCCGATGTGTTGCGCCAGCGGATTTTGGCGACCCTTTGGGTGGTGCTGCGCCCATCCACCACGACCCGGCGGGTTTCGTAATAGACCGTGCCGCGCTGACCGCGATAGCGCGACCGGGTCTGCGCATCAAAGGTCCAATAGGGCACATAGACCCCATCCATGCGCGCGCCGTTGCGTTTGGCGTATTTCTGCAAGCCTGACGGGGCAAACCAAAGCCGCCCCAGCCAGGATTTCATGGCGTTGTGAGCGGCTTTTTCATCCAAGGCAAAGGGCAGGACCGCGCTTGGTTTGATATGGCGGTTCTCGCCGGTATCCGTGACCACGGGCGAGGCGCAAAATGGGCATTCGGCGGCGTGAACCGCTGGTTCAAACTCCACCTGAGCGCCGCAGCTTGTGCAGTTGAGCACCTGGGTGGTTTCCAGATCCGCTTCGGGCAGGCGATTTTGCACTGCGGCGCGGAAATCCCGCTCGCGGATCGCGTCTTGCACTGCCCAAGGGTTATTGGCCCGGGTGTCCAACATCTCGTTATGGCCGCAATGATCGCAGCTTAATTGCCCTGCGCGGGGATCAAAACGCAGATCCGAGCCGCAAGAGGGGCAGGGGAAATCATGGTTGGACTTGCGGGCCGGGGCGGGGCTGTCCTCGGGTTCGGGCAGTTCCATAGGCGCAGGAGGCGGCTGCATCTAGGCTTACACCCCTGGCGGCGGAGGCGGCGGCAGCACGGTGAAGAGCTGGGCCAATTCCGTGACATCTTCGGCTTTCATCCAGCCATCTTGGCCTGCGGTCCATACATGGGTTTCGCGGGTCAGCTCGCCGCTGGCGGCTTTGCGGCCCATATCCGCCTTGGAGAACGGGCCGAATGTCTCGCCCGCTTTGGCGATATGCCAAACATGCTCTACCGGCGGTGGGGGCGGGGGCACCGCGCTTGGGGCGGTCTGGGTCATTGGAGCTGCGCCAAGATTGGGGCTGGCCGCGGCAGGCATCGCGCCCCAGGGGCCGCGCGCCATTTGTGCGCCCATGGCCATGCCCATTCCCGCGCCAATGCCCGCGCCCATGCCGCCGCCCGGCTGGGTGGCGGCGCTGGTCATGGCTTCGGCTGCGGAATATTGCGTATAGGCGCCCAGATCACCTGCCAGCCCCATGGAGGTGCGCTTGTCCAAAGCTTTCTCCACCGCTGGGGGCAGGGAGATATTCTCAATATAAAGCTCGGGCAGCGAGAGCCCATAGGCATCAAGCGCGGGCGAGATTTCCGTGGCGATCAGCTTGCCCAGATCGCTGGTATTGGCGGCCATATCCAGAACCGGAATGCCCGAGCTGGCGATCACTCGGCTAAATTCCTGAACGATGATATTTCGGATCTGGAACGAGATCTCATCCATGGTGAATTCACCATCGGTGCCGACGATTTCCACCAGGAATTTCGCCGGATCCTTCACCCGAATGGAATAGGTGCCAAAGGCCCGCACGCGCACTGGCCCAAATTCGGGATCGCGCAGGATAATCGGGTTTTTCGTGCCCCATTTGAGATCCGTGAACCTGGTGGTGGCCACAAAATAGATCTCGGACATGAAGGGGGATTTGAACCCGTGATCCCAATGTTGCAGCGTGGTCATCACCGGCATGTTATTGGTCTCAAGCATATAAAGACCGGGGGTGAAGACATCGGCCAATTGGCCTTCATGGATGAACACCGCCGCTTGGCCTTCGCGCACGGTCAGCTTGGCCCCATATTTGATCGCATGCCCATGGCGTTCAAAGCGCCAGACCAAGCGGTCTCGGCTGTCATCGGTCCAATGGATGACATCGATGAATTCGCCTTTGAGGAAATCAAAAATGGACATGGGGTCATGTCTCCTGCGCTGAGGAAGAGGGGGCGGATGCGGGTGTGTTTGGCGGCGGCGGCAGCAATTCCCGGGCGATTTCGCGGGCCACGGGGCGGGCCTCTTCGATGCTCATACCTGGGCGCAACCGCGGATCATATAGCATGTTCAGCAGAAATTCATCTTGGCCTGTCAGCAGGGCAAATTCTTTGTCATCATTGAACAGCGACGGGCGGGCATCGCGGCTGTCATTGGCCAGGCCCAGGCCCTGGGCGATCTCTTCATTATAGCAAGATTGGCGCAACAATGGCGGCAACTCGGCCCGGATCACAGCGATGGCTTTTTTATAGACCGAGCGGCTCTGTTGGTCGGAAAAGGCCACCACCAGGCAGAATATGGACTCCGGTAAATCCGTGATCTGCTGGGTCACGCTATCGGGCAGGCCTGGCACCAGGGCCTCAAGAGCCGGGCCAAGGGCCTGGCGCTCGCCTTCACTGACCACAAAAACATCGAAATTACCGCCTTGCGAGGCCAGGGTGATGGGATGCCCTGTGGCCGCGCTCAGCCGCTTGCTTAAAGCGCTGACCTCGGCACGGTCACGGGCTTGATCCTCGGCGGGCACTGAGGCACCGAAATGCAAGGTCAGAGAGACGGGATCTTCCCAACGGCGCAGGCTGCTGGCCTGTTCGCGGGCGACAATCCGCCCGCCGATCTCGCTATATTCATCGTAAAGGGCGATGCGCAGGAAATTTTCCGCCAGATCATCGGGATCGACCGGCGAGGCCCCCGCATCGGTGCGCAGCAATCCACGGGAGCTGAGCTGTTTTTCCGTTTCCGCATAGCGCGCCAAAAGCAAGGTATCCAATGGCCCGGCGGCGATCTCGGGACGGCCATTCAAAGGCAGATCAGGCCGCGCCTCGGGGCGCGGCATCGACAGATCCGCAAATTGCAGCTCGGGCGCGCAAGCGGTCAAAACCAGCACGCCCAAAAGCCCAATCAGCCCTCTGGAATGGTCACGAAGTCGAAGACGTGGCATCCTCTGGCACCTGGGGTTTTTGCGCTTTGGCCGAGGCCAGCGTGTCGCGCAGCTCGCTTTCCATTTTGATCAGCTCTTCTTCGGCAGCGGCGCGCTTGGCCTTGCCCTCATCAGCGATCTGCAAGCTTTCCTGGATCGTGGCGATCAAATTGGCATTGGCCTCTTTCACCGCGTCAAGATCGAACACCCCGCGTTCCATTTCCGCGCGCACGGTTTTATTGGCCTCGCGCAGATTGCTGGCATTGGCTTTAAGCAGATCATTGGTCAGATCATTGGCATCGCGCACCGCTTCGGCCGCTGCCGAGGATCGCTGAATGGTCACCGCTTGGGCAAGCTGGGTTTCCCAAAGCGGCACGGTATTGACCAAGGTGGAATTGATCTTGGTCACCAGGCTTTTGTCATTTTCCTGAACCAACCGGATGGAGGGCAGGGATTGCATGGTCACTTGCCGGGTGAGTTTAAGATCATGCACCCGGCGCTCCAGATCATCCCGTGCCGAGCGCAGATCGCGCAATTCTTGCGCTTTCATCACCTGATCGCCCTCGGGCGCGGCGTTTACTTCGGCCTCTTTGGCGGGAATATCCGTGGTGTCTAGCTCGGCGATTTTTTCTTCGCCCGCTGCAATGTAAAGCGCCAATTCATCATAGAAGGCCAAGGTTTTATCATAGAGCATATCAAGGGATTTGATGTCCTTGAGAAGGACATGCTCATGTTCGAGCAGCGAGTCGCTGATCCCGTCGATCTGTTCTTGCACGGTCTCATAACGGGCCATGAATTTGGCCACGGGCGTGGCTTTGCCGGTCAGCTTTTCCCACCAAGACCGTTTGCGGTTAGGGTCCAGCTCATCCACCGAAAAGCCGCGAATGGTCGACACGATCTCTTGCAAACTATCGCCGGCGGGGCCCACATCCTTATTGCGCACGCCCGAGAGCATTTCTTGGCTGATTTGCTGCAATTCTTCTTGGGCCGCGGAGCCAAAAGAGATGATCGAGCCGGTATTGGTCATGTCGATCTCGGCCATCCGGCTGCGGATTGCATCGGCCTCCGCCGGGGCTGCCTCGGCCAAGGCCGGAACCGGGGCATCCGCCGGGACGGGCTCGGCCAATGGGCGCACGGCGTCTTCCACCAAAGCGACGGTGGCTTGGGCCTTTTGTTGGATCGTCTCAGACATTAGCGGTCTCCAGGATCAAAGGTTTTCGCGGTCCAGCCGCTCACGTAGGACTTCAATTTCAACATCGAGCGCCGAGCGATCATCGCTCAGCAAAGTCTCGGTTTTTTTGGAAAAATTCTCTTCAAGATCACTTAGTAGCACATCGAAATCTGCCCGCGCTTCTGGTTGTGGTCCGCGGGCGGCCAGTTCAGCGTATTTTTCCGCCGCATCGCGCGCTCCCAGCAGATAAACGCCCAAATAGCGCCGCGCGGCCACCAGATCGCGCGGATCGGCTTCCACCGTGCGGAACATATCCCGCGCCACGGCTTTAAAGCTTTCCACCCGCGTCTCTAACTGGCGATCACCGGTGCGCCGGATGGCATCGCTCATTTCGCTCAGATGCTGTTCGGCTTTGTCTACCGCTTTGGCGACCCGGTCATTTTGCAGATCATCGCCTTTGGCCACGCCTTTATCGCGCAAAGGATCAAGCCCAAAGGCGGCCAGATGCAGAACAAAACCCAGACCGGCGAAAAGGGCAGCGTTCAGCGCGCTTCCACCGGCCAGACCGGCCAGGCCAAGCCCCGCGCCCATGGCGATTGCACCAAAGATTTTGCGCGGAATGGCCGGGCGCTTGGCCACAGCGCGGGAATCGAAGGCTTCTTCAGCCAAAACCCCCTCGCGGGTCAGCCATGCGGCCAGGAACAACAGCCCCGCAGTGCCCAGTTTCAGGGTGAGGCTGACAGGGCTTCCAAAAAACGCCCCTATCAGAAAGGGGAAGGGCAGCAGAAACAGCGCATTGACCCGCCCGCCCGCCCGGGCACGGGTCTTGCCGCGATAAGGATGGGCCTGGGCCGACCCCATGGGCGCTTTTCCGCCGGTGGGATCTTGGGCCTGGGGCTGTGGGCTGTATTTGCCGCCAAAACGCTGAGCCATCAGGCCATCCCGCCGGTGAAAGCCACGTACAGGTTTAAAGCAACCAACAGAAAAAATGCCAATTTTTGCAACCCAGACTCGGACATCGTAATCCTCGCGCTTGTAACGCTGCAAACATAGGCATTTCAGACGCTTTGGGAAAGTAAAGATAGTGCAAAGCGTTTTCCGAGGTCGGGAAAAGGTAAATTAGCGTTAATTTCGCGGTGCTCTTTTTCGTGTGCTGCGCTTTTTTTGCGGCTCTGGCCCGGGCAAGCCCAATTGATCCCGCAGCACCCGCGCTTTGACCTCTTCCACCGCGCCCATGCGCAAATCGCCCAAGCGAAATGGGCCATAGCTGACCCGGATCAGCCGGTTCACGGTGAGCCCCACCGCCTCGGCGGCCCGGCGAATTTCCCGGTTGCGCCCTTCGCGCAAAGAGATGGTCAGCCAGGCATTGGCCCCTTGCTGACGATCCAAGGTCACGGTCATGGGCTGGAAATTCTCGCCATCCACACTGATGCCCTTGCGCAAAGGCTCAAGCATCGCTTCATCGGGGGTGCCTTTGACCCGCACGCGGTATTTTCGGCTCCAGCCGGTGGAGGGCAGTTCCAGCTTGCGTTTGATTTCCCCATCATTGGTCAGCAGCAACAGCCCCTCGGATGTTAAATCCAGCCGCCCGACAGGCATTACCCTTGGCAGATCCTCGGGCAATTCATCAAAGATCGTTGCCCGGCCTTTTTCATCGCGGGCTGTGGTCACCAAGCCCGAAGGCTTGTGATAAAGCCACAGCCGTGTGGGTTCGGCGGCGGCCAGGGCCTGGCCGTCGATCTCGATCCGATCCGAGCCGGTGACATTCAGCGCCGGGCTGGTGATCGTTTTGCCATTCACGCGCACGCGGCCATCGGCAATCATCTGTTCCGCCCCGCGGCGCGAGGCAGCGCCGGCGCGGGCCATAACTTTGGCGATACGCTCGCCAGGAGGAGGGGTCGCAGTCATGGCTCAGCCTTACTCTGACAATGGCGCGGGGGAAAGCCGCTTGCCGCGCCGGGGCAAAGCTTGCAAATCTCGCCCCATGTCACCCTTTCACTCCCATATGGATTTGGCTTTGGCCGAGGCTCGCGCTGCCGCAGCGCGCGGCGAAGTGCCTGTGGGCGCGGTGCTGCTGGATGCGCAGGGGCGGGTTTTGGCCAAGGATGGCAACCGCACCCGCGCGCGCAACGATCCCACATGCCATGCGGAAATGCTGGTGATCCGGGCCGCTTGTGCGGCTTTGGGCAGTGAAAGATTGCTGGGCGCGCAGCTTTACGTCACCCTAGAGCCTTGCGCCATGTGCGCCGCTGCCATTGCTGCGGCGCGGATTGAGCGGCTTTATTACGGGGCCTCTGATCCGAAATCGGGTGGGGTGGCCCATGGGGCGCGGGTGTTCTGCCATCCGCAAGCCCATCATCGGCCCGAAATCTTCGACGGCATTGCCGAGGCCGAATGCGCGACGTTGTTGCAAGAATTTTTCTCCGCCCGGCGTGGCGGGGCAGAGGAACCGCCACGTTTTTAAACAGCCGAACTGTGCCCCGATGCGGCCATTTCAAACCCGTCAAAGGCCCGCGCGATTATCCGTGTCAGGGGGCGGCCTGCCTCTTTGATGGCAAAACCTGCGGCGGTGAGCTCGACAAAGCCGGGGAAACGGGCAGCAGCCCCGGCAAACATCGCTTCAAGATGCACTGGGGTGACGTTGAATTCTTCGAGCAATGGCGCGCGCTCCACGCGGAAATCGCACATCAAGGCTTCGATAATACG
>JAOXSB010000123.1 GCA_025800345.1 Mangrovicoccus sp. | reverse complement strand
ATTTCCCGAGGCATGCGCGAGCTGACCCGTTAATCGGCGCATTCGCTGGGCTTAGCCCGCGCGGTGATGCGCGATCAGCGAGCCCAGCCCCGAGGCGGCGATCAAGATCAGCCCCGCCAGCGCATAAAAATCAGGCCAATCGCCAAACACCAGCACTCCCGCAATGGTGGCCGACAGCAGCTGCGTGTAGACCAGCGGCGCGATCAGGCTGGCCTCGGCGGATTTATTGGCCAGCACCAGCAGAAAGTTCCCCAAAGCCGAGCCCAAAGCGCTGAGCAAGATCAGCCCGGCCAATGCGGGGCTGAGATCGGGAAAGGGGACGGAAAGCCCCACAGGCGTTAAGATCACCGAGCCGATCAATAGCTGTGAGATCAATAAAAGGCGCGGCGGATAGGCCCCGGCCACCAGCCGCGTCATGGCCAGATAAGCCCCATAGAAACTGCCCGCAGCCAGGGCAAAGAAAATCCCGGTTGTTGCGCCAAAGCCTGGCTTGACCACCAACATCACCCCAGCAAAGCCCAAAGCCAGCAGCAAAGACCGGCGGCGCGTGGGGCGCTCGCCCAAAAACGCGATGGCAAGGATATAAGACACCACCGGCCCGATAAAGAAGGCGCCGAACACATTGGCGATGGGCTCGCTGCGCAAGGCTGTCAAAATGCAACAGATCGCCGCCGTGATAGTGCCTGCGCGCAGCAACACACGCCAATCGCGAAAGGCCCGCAGCCCAGACCGGCTCAGCCCGCTTAGGGGCAATAACAGCGCCGCAGCCAGCCCAAAGCGCGTCCAAGCCACGATGAAAGGATGGACCCCATGGCTGGTCAGCAATTTGCCTGCGGTATCGCCGATCACCACAAAACTGACGGCGACAAACACAAGCGCCGCAAGATGAACAAGGTTGGAACGGGTCATAGGGATCGTGGCTTTCCGCAAAAGATGCGGCGCTCTAACATGCATCAGGCCCGCTCGAAAGCGCGGCGCGCATGCGGCGGCTCTTTGCTTGCACCTTGTGCCATCCGCCCCATATTTAATACATGCTCAAGCTGACCCCGATCCTACTGGCCCTGGCCTATGCGCTCGCGATGTATGGGTTTTCTGCCTATCGCACGCGCAAAGAGCTTGATGCGCGCTCTACCGAGCTGGCCGATCCGATCCTGAACACCCATCTAGCGGCCCTGGCCCGCGCCCTAGAGATGGATCGCATCCGCGTGTTTCTCTACGAGATCGACCCGATCAATGGCTTGGCCGCCCCCGATGGGCGGATTTTCATCACCCGGGGGTTTTACAACAAATACCGTCTGGGCGAGGTCACCTCGCAAGAGCTGGCCAGCGTTATCGCCCATGAGCTGGGGCATGTGGCCCTGGGCCATACCCGCAAACGGATGATTGATTTCACCGGCCAAAACGCCTTGCGCACCGCTTTGGCGGTGTTTTTGGGCCGGTTTTTGCCCGGTGTGGGCGTGGTCATTGCCAATGCTTTGGCCAGTCTTCTGGCCGCGCGCATGTCTCGCGATGATGAATATGAAGCCGATGCTTATGCTGCGGCGTTGCTGAGCAAAGCAGGGATCGGCACCGCGCCGCAAAAATCGCTGTTTTCCAAACTGGACGCTCTGACCAAATCCCAGGCGGGCACCATGCCGGCATGGTTTCTCAGCCATCCCAAAACCCCCGAACGCATCGCGGCGATTGAAGCCCTGGAAGCCCGCTGGGCCTCTATCCCCGCCCGCTGATCAGCCGCGCGCCGCCTTGGCCAAGCGCGGCAGGCGGGATTTTTTCAACAGCGCCCGATCTGTGGGGGTCGGTTTGATCGCCGCCCGCGCCGGGGCCATCGCGGCCTCTAAAGCTTGCTCCACCGGGCCGGGATCTTCGCGCCAAAGCCCCAGCAAAAACGGGTCAGGATGCTCGGCCCGCAGCCCATAGCGCGCCAAGGCGCGCCCCGGAAAATCGCGCAGGTTCAGCGTTACAATCACATCGGCTTGCCCGGCAATGGCCGCGGCCAATACATGGCGGTCATTCTCATCAGGCAGGCTCAGCTCGGCCTCAGCGCCCTCTGGCGGGAGGATCTCTGCCCCGGGCCAGGTCGCTTGGGTCAGGGCAATCTCTGCCCCAAGGCTGGCGGCTTGGTCCGGATGGGTGCGCAGGGCGGCCCGGCGCCATTCTTCCAAAATGCGCGGGGACCAAAGCGGGGTATAGGCCCCGGTTTCGGCCAGCCCCAGCAATATCGCCCGCATCAAAGTAGGATAGAGCACGCAAGCATCCAGAAGCACCCGCATCCTAGCCGTCCAAACGCAGGAATAGAGCCTTCAAATAACCGCTTTCCGCAAGCTGCGCATGTTGCGGATGATCCGGGCTGGCATAGCCGGTGCGGATGATTTGCGCCGCACGCCCGGCCCGGCCCACACCGCGCAGGCTGGCGGCGCGGAATTTCTCGATCTCAGCGGCATGCGAGCAAGAACAAAGCACCAAATACCCCCCTGGCGCCACAAGCTTTGAGCCAAGCCGCGCGGTTTTCTCATAGGCCCGCAACCCCGCCTCTAGGGCCGCTTTTTGCGGCGCAAAGGCAGGCGGGTCGCAAATCACCAAATCAAATTGCGCCCCTTCCTCGGCCAGGGCCGACATCTGGGCAAAGGCATCCCCCTTGCGCGTGGCAAAGCGCTCCGCCGCGCCCATATGCGCAGCCCCGGCTTCGGCCAGGGCCAAAGCATCCGCCGAGCCATCCACCGCCAAGGCGCTTTGCGCCCCAGCCGCCAAAGCGGCCAGGCCAAAGCCCCCCACATGGGCAAACACATCCAAAACCCGCGCATCCGCGGCAAGCCGGGCGGCAAAGGCGTGATTGTCCCGTTGATCATAGAACAGCCCGGTTTTCTGCCCGCCCAGCAGATCAGCCATATAGCTGGCCCCGTTCATCGGCACCGGGATCGGCCCATCAAGGGTTCCACATAGCAGCCCGCCAGCATCATCGAGCCCTTCCAGGGCCCGCGCCCTACCCGAGGCGTTTTTCACCACGGTGCTGACACCGGTTTCCTCGCGCAACGCGGCCAAGATCAAATCAATCCGCGCCTCGGCCCAAGCGGCATTGGGCTGAATCACCGCCGCATCCCCAAAACGATCGATCACCACGCCGGGCAGACCATCGGCCTCCGCATGGACCAGCCGGTAATAAGGGGTCTCATATAGCCGTTCGCGCAAGGCCAAGGCCCGGCGCAGCCGCGCCGCGATCCAGGCTTGGTCAATCTCGGCATCTGGGTCTTTGTCCAGCATCCGGGCGATGATTTTTGAGCCCGGCGTGATCGCCACCAGCCCGAGAACTTGGCGCTCGCTATCTTCTAGCTGCGCAAGGCTGCCCGGCACCAAGGCTTTGGTGCGCCGATCCGTCACCAATTCATTGTCATAGACCCAAGGAAATCCAAAGCGCAGGCGGCGCGCATCGGTTTTCGGACGCAAACGCACAACGGGACGTTTCACTGGGGCGGGATCGGGATCTGAAATATGCTCGCTCATGAGGCGGCTTTGACGGTTTTGCGCCGCCAAAGCAAGATGCCGCGCTTTGGAGGGGGCTGGATCAAACCCTTGTGGCTTTCCAAAACCTCAGCGCCATGATAGCGCTAACCGCGAGAGTTACAGGCCTAGCCAAGGTCTGGGCAGAACGCCCATCATTATGGGAGAGAGCATGGCATTGAACCCGATCCTTCACCGGGTGACCGAACGGATACGCGCCAGAAGCGCGAAGAGCCGTGAAAATTATCTGCAGCGCTTGCAGCAGGCGGCCAGCGAGGGGCCACGCCGCGCCCATCTTAGCTGTGGCAATCAAGCCCATGCTTATGCGGCCATGGGGGCGCAGAAGCCAGATCTGGCGGCGGCGCGTGTGCCCAATCTTGGCATTGTCACCGCCTATAATGACATGCTCTCGGCCCATCAGCCTTTTGAAACCTACCCAGACGAGATCCGCCAAGCCGCCCAAGCGGCTGGCGGCACCGCCCAAGTGGCGGGCGGCGTGCCGGCCATGTGCGATGGGGTGACCCAGGGCCAGCCGGGGATGGAACTGTCGCTCTTTTCCCGCGATGTGATCGCTTTGGCCACCGGTGTGTCGCTGTCCCATAACACCTTTGATGCGGTGGCTTATCTGGGCGTTTGCGACAAGATCGTGCCGGGGCTGGTGATGGCCGCGGCCAGTTTTGGACATTTGCCCGGCATTTTCATTCCCGCAGGCCCTATGCTCAGCGGGCTGCCAAATGATGAAAAAGCCAAAGTGCGCCAGCAATTCGCCGCCGGAGAGCTTGGCCGCGACAAGCTGATGGAAGCGGAAATGGCCTCGTATCATGGGCCAGGCACCTGTACATTTTACGGCACTGCCAATTCCAATCAGATGTTGATGGAGTTCATGGGGCTGCATCTGCCCGGGGCAAGCTTTGTCAATCCCGGCACGCCGCTGCGCAAAGCATTGACCCACGCCGCGACCGAGCGTGCTTTGGCCATTAGCGCTTTGGGCAATGAGTATCGCCCGGTGGGGGAAATCCTTGATGAGCGCGCCTTTGTGAACGGGATTGTCGGGCTCATGGCCACTGGGGGCTCCACCAATTTGGTGATCCATTTGCCCGCGATGGCGCGGGCCGCTGGCATCGCCCTGGATCTGGAAGATTTTGCCGAGCTGTCCCAGATCACGCCGCTGATGGCCAAGGTCTATCCAAATGGTCTGGCTGATGTGAACCATTTCCACTCTGCGGGTGGGCTGGCTTATTTGATCGGGCAATTGCTTGAGGCCGGATTGCTGCATCCCGACGCCAAAACCGTGGCGGGCGACGGGCTAGAGCTTTATACTCAAGAGCCCAAATTGCGGGGCGATGCGCTGGAATGGCAAGGCGGCCCCGGGGCCAGTGCCAATGACAAAATCCTGCGCCCGGCCTCAGACCCGTTTCAGCCCAGCGGCGGTTTGGCTCAGCTTGCCGGCAATTTGGGGCGCGGCGTGATGAAGGTTTCCGCCGTTTCCCCTGAACGCCGGATGATCGAAGCCCCCGCCCGGGTGTTTGACAGCCAAGAGGCAGTGAAAGCCGCGTTTCAGGCGGGCGCATTTACCAGCGACACAGTGGTGGTGGTGCGGTTTCAGGGGCCCGCCGCCAATGGCATGCCGGAATTGCATGGGCTGACCCCGGTTCTGGCAGTGCTGCAAGATCGCGGGCTCAAGGTGGCTCTGGTCACCGATGGACGTATGTCCGGGGCCTCGGGCAAAGTACCTGCGGCGATCCATGTGACGCCAGAGGCCAGCCATGGCGGGCTATTGGCGCAATTGCGCGATGGGGATCTGATCCGCGTGGATGCTGAAAACGGCCTGTTAGAGGTATTGAGCCCGGATGTGGCCAGCCGCCAGCCCGCCCAGCCAGATCTTAGCGAAAATCAGTGGGGCATGGGCCGAGAGATGTTCGAGATCTTCCGCCAAAGCGTTGGCCCTGCCAGCCATGGGGCCGGTGTGGTCCTGCCCCGCGAGACATAACGCCCAAGGAAAGCCCCATGAGCCCAGAAGACGCTAGCGCCGAATTGCTTGAAATGGCCCAGCTTGCCCCGGTCATTCCGGTGATCGTGATCCATGATCTGGCCCATGCAAAGCCTTTGGCGCGCGCATTGGTGGCAGGGGGATTGCCCATGCTAGAGGTCACTTTGCGCAGCCCGGCAGCGTTGCCCGCCATTGCCGAAATGGCCCAAGTGCCCGGCGCAATTGCTGGGGCTGGCACGGTGCTGGCCCCTTCGCAACTGGAGCAAGTGGCCCAGGCGGGCGGGCGCTTTGCGGTCTCGCCAGGCAGCACGCCCAAGCTGCTGGATAACGCCGCATGCCAAGATCTGCCGCTTTTGCCTGGGGCGGCCACGGCCAGCGAGGCGATGGCCCTGCTAGAACGAGGGTATTGCCTGCAAAAGTTTTTCCCCGCCGAAGCGTCCGGCGGGGCCCAAGCCTTGGGCAGCTTTGCCGCCCCGCTGCCCCAGATCCAGTTTTGCCCCACGGGCGGGGTGTCTCTTGACAATGCTCCGGCCTATTTGCGCCTGAGCAATGTCACCTGCGTTGGCGGATCTTGGGTTGCGCCCAAAGATTTGATGGCCGCCGGAGAGTGGGACCAGATCGCAGAGCTGGCCGCGAAAACCGTGGCCCTGCTCGCCCCGCAAAGAACCGCTTAACCCAAGCTGCCCTTAGGCCGAGCCGCCTGTGGGGCCGGTCCAGCCTTGGCGACGCGCCCGCCCGCCACCCCGGCGGCGCGGCGCGGTGGGTTTTGCCGCCCCCTCGCGCAAAATCACCGTCATAGGGTGATCGGGATGCCGCGCCCCATAGCGCTCCAGATGCGCTGCCAAAGCCGCTTGGGCGTCCACCTCATCGGGCAGGCTAAGCGCCCAATCCACCAGGATCGAGCGGCATTCCCCGTCACTGATCCCGTCAATGCGATAGGCTTCGCGGATCAGCCCTTTTGGATCGCTTGCATCGCCGGGCGCGCTCATGGGGTTTGCTCCAAATCCTCTGCCCGCGCCCCCGCAAGCCCGGCAGTGATGATCTGCGCCGCCTGGC
>JAOXSB010000324.1 GCA_025800345.1 Mangrovicoccus sp. | reverse complement strand
CGCATTTTATTGGCCAGGCCGATGCCGCGCCCTTCTTGGTTCAGATAAAGCAGCACGCCCGCCCCTTCATCGGCCATTTGCTTCAAAGCCCCGCGCAATTGCGGGCCGCAATCGCATTTCAGCGAGCCCAGCAAATCGCCGGTGAAACAGGCTGAATGCAACCGGGTCAGCACTGGCTCGGACCGAGCGGGGCTGCCAATTTCCACAGCGTAATGTTCCTCGCCCCCATCAATGGGGCGAAAGATATGCAGCCGCCCATGGGGAGAGACAGTGAGCGGCAGCCGGGCCGCGGCCACGGGCTCTAGGCGCGGCAGGGGCGGGCGGGCGCTGAGCGTGCTCAGGGGCAGTTCCGTGAGCCCTTGGCCATCTACGCCTTGATCGCAGGGCACCACCAAAGCCGCGGGCAAAAGCCGTGCTTCTTTGGCCAGGCGGATCGCGGCACGGGCGGCGGTGGCATCGCCATCGCGCGCGGCCACAAGCGGGCCTTTCATGGGGTGGGCCAGATCATTGGCGGGATCGGCAAGGGCTTGTAGCCAGTCCAGCCCGGCTTCGGCAGGCAGGGGGATGCGCGCCACATCCCCATCATAAGGGCGCGCTTTGAGCGTTTCGGCCCGCCGCGCTGTCAGGACCAGTTCTGGCTGTCCTACGCAGCGCAAGGCAGCCAAGCGCTCGGCCGTGAGGGGTTCCAGCGCCACTGCCAAGGTGGTTTGGCCATTTGCCGCGCTTAGCAGCACCGGCAGCCCACCGCGCAGATCCGTGCGCGCGCGTGCCAAACAATCGGCAGGGGCAGGGCTGAGGCTGGAAAATGCAGAGGCTGGGTCGGTCATCACATGCTAATCCTGAAACAAAGCCCGGTCTGTCGACACGAGCGCGTGAGAGATTTGCAGCAAATCTTGTCGCTTGGCCAGCGCTAGCGCATCTGTTGCAGAACAATAGGAGAGGACCATCATGGGTGCATTGAAGAAAATCCTTCTTGTGGATGATGACGAAGACCTGCGCGAGGCCCTGTCCGAGCAGCTCGTCATGACCGAAGAGTTTGATGTTTTTGAAGCCTCCGATGGCCATGACGCCATGGCCAAGGCAAAAGCCGCGCTTTACGATTTGGTGATTTTGGATGTGGGCTTGCCCGATACCGATGGGCGCGAGCTGTGCCGGGTGCTGCGCAAACAAGGGGTAAAATGCCCTGTGCTGATGCTTACGGGCCATGATAGCGATGCGGATACCATTTTGGGCCTGGATGCGGGCGCCAATGATTACGTGACCAAACCGTTTAAATTCCCAGTGCTCTTGGCACGGATCCGGGCCCAGCTGCGCCAGCATGAGCAATCCGAGGACGCGGTTTTCCAGCTTGGCCCCTATACGTTCAAACCAGCGATGAAATTGCTGGTGGCCGATGGCGATCGCAAAATCCGCCTGACGGAAAAAGAGACCAATATCCTGAAATTTCTCTATCGCGCCTCCGAAGGGGTCGTGGCACGGGATGTGCTGCTCCACGAGGTCTGGGGCTATAATGCTGGGGTCACCACCCATACGCTGGAAACCCATATTTATCGGCTCCGGCAAAAGATCGAACCAGATCCCTCGAATGCTCGGCTATTGGTCACGGAAAGCGGGGGCTATCGCCTGGTGGCTTAACCGTACTGGGCAGGGCCCGGTCTTGATCGGGCCTTATGTGTTTACCTAGGCGTCAAATTCTCCATAGTGGTCAGTATATTCTATTGATCGCTTTTGGAGGAGATCCCGATGAGCATGGTGAAAACACTGGCCAAAGCTGCTGTTGGAATTGCGGTGGCAAAGGGCGTGGGCTCGATGATGTCGGGTGGTCGCCGCTCGTCTCGTGGCCGCAGCAGTGGCGGCGGCATTGAGGACCTGCTTGGGGCCGCCCTTGGGGGCGGCTCTGGCCGGGGCCGCGGCGGCAGTTCCGCAGGTATTGAGGATCTTTTGGGCGCGGTGCTTGGGGGCGGTGCTGGCGGTGCGTTGGCCGGGCGCGGCGGCGCTGGCGGCGGCATCGAAGATCTGCTGGGCGCTGTGCTTGGCGGTGGTGCAGGCGGCGCTGGTACAGGCAAACCCTATGGCGGGTCTGCCTCGCGCAGCCAGGCAGATATGAGCGGCGGTTTAGGCGGGGCGTTGGGCCAGATCTTCGGGGCGCAAGGCCCGCGCGGGCGTGGCAGCATGGGCGGCGCATTGGATGAGTTAAGCCGGATGTCCACCGGCGCGCTGTCTGGCGGGCAAGGCATGGCCGAAGCGGCCAGCCCTTTTGGTCAGCCAAACCAAGGATCATTCGGCGCGCTATTCAATGAATCGCTCACCAATTTTGGCGAGCCGGCCCGCAGCCCGAGCCGCGAGGAAGAAGCCTTGGCCGAGCTGTTGCTGCGCGCGCTTATTCAAGCGGCTAAGGCGGATGGGCAGATCGACACGGAAGAACAGCGGCAATTGACCAAACATCTTGGCGAGCTTGACCAAGAAGAGATCGCCTTTGTGAATGCCGAGCTTGAAAAACCCATCGATGTAAAGGGTCTGGCGCGAGACGTGCCCCGTGGGGCCCAGGCGCAGGTTTATATGATGTCGCTGATGGGGATTGACTTGGATACCAAGCAAGAGGCGCAATATCTGGCCCAGTTGACCCAGGCCCTGGGCCTGTCTTCAGATCAAGCCAATGCCATCCATGACCGGATGGGCGAGCCGCGGATTTTCCGCTGAGCCTAAACAGGCATCGGCCAGGCAATGAAATTCCGCCCTGGCTCGGCTTGATTGGGGTTTTGGCCAAGCACAGGGCGGTTCCGGGCAGGGTTGCGAGCAAACCAGCCCGGAAAACGGACCCGCCAATTTGGGTGATAGGCGGGTCAGGCTGGGCGCTGGTTAGCCCAGTTCGGAATAGGGCTCTTCCACGCCATAGAACACGCCCGCATCGACAGCGATGTCATTTGCATCCACTTCGACACCGAGCAGGATCACCGTGCCGACCTTGTCGCCGTCATGGGCCCCGCCATTGGCTTGTTTAGAGACGAAATCCAGCACCGTATCGGTACGGCCATCGCCATTGATGTCTTCATAGCTGGCGGTGTCTAGGCGCACTGTATGGCCTTCGAACACCAAGCTATCCACACCTTCTTTGTAACCCTTCACGGTTTTTACACCGATGGATTCCACCCAGTGATCATGCACATTGTCATTCTCATCGGCCACGCCATTCATGGAATAGTCGATATCGCCATTGGCATCGGTATGTTTGGTGATGATCTCGTCCTTGGCATCAATCAACCAACGGAATTCAAAGGTGTCGGCCCCATCGCCGCCGATCAGCAGGTCGTTATCTTCCACCGGCTCATCGGCATTGACCAGCGCATCGGCGTCTTGATCGGGCACCGGCTCGCCTGCCCAGGAAAAG
>JAOXSB010000315.1 GCA_025800345.1 Mangrovicoccus sp. | reverse complement strand
CTTTTCGCGCTGCATGTCACGCCGCCTTTGCCCGATTGGTCCGCGGAAATTCTGCGCCCCGATACAGCGCCCGACCCAACGCCCGCGATCAAAAAAATGCCCGTGATCACACAGCCCCCCGCGCCGTCCCAAGATCAGGCCGCCCCCGCGCCGCGCTATGCCCGTTCGGGCCTGGGCCCAGAGGATCTTGAACGGCTGGCGGCGCGGCTGGAAAAACGCATGCGCGAGGGCAAGATATGGCAAGATCCCATGCTCAACCTCAAAACGCTCTCCGAGGCCACGGGCATTCAAACCATGCATTTATCCGAAGTGCTCAACACGCAATTGGGTCAGAGCTTTTTTGACTATGTGAATGGGCAGCGCATTGATGAAGCCTGCCAGCGATTGGGCAGCAGCACGGAAACGGTGCTTGAGATCAGCGAAGCGGTGGGCTTCAACTCGAAATCCACCTTCAACGCGAATTTCAAACGCATCACTGGCAAAACCCCCACCGCCTGGCGCGCGGCTATGAAAGCGATGCTGCCCGAAGACCGGGCAGCCTCATAACCCCGCCGCCCGGATCAGAGCAGCGGGGCAAGGGTTAGATATCCAATGTATGGATGCGTTCCCATTCAGAGAAATGGGATACAAAGCTGTCCCATTCCTTTTGCTTCATCTTGCAATACGCCGCCGAGAACTCGGCCCCAAGGCTTTCTTTGAACACCGTATCCGC
>JAOXSB010000285.1 GCA_025800345.1 Mangrovicoccus sp. | reverse complement strand
CATATCCCAAAGATCATCTCCGGGATCGCAGGGGATTTCCAACATGAGCGAGCTGTGACCTTTGGGTGCCATCTCTACCGAGCGGCGCTTGGGCTCTTGCAGCCGAGTGGCCAAGATCTCGGGATCGGAGAGATATTGCCAAGTATAGGGCGAGACATTTTCCGTCTCGACCGGCATGTTAAAGAACCGCAAGCCGCGGAAACGCAGATCGCTTTGCCCGCCAGTCAGGCGCACCATTTGCGGCAGGGGCACCGTAGAGATCACCGCATCGCACGCCACTGGCCCTTGATCGGTTTGCACGGCGCTGATGCGATTGCCGCTGTTGTCAAAGCCGGTAACGGTTACGCCCTGGCGGATTTCGCCGCCCAAAGCGCCCACCGCATCGGCCAGCCGGTCAAAGATCATGCCAAAGCCCAAGCGGGGATAGCGATAGCTGCGCGCATAAGTACGCACGGCGTTATGCTTGCCCGGCAAAAGCCGCTTGGCCACGTCTTTAAGATTGAGCAAGCTGATGCGCTGCGACGCCCAATCGCCCGAGAGCGTGTCGGGCTCGATCCCCCAAAGTTTGCGAGTATAGCCCTCAAAGAAAGTGCGATACAGCGTGTCGCCAAACCGCGCACGGGTCCAAGTGGCGAAATCCGCATAGGGATCGGGTTCTTCGCGCCGGGTCATAGAGACCAGCAAATCCGCTGTGGCCGCCGCCAACATGCCTTTTGGCGCATTGGCCAGCAGGTTCTTGGCCGCCAGCGGGTAATCATAGATCCGCCCGCCAAGGCGGATCACAGAATGACGTTGAGCGGTCAGCAGATCATCGCCCACCAAATCCTCTACCA
>JAOXSB010000273.1 GCA_025800345.1 Mangrovicoccus sp. | reverse complement strand
CGCGAGGTCAGCTAGAATTTGCCCGTCATTAACCACCGCAAATCCGCCGCCCAATTTCGCAATATGTTGGGCCGCGAGGGCCATATCTGCGTAATTTGTGCCGACCAATGCGAGATTGTGATGATCATGGCAAACTGTGGATGCGATGGCACCGCTTTGCAGGCCAAAGCCTCGGGTAAAGCCATTTGCAATATTTCCATTTTTCCCATGGCGCTCGATCACGGTGATGCGGATCAAATCACGGCTTGGGTCGGGGAGTTTGTCCCCATCAATCACGGGAATATCTTCTGTGAGATGCTCTGTTAAGATCTTGCCGGGCAATATGCCAATCACCGGGGTTTCGCGGCGATTAGAGCGCGCGCGAAAACTTTCCGGCGTGATATCAGGCAGATGAACTGTATGGCCGCCCGGTGGAGATACTGGAGCTGGGCGCGGCGGTGCCTTTGGATCGACCCTTCGCCCTTTTGTGATCACAAACTGTGCATCGCAGTTTTCTAAGCTGTTCACAGCGACGATATCGGCCCGTCGCCCCGGGGCGATATGGCCACGATCCTTCAGGCCAAAAGCCTCAGCGGCTGAAAGGCTGGCCGCGCGATAGACCGCCAAAGGGGTGGTGCCACGGGCG